>NZ_JAPSKN010000228.1 GCF_031181705.1 Streptomyces sp.
GGTACGAGGACGTCGAGTTCGTCGCCGAAGTGATCTCCAGGAAGACCGGGGCGAACGACTACGGCCCCAAGAAGGACGCCTGCACGGCGAGTACCGGGGCGAGCCGAGCCTGGGCTTCGAAAGACGAGATCGACCTGACCGGCACCGTGGTCGGCCTCGTCCTGAACACCGACGAGTTCCCCCGGGGCCGACGGCCCCGCTACGCCGCCGGGGCCAGCTCCTCCCGTTGGTCCCGCGGCACGAACCGCACCCGGGGATGCCCGCGGTGCCAGCCGACCGCCAGGCGGAGGTTGCCCACGCGGGCCAGGACCAGGCCGATCGCGGCCGCGGCCGCCACCGCCACCGCGCCGCCCGCCGCGAGGCCGACGCGCGCGCCGTAGGTGTCGGTGACCCAGCCGACGATCGGGGCGCCGACCGGGGAGCCGCCGAGGAAGACCATCATGTAGAGGGCCATGACACGGCCGCGCATGGCCGGGTCGGTGGACATCTGGATGCTGGTGTTCGTCGTGACGTTGACCGTCATGCCGAACAGCCCCAGCGGCACCATGAGCAGGGCGAACATCCACAGGGCCGGGACCGTCGCGGCCAGGATCTCCAGCGCGCCGAAGGCCATCGCCGCCACGATCAGCAGCCGCAGCCGGGCCGTGCCCCGCCGCGCCGCGAGCAGCGCCCCCGCGACCGAGCCGACCGCCATCAGCGTGTTGAACATGCTGTAGGCGCCCGCGCCCGCGTGGAAGACGTCGTCCGCGAAGGCCGACAGGTAGACGGGGAAGTTGAAGGCGAACGTGCCGACGAAGCCGACCAGGACGATCGGCCAGATCAGCTCCGGCCGGCCGGTGACATAGCGGACGCCCTCGCGCAGCTGCCCCTTGCCCCGCGGGGCACGCTCGACGGCGTGCAGCTCGCGGGCGCGCATCAGCAGCAGGCCGGTGAGCGGCGCGATGAAGGACAGGCCGTTGAAGAGGAAGGCGTAGCCGGTGCCGACGCCGGTGATCAGTATGCCCGCGACGGCGGGGCCGACCAGGCGGGCCGACTGGAAGTTCGCCGAGTTCAGGCTGACCGCGTTCTGCAGCTGGCCGGGGCCGACCAGCTCGGAGACGAAGGACTGGCGGGCCGGGTTGTCGACGACGGTGGCGAGACCGACCGCGAAGGCGGCGACGTACACGTGCCACACCTGGACGTGGCCGGTGAGCGTGAGGACGGCCAGGGCGATCGCCGTGAGCGCCATCGACGTCTGGGTCACGAGCAGCGTGGGCCGTTTGCGCAACCGGTCGACGAGGACACCGCCGTAGAGGCCGAACAGGAGCATCGGCAGGAACTGCAGGGCGGTCGTTATGCCGACGGCGGCGGAGGAGCCGGTGAGGCTGAGCACGAGCCAGTCCTGGGCGATGCGCTGCATCCAGGTGCCGATGTTGGAGACGACCTGCCCCATGAAGAACAGGCGGTAGTTGCGCACCTTCAGGGACGAGAACATCGAGGACCTGCGGACGCGGTCGCCGGAGGCGGGTGCTGCGGGAGCGGGCGGGGAGTCGTGGGGTTCAGGTGCGGGGGCGGAAGCTGTTCCGGGTCCCGAACTCAAAGGGTTCGCCTCCTTGCTACATACGGCTTACAGGTGCGCGAGCTTCTCCAGCACGGGGGCGGCGGCGCGCAGTTTGGCCCACTCGTCCTCGTCGAGGTTCTCCACCAGGGAGGACAGGAACGCGTTCCGCTTGGCGCGGCTCTCCTCGAGCATCGCCTCGGCCTGCTCGGTGCGCGTCACGACCTTCTGGCGCCGGTCCTCGGGGTGCGGCTCCAGACGGACCAGTCCCTTGGCCTCCAGCAGCGCCACGATGCGGGTCATCGACGGCGGCTGGACGTGCTCCTTGCGGGCGAGCTCGCCCGGTGTGGCCCTGCCGCACAGGGACAGGGTGCCGAGCACCGACATCTCGGTGGGGCTGAGCGACTCGTCGACCCGCTGGTGCTTGAGGCGACGGGACAGCCGCATCACGGCGGATCGGAGGGAGTTCACGGCGGCTGCGTCGTCGCCATGGCTGAGGTCCGGCATGTTCTTTAGCGTAACTCATTACTCTCGCTAAAGACCACCGGGGGCACGGGAAAGCCCCGTGACGCCCGCCACTGACCGGCAACATCACTCATACGGGTGATCCCGGTGGGGAACGTGACACACCGCGGCGAACGGTGCGGCGACCCTCATGGTCATGGGGACCAGCGTGCTCAGCCTGCGAATAGACCACGAGCTGCTCGAACGGCTCCGGCACCATGCCGCGAAACGAGGAATGAGCGTCCAGGACTACGTCGTCCGGACGCTCATTCGCGATGACTTCGACCAGCGGTTCCAGACCGCCGTCGAGGAGACGGAGAGGTTCTACGGCCCGTCCGGCTCCGAGGACGAGGATCAGGTCAGACCCAGCGCCGGCATCAGGTAGTAGAAGGCGAACACCGCCGCCACCGCGTACATCGCCGACGGCACCTCACGGCCCCGTCCGGCGGCCAGCCGCAGCACCACGAAGGTGATGAAGCCCATGCCGATGCCGTTCGTGATCGAGTAGGTGAACGGCATCATCAGCATGGTCACGAAGGCCGGCACGGCGATCGTGTAGTCCGCCCAGTCGATCTCCTTCACCGAACCGGCCAGGATCAGGAAGCCGACCGCCACCAGCGCCGGGGTGGCCGCCTGGGACGGGACCATCGTGGCGACGGGGGTCAAGAAGAGCGCGGCGGCGAAGAGACCGCCGGTGACCACGTTGGCGAGACCCGTCCGGGCACCCTCACCGACACCCGCCGTGGACTCCACGAACGCCGTGGTCGCCGAGGAGGAGCTGGCGCCACCGGCGGCGACCGCGAGGCCGTCCACCAACAGCACCTTGTTGATGCCGGGCATCTGGCCCTCGCCGTCGGTCAGCTTCGCCTCGTCGGAGACGCCCATGATCGTGCCCATCGCGTCGAAGAAGCACGACAGCAGCACGGTGAAGACGAACAGCACACCGGTCAGCACGCCGACCTTGTCGAAGCCGCCGAACAGGCTGACCTGCCCGACCAGCCCGAAGTCCGGGCCGGCGACCGGGTTGCCCGGCCACTTGGGCGTGGTCAGACCCCAGCTCGGCACCTTGGCGACCGCGTTGATGACCACCGCGACGACCGTCATGGCGACGATCGAGATCAGGATCGCGCCCGAGACCTTGCGGACGATCAGCGCCAGGGTCAGCAGGACCCCCAGCACGAAGACCAGCACGGGCCAGCCGTTCAGATGCCCGTCGCCGCCGAGCTGGAGCGGGACGGTGGTCTGGGCGGCGTCCGGGATCCGGGAGACGAAGCCGGCGTCGACCAGCCCGATCAGCATGATGAACAGGCCGATACCGATGGAGATGGCCTTGCGCAGCCCGTAGGGCACGGCGTTCATCACGCGCTCGCGCAGCCCCGTGGCGACCAGCAGCATCACCACGAAACCGGCCAACACCACCATGCCCATCGCGTCCGGCCAGGACATACGCGGGGCGAGCTGGAGGGCGACCACCGAGTTCACGCCGAGACCGGCGGCCAGCGCGATCGGGACGTTGCCGATCACACCCATGAGGAGCGTGGTGAGCGCCGCCGTGAGGGCCGTCGCGGTGACCAGCTGCCCGTTGTCGAGCTGATGACCGTACATGTCCTTGGCGCTGCCGAGGATGATCGGGTTCAGCACGATGATGTAGGCCATCGCGAAGAAGGTGGCGAGACCGCCGCGGACCTCGCGGGACAGGGTGCTGCCGCGCTCGGAGATGCGGAAGAAGCGGTCGAGTGCGCCGTTCGTGGGCCCGGCTCCCGGCTGTTCAGGGGCGGGGACCTTGGCGGGAGCCGAGGAGGACATGTGTTTGGTGTTTCCTACGAAGAGAAGTGGTCAGACACAAACCGTTTCAGTATGAACATATGACACCCCACTCGGCCATCTCCGCGCGTAGACCTGATCGCCTCGTAAGCTGTCCCCATGGCGAAGTGGACCCCCCGACACGAGGCGCCGGAGCCCTTGGAGGGCCCCGTGGTCGCCACCATCACCGGCGGCACGATCCTGTGGTTCGTCCTCTTCGTCGTCCAGCTCCCCTTCTACGGCTGGTTCGACGACCGCGGCAGCACCTGGTGGATCTGGACCTGCCTGGCCGGAGGCGGCCTGGGCCTCATCGGCATCTACTACGTCCGCAGGCGCGACGCGGCACTGAAGCGGGCCGCGGCCCGGGACGAAGCCGCATAGGACGACGCGCCCGCACCCGCGCACGGCGAGAAGGGGCCGTGCGCGGGGGTCCGCCCGCAGCGGTCGGCGCGTCAACGGGGAGTCAGTCGGGCGCACGTCGATCGCGCCGTTCCGAGGACGGACACTCCTGGCGCGGCCCCGACCACCCCCACCGTGAGGGCGAGGACGCGCACTCCCACGCTGCCCGGCAGGACACACCCCCGCCCCCTCCCTACGCTCGATAGAGGCGGCGAACCGCTCACACCCCGTCGCGCGGACCCGCCGCCCGACCGGTGAGGAGCGCAGCCATGACGACACAGCAGAGCACGGCCGAGGCCGACCGGGCTTGGAAGTCCAAGCACCGCGCCATGTGGGCCCAGGGCGACTACCCGTCCCTGGCCGCCGAGATCATCCCCGAGCTGGGACCGGTCCTGGTCGAGGCGTGCGGCGTGCGTTCCGGCCACCGGGTGCTGGACATCGGTGCCGGCTCCGGCAACGCCGCGATCCCGGCGGCCCTGGCCGGCGCGGACGTCGTCGCCTCCGACCTGACACCCGAGCTGTTCGAGGCCGGGCGGCGCGTGGCCGAGCGGCAGGGGGCACGCCTGACCTGGCAGGAGGCCGACGCCGAGGCCCTGCCCTTCGGCGACGCGGAGTTCGACACCGTGCTGTCCTGCGTGGGCGTCATGTTCGCCCCGCACCACCAGCGGGCCGCCGGCGAACTCGTCCGCGTCTGCCGCCCGGGCGGCACCATCGGGCTGCTGAGCTGGACGCCCCAGGGATTCATCGGACGGATGTTCGCCATCATGAAGCCCTACGCACCCCCGCCCCCGCCGGGCGCCCAGCCGCCCCCGCTGTGGGGCGACGAGGACCATGTGCGCGCCCTCCTCGGCGACCGGGTCACGGACCTGCGCGCCGAGCGGCGGACCGTCCGGGTCGAGCGCTTCGCGACGCCGGAGCTGTTCCGCGACTACTTCAAGGAGCGCTACGGCCCGACCATCAGCGTCTACAAGAACATCGCCGACGACCCCGACCGGGTCGCCGCCCTGGACCGCGAACTGGCGGAACTGGCCCGCACCGCCGACCTGGGGACGAGCCCGGGCGGGACGGTCATGGACTGGGAGTACCTGCTCTGCACGGCCCGCCGAGCC
>NZ_JAPSKN010000085.1:0-18289 GCF_031181705.1 Streptomyces sp.
GTTCGCGCTGTTCGCGTCGCTCATCGCAGCAGCCCCTTCATCTCGATCGTGGGCAGGGCCTTGAGCGCCGCCTCCTCCGCCTCGCGGGCCGCCTCCTCGGCGTTCACGCCGAGCTTGGAGGACTGGATCTTCTGGTGGAGCTTGAGGATGGCGTCCATCAGCATCTCCGGCCGTGGCGGGCAGCCGGGGAGGTAGATGTCGACCGGCACGATGTGGTCGACGCCCTGGACGATCGCGTAGTTGTTGAACATGCCGCCGGAGGAGGCGCAGACCCCCATGGAGATCACCCACTTGGGGTTCGGCATCTGGTCGTAGACCTGCCGGAGCACCGGCGCCATCTTCTGGCTGACCCGGCCGGCGACGATCATCAGGTCCGCCTGGCGGGGCGAGCCCCGGAAGACCTCCATGCCGAAGCGCGCCAGGTCGTAACGGCCGGCGCCGGTGGTCATCATCTCGATGGCGCAACAGGCGAGGCCGAACGTGGCGGGGAAGACGGACGACTTGCGTACCCAGCCCGCGGCCTGCTCGACGGTGGTCAGCAGGAAGCCGCTCGGCAGCTTTTCTTCGAGTCCCATGACTTGTGGCCCCTCAGTCCCATTCCAGGCCGCCGCGCCGCCATACGTACGCGTACGCGACGAAGACGGTGAGCACGAAGAGCAGCATCTCCACGAGCCCGAAGATCCCCAGGGCGTCGAAGGTGACGGCCCAGGGGTACAGGAAGACGATCTCGATATCGAAAATGATGAAGAGCATCGCCGTCAGGTAGTACTTGATCGGGAAGCGCCCGCCGCCGGCCGGCGTGGGGGTCGGCTCGATACCGCACTCGTAGGCCTCGAGCTTGGCCCGGTTGTACCGCTTGGGCCCGATCAACGTGGCCATGACCACGGAGAAGATCGCAAAGCCTGCCCCGAGGGCTCCCAGTACGAGGATGGGCGCATAAGCGTTCACCGCTCCTCGCTCCTCTCAGTCGGCACTGACTGCTGGCGGTTGGCGTCGGGCTCACGTCCGCCCCACCAGTCCCGCGAACCCCGCCCGCCCCGGCGAAGATCGGGAACATGTGAAGCAGGTCACAAGCCCAACCGCGTGCATCTTATGCCCGACGCTCTGTGATCTGCGACACGGGGTATTGCACAAGCTTTGTGATCTCCACCACCTGACGATCGATCATGAAGTCGGATGAGCGGTGATCTTCACACGCGAAGCGTCCGAGTGATCACCAGAGGTGACATTTTGGCTCGTCAGCGCAGCTCGGGGGGTGCGTCTCCATATCAAGAGAGTTCGCGTGCATGCAAATTGGCGGCGGCCTCGATCTCTTGATAGAGGCGCGTTCACACCTCCGGGGGCGCGCGAGGCGGGGTGTGGACGCGTGCACGCGTTCACGATCTCCGCGCGGTCGTGATCCGGCCGTGATCCACGCGCCGGGACGCCGCCGCCGGGGCAACCGTTCCGTGACCTCCGCCACATTGATGAGAGGCTCATGAGAACGGGGCTTGGCCAATCGAGCCAACCAGTGGTAAGCGCGGGGCAATTCGGGCGTATTGATCAAACACCGTGATCACAGGCCGGTTACATCGCGCCCGCAATGTCCGTTACGGCGTCAATAAAGAGCCTCGTTCGGGGGTTTTGGGCTCTCGGTTGAACAACTGTGGCGCAGCACACGTTCCTTGAAGATATGAAGGAGCCCCTGGTACCGGTTGTTCCCATGTCCCACACCGCTCACATACGCAGCCACCGGAAGCCCCGCCGCAGCGCGACCTCTTCGATCGCCATGCGTGCCGGAGTCGCCGGTGGCGTTCTCAGCATGGCGGCGGCGGGTGCGTCGGCCTCGGCGAACGCCGCCGAGCCGGTGACGCAGACCATCGAACTGCCCACCCTGACGGCCGACATGTCCGCCGCGGTCGCCCAGTCGGCGGCCGCCACGCAGCAGGCCGCCGCGAACTACGAGCTGCGCGCAGAGCGTGACGCCGCCGCCGCCAAGGCCGCCGCGGAGGCCAAGAAGGACCTCGCCGAGGCGAAGAAGAAGGCCGAGGCCAAGAAGAAGGCCGCCGAGGCCGCCCGCAAGGCCGCCGCCGAGCGTGCCGAGCGCAGCGCCGAGCGCGCCACGCTCTCCACGACCGCGTCCGCGTCCGCCTCCACCTCCACGTCGGTCTCGGCGCCCGCCAGCGGCAGCGTCGCCACCGTCATCGCCTTCCTCAAGGCGCAGGTGGGCGACGCCTACGTCATGGGCGCGACCGGTCCCAACGCCTGGGACTGCTCCTCGCTGGTGCAGGCGGCGTACAAGCAGGTGGGTGTGGACCTGCCGCGCGTCTCGCAGGACCAGTCGATGGCCGGCACGGACGTCCCGCTGTCCAGCATCCAGGTCGGCGACATCCTGTACTGGGGCGGCAAGGGCTCCGCGTACCACGTGGGTGTCTACATCGGGAACGGCCAGTACCTGGACGCGGCCAACCCGTCCAAGGGCGTCGTCATCCAGGACCTGTCGGGCTACCCGGCGTCGGGCGCGGTGCGCGTCCTGTGACATCACTCCCGCACTGATGCACGCATAAGGGACAAGAGGGCCGCTGCCGCTCGAGGGCAACGGCCCTCCCGGCCTGTCCGGGCCCGCCCCGCACACCCCGGCACGCCCACACGCCCCTCCAGGGCCCCTGTGAGCGCCTCGCCGGGGCCGGGCGCACCCCGGGCGGTCCGAACCGGCGCCGCGGCTCGTCCACGCGCTTCAGGGGCTCTGTCCCCTACGGCCGGCACGACTCCCCTGCCCGACGGCACCCTATGCCCGGATCATCCCCGTTCGACGGTTGCTTGACGGGGCGTGAGGAGGCGACGGCGCGCGAGTGTGAGGACCGGCCACGACAGCCGGCGGACCGGCGTGACGAGGTGTACGTGCGCCGAGCCGCCGACGTGACTCTCCCCGGGCGGCCGGTCAGGCCTTCGGGGCGACCTTGCTCAGTCCGTTGATGATCCGGTCCATCGCGTCGCCGCCCGTCGGGTCGGTGAGGTTCGCGAGGAGCTTCAGGGTGAACTTCATCAGCAGCGGGTGCGTGAGACCGCGCTGGGCGGCGATCTGCATGACCTTCGGGTTGCCGATGAGCTTCACGAACGCACGGCCGAGGGTGTAGTAGCCGCCGTAGGTGTCCTTCAGGACGCGCGGGTAGCGCTGGAGGGCCATCTCCCGGCCGGCCGGGGTCGAGCGCGCGTGGGCCTGGACGATGACGTCGGCGGCGATCTGGCCGGACTCCATGGCGTAGGCGATGCCCTCGCCGTTGAACGGGTTCACCAGGCCGCCGGCGTCGCCGACCAGCAGCAGGCCCTTGGTGTAGTGCGGCTGGCGGTTGAAGGCCATGGGGAGCGCGGCACCGCGGATGGGCCCGGTCATGTTGTCGGGGGTGTAGCCCCAGTCCTCCGGCATGGACGCGCACCACGCCTTCAGGACCTCGCGCCAGTCCAGCTCCTTGAAGGACTCGGAGGTGTTGAGCACGCCCAGGCCGACGTTGGAGGTGCCGTCGCCCATGCCGAAGATCCAGCCGTAGCCGGGCAGCAGGCGGTCCTGGGCACCACGGCGGTCCCACAGTTCGAGCCAGGACTCCAGGTAGTCGTCCTCGTGGCGGGGGCTGGTGAAGTACGTCCGCACCGCCACGCCCATCGGGCGGTCCTCGCGGCGGTGCAGGCCCATCGCGAGGGAGAGCCGGGTGGAGTTGCCGTCGGCGGCGACGACCAGCGGCGCGTGGAAGGTGACCTCGCGCTTGTCCTCGCCGAGCTTGGCGTGCACCCCGGTGATGCGGCCCGTACGGTCGTCGACGATCGGCGCGCCCACGTTGCACTTCTCGAACAGGCGGGCACCGGCCTTCTGGGCCTGCCGGGCGAGCTGCTCGTCGAAGTCGTCGCGCTTGCGGACCAGGCCGTAGTCGGGGAAGGAGGCGAGATCCGGCCAGTCGAGCTGGAGGCGGACTCCCCCGCCGATGATCCGCAGGCCCTTGTTGCGCAGCCAGCCGGCCTCTTCCGAGATGTCGACGCCCATCGCCACGAGCTGCTTGACGGCGCGCGGGGTGAGGCCGTCACCGCAGACCTTCTCGCGCGGGAACTCGGTCTTCTCCAGGAGCAGTACGTCGAGTCCGGCCTTGGCGAGGTGGTACGCGGTCGTGGAGCCGGCTGGCCCCGCGCCGACGACGATGACATCGGCGGTGTTTTCGGAGAGGGGCTCGGTCACGGCGGGATCTCCCCAAGGTTCGAAGTCTGCGTGCCGACCGGCACAGGACACGGGCAGTCTATTCAGCGCGCTTGATCACCCGGTCGAAGGGCCGCCCCCGACGCGACATGGCCGGTTACTCTCCGCGTTCGACTGTCACGGAAAGACACCTGCCGCTTCCGGCCGCCGCGGAGCCGGAGTTACCCTTCCCGTACCGCTGGGGGTGACATCTGTGCACATGTCCCGCAAAACACCCGGGGTGCGGGTTCCGCGCCTGGTCGGCCTGATGGCCGTGGACGCGCGCGAGACGGCCCGGTCCCAGGGGCTGTTCCTCAACGCGCCGGACCGGCCCGACTTCCACCTCGCCGTGGTCGAGTACGTCGTACGCCAGTACCCGCAGCCCGGCGCCGAGGTGCCGCGGGAATCGATGGTCTACGTGTGGTTCGACTTCGGGCCGGGCGAGGGCGGCGGGGGCGTGCACGAGCCACGGGTCCCACAACCGCCCGGGGGCGGGCTGCGACGGGAGCTGGACGAGCCGGGCGACCCGCACATGGTGCTCAGCGACCGCTAGGGCCCGGCCCCCGGGGAGGGCTCGACGGGCTCAGCTCTCCTTGAAGGCCCGGTGCAGGGCGACGATCCCGCCGCTCAGGTTGCGCCAGGCCACCCGCGACCAGCCTGCCCCGCCCAGCCGCCCGGCCAGGGCGGCCTGGTCGGGCCAGGCGCGGATGGACTCGGCGAGGTAGACGTACGCGTCGGGGCTGGAGGACACGGCCCGGGCCACCGGCGGCAGGGCGCGCATCAGGTACTCGGTGTAGACCGTGCGGAACGGCGCCCACGTCGGGTGCGAGAACTCGCAGATCACGATCCGCCCGCCGGGCCGGGTCACCCGGTGCATCTCGCGCAGCGCCGCGTCCGTGTCCTGCACGTTGCGCAGCCCGAAGGAGATGGTGACGGCGTCGAAGCTGTCGTCCTTGAACGGCAGTCGCGTCGCGTCGCCGGCGGTGTACGGCAGCCAGGGCTGCCGCTGCTTGCCGACCCGGAGCATGCCCTGGGAGAAGTCGCAGGGGACGACGTAGGCGCCGGTGCGGGCGAAGGGCAGCGAGGAGGTGCCCGTGCCCGCGGCCAGGTCGAGGATCTTCTGCGCCGGGCGCGCGTCCACCGCCCTGGCGACCTCCTTGCGCCATCGCCGGTCCTGGCCGAGGGACAGCACGTCGTTGGTCAGGTCGTACCGTTCCGCCACGTCGTCGAACATCGAGGCGACTTCGTGCGGCTGCTTGTCCAGGGATGCGCGGGTCACGGGCCCATTCTTGCAGTACGCCCTCCGGGCAGGAGCCGGGGTGCGCGCCGTGCCGCCACGTCCTCCACCCAGCCGCACAGCAGCACGAACACGGCGATCAGCACCCAGGCCACGCCGAACAGGAACCACTGGCTCTCCAGCGGCAGATACGCCTCGAAGGCCGGCACGTCCCAGCACCGGTCGATCAGCGGTACGGCCAGGACCAGCGCGATCTCGTGCCACAGGTAGATCGTCACCGCGCGGGCGTTGAACACCGTCACCAGCCGGTCGAAGCGCCGGTGCCGGGCCGGGCCCGCGAAGCCGGTCCCGAGACGGGCCTTGGCGTACAGCAGCAGCGCCACGAACCCGGCCGACCAGAAGGCCTGCGCGAGCGGGTTCTCGTCCAGGTCGTACGTGCCGTACTCGGCCTGGTGCGCGAGGGCGTACCAGGCGCCGTACGCCAGGGCCGCCAGGGCGGGCGGGAGCACCGACGCGGGCTTCAGCCGGGCCAGTACGCCGTCGTGGTGGGCGAAGCCGAGGAGCCAGCAGCACAGGAAGACCGCCAGGTCCGTGAGGGCGCTGCCGAACCGGCCGTCCGGCGGTTGCCGGACGTACGTGAGCACGACGACCGGGGCGAGCGAGGAGAGCAGCACCGGGACGGGCGCGCGCCGGAACAGGCGCAGCAGCGGCGGGGAGAGGAGCACGAACCACAGGTAGGTGCGCAGGTACCAGCAGATCTCCCAGGCCTGCTCGCCCCAGGCGCTGCCCGGCGGATCGCCGAGCGGCACGACCCAGTAGACGATCTGCCACCCCGGCATCCAGCCGTGCACCAGCATCGCGCCGGTCACGAACAGGCCCCACAGCCAGAAGGGCGGCAGCAGCCGCCGGAACCGGTTCCGAATCACCCCGGGCGCGGGGCGCCCGAGCGACCGGGCCATGAGGGTGCCGGCCAGGCCGAACATCACGCCCATGGAGGGGAAGACCAGTCCGGCCCAGGCCCACTCGAAGGTGTGATAGGCGACGACCCGGACCAGGGCGAGCGCGCGGAGCGTGTCGAAGTAGCGGTCGCGGCCGGCCGGCGCCGTGGCACCGATCCGGTCCGCGACCGCGGTGCCCTTGCGGTGGGCCCCCATCAGCCCGTCCCCACCGGGGTCCCGACCTCGCCGGTCCGCTTCAGTTTCTGCCAGCGCAGCCGGCCGCCGGTGAGGGCGGTGACGCAGGAGTGGATGAGGACGAGGTACATCATCTGCCGGTAGGCCAGCTGCTGCAGCGGCATCATCAGCAGGTACCGGTACTTCTCGCCGTCCAGGCGGAAGGCGTAGGCCGCGCACAGCAACTGGACGGCGAGCACGGCCGCCCACGCGAGCAGGGACGCCCGCAGGTCGACGAAGATCATCGCGTAGACGGTGAAGACGTCGATGAGCGGGGCGAAGACCGGCGTGACGATCTGGAACAGCACCACCAGCGGCATGCCGACCCGCCCGAAGCGGCCCGAAGGCCCCTTGTCGGTGAGGGACTTGCGGTGCTTCCACAGGGCCTGCATGGTGCCGTAGGACCAGCGGTAGCGCTGGGACCACAGCTGCTTGAGCGAGCCCGGCGCCTCCGTCCACGCGCGGGCGTGCTCCTGGTAGACGACCCGCCACCCGGCGCGGTGCAGCGCGATGGTGATGTCGGTGTCCTCGGCGAGCGTGTCCTCGCTCATGCCGCCCACCTGGAGCACCGCCTCGCGGCGGAACGCCCCGATCGCGCCGGGGATGGTGGGCATGCAGCGCAGCAGGTCGTACATGCGCCGGTCGAGGTTGAAGCCCATCACGTACTCGATGTGCTGCCAGGCGCCGATGACGGTGGTGCGGTTGCCGACCTTGGCGTTGCCCGCGACCGCGCCGACCTCCGGGTCGGCGAAGGGCTGCACCAGCTGCCGTACCGTGTCCGGTTCGAAGACGGTGTCGCCGTCCATCATCACGACGAGGTCGTACCGGGCACTGCGCACACCGTTGTTGAGCGCGGCCGGCTTGCCCGCGTTGGCCTGGCGGATGACGCGGACGTTGGGCATGCCGAGGGACTCGGCGATGTCGGCCGTGCCGTCCGTCGAGCCGTCGTCGACGACGATGATCTCGATGGGGTGGGTGCTCCGGGCCAGGGAGCCGAGGGTGTTGGCGATGCACTCCTTCTCGTTGTAGGCCGGGACGATCACGCTCACCGGCCGCGTCACGGGCGGCCCCCAGCCGAAGCGGCGCCGGTTGCGCCGCCTGTGGTGGCGGCGGGCGAGGACCAGCATCATCCCGAAGCGGCCCAGGACGGCGACGCCGACGACCATGAGCGCGACGGACAGCGTCGGCACGGCGGCCTCGGCGACGGCGACGGCCGCGACCAGGGCTCTGCCCTCGTAGAGGATCGTGCCGGTGGCCTCGCGGTGGGCGGCCTGGAGCCCGGCACGCCGGTCCTGCGGCGTCCCGGGCGGTGCCTGCCCCTGCGCCGCGAGGACACCGCTGACGGTGGTGAAGGTGTAGCCCCTCGCCCGCATCTTCTCGATGTACTGCGGCAGCGCGGCGATGGTCTGGGAGCGCTCGCCGCCCGCGTCGTGGAAGAGGACGGAGGCGCCCTCGTTCTTCTCCGGCGTGGCCCACTGGACGATCTTCGCCACGCCCGGCCGCTTCCAGTCGTCGCTGTCGGTGTCGACGAAGACGCTGGTGTAGCCGTCCTGGCCGAGCTTCTTGTAGACGGGCCAGCTGTAGTTGTCGATGGCGTCGGTCCGCGAGGAGTAGGGCGCCCGGAACAGGGTGGTGGTGATGCCGGCGGCTCCCGCGAGCGCGAGCTGGGTCTGTTCCATCTCGCGCCGGACGCGGGCGTCGCTCTGGTAGGACAGGTCGACGTGCGTGAAGGTGTGGATCCCCACCTCGTGGCCCTGGTCGACCATGTCCGCCACGATGCCCGGGTGGCGCGAGACCATCGAGCCGACCAGGAAGAACGTGGCGGGCACGTCGTACTTCTCCAGGATGGCCAGCACCTGGGGCGTCCAGGTCGGGTCGGGGCCGTCGTCGAAGGTGAGCGCGATGGTCTTGTCCGGGACCGAGACGGTCGTGGCCTGTCCGCCGCGGAAGGTGACGATCGGCCCGCCGTCCAGGACCTCGTCCGGTACGTCGCCGGCGCTGGCCCCGGTGCGTACGCGCTGGTCGCCGCCGACCTCGGCGCGCAGATAGCCGTCGAGGAGCATCACGCAGACCAGCGCGAGCAGGAGCAGCAGGGCGAGGACGACGCGCGGCCGCTGCAGCGCGGCGGCCTTGCCCGCGGCCCGCTCCATCCGGGAGGGGGCGCGGCGGCGGCCGCGGGAGGGGGTGGTCGTGGTCATACGGCGGCCCCGGTCATCCGGAGACCGCGGCGGCGGACGCCGAGGCGGAGGCGGACACGGACGGCAGCGGGGTGGGAACACCGGTTCCGGCCGCCGTCCCGGGCGCTACCGACGGAATCCCCGTCCCGACCGGGCCCGTAGGGGCTCCTGTCCCGGCCGGGGCCGTCGGGAGGCCCGGGCCGGCCGGACCGCCGGGGCCACCGCCGGGCCCCGCACCCGCGAACGGGAGCAACCGCGACGGTGTCAGCGCGGTGCCCCAGCCCAGGAAGGCCGCGCCGAGCACGGCCGCGTACCCGAGGCAGACGGCCCCCACGGCAAGGCCGATCCGGCGCAGCAGCCGGGCGCGGCGTCCGGAGGTGTCGACGAACACGGGCCCTTCGGGGGACCCGGTGCCGCGTTTGCGGCGGCGACCGCGAGCTGTGCGGTTCTCGATGGCGGGCTCGGAATGCATTCACCGGACACTAGAGCCGCTTCATGTGCCATAAACTCGGGTTTTCCTGTGTGAGAGCCATGAGAAACGACCCGGGCTGTCCCTTCTCTGAGAGTTCTCGCGAATGCCGACGGAACGCGTCATGTGCCCCCACCCTCGTGAGACGTTTGCGGCCGGGAAACGTACTGGTCCTTGACCCCGGAGACCTCACGAGAACGGGAGCGCACGCCATGAGGAGTTCGCGAAGGCCGGCCGCCGGTCTCGGTTGTCTGATCGCCCTCGCCCTCGCCGCCGCGGGCTGTTCGGGCCAGGACGGCCCGGCCCGCGCTGCCGACGCGGCGACGGCCGCCGCCGGAGCAGGCACCTCGTACGCCCCGTACGTCAGCGCCACCGAGGCCGCCGCCACCGACACGGCCGGCTCCCCCACGACGTACAACCTGGCCTTCGTCATCGCGGAGGGCAGCGACTGCACGCCGCGCTGGAACGGCACCCACGCCCTCGACGACCCGGCGGTCGCCGCCCGCGTCGCGGCGCTCAAGGAGGACGGCGGCCGGGTCCGGGTCTCCTTCGGCGGCGCCTCCGGGAAGGAACTCGCGGCGAACTGCGACAGCGTCTCCGCACTGGCTGCGGCCTACGGCCAGGCCCTGGACGCGGCCGGCACCACCCTGGCCGACTTCGACATCGAGGGCGACGACCTGTCCGACTCCGCCTCCGTCGCGCTGCGTTCGCGGGCGATCGCGCGGCTGCAGGAGCAACGGGACGGCCTGGAGGTCTCGTTCACACTGCCGGTGATGCCGTCGGGCCTGGACGAGGACGGTCTGGCGCTGCTCGCCTCGGCCAACGACCACGGTGTGCGGGTCTCCACGGTCAACCTGATGACGATGAACTACGGCTCGTCCTACCACGGCGACATGGGCGGATACGCGCTCACCGCCGCCGAGGCCGCGCACACGCAGCTGAGGAAGGTCTTCCGCACGTCGGACGCCGAGGCCTGGCAGGGCATGGCGCTCACGTCGATGATCGGCGTCAACGACGTCGCGGGCGAGACCTTCACGCTCGCCGACGCGGCCGAGGTCCGTGCCTTCGCCGAGGAGAGGAACATCGCCTGGGTGTCGATGTGGTCGACGGCCCGGGACCGGCAGTGCGCGGCCGGCCGCGGGAGCGGCGGGGCGGCGACCGACTGCAGTGGTGTGACGCAGGGTCCGGGGGCGTTCGCCGAGGCCTTCGCGGGCTGAGCCGCCGGCTTCAGCGGGCCCGGTACACCAGCCGGCCGGCCAGCACGGTCGCCACGCAGGTGGCCGCGCCGCGCTCGCGCAGGGCCGACTCGTCGGGTACGTCGAACACGGCCAGGTCGGCCCGGCCGCCGATGGTGAGCGGGCCGTGGACCGTGCCCAGCAGGTCGTGGCCCTCGGCGAACGGGTCGAGGTCGGGCCGCTCGCCGAGCAGCGGGCCGGGGGCGTTCGTGATGCCGACGACGGTCAGGCCGGACCGGGCGACGGCCATCGCCACCAGCGGGTCGCGGAAACGGGCACCGGGCGAGGCGACCGCCGTGGTGCCGTAGCGCAGCATCCGCTGCACGCCGCGTCGTACGCTGCCCGCCCAGCGCGTCTCGCCGAGCTCGCCCAGCGCGGCCAGCCGCTCGCCCCACAGGGGCTGTTCGCCCAGTTCAGCGGCCTCACGCGGGTCGGGGTGGTAGCACTGGCGCAGCAGCCACAGCGCGTGCCACTGGCGCAGGCCCGGCGTGAGCACACCCGGCCAGCGCCGTACACGCGCGCCGGGCGTCTCGTCGGCGACGTCCTCGTACGGTCCGACGGCCGTGATCCGGTCGCCGTCGACCGCGACGGCGCCGTCCGTGACGGGGTCCGCGCCCGCGGGCAGGACCAGCGGGGCGGCGTGGATCGTCAGCACGGTCGGATCAGTTGGACGCCAGCAGCTTCAGCTCGGGGTGAGCCGTGCCGCCCTCGATGGCCGTGGAGGAGATGTGCGAGACCACGCGGTCGTCGACGGGGTCGTTCGCCGGGTCGTCGTGCACGACGAGGTGCTCGTAGGTGGTGGAGCGCTGGGCGGGGACCCGGCCCGCCTTGCGGATGAGGTCGATGATCTCCATCCGGTTCGACCGGTGCTTGGCGCCGGCCGACGACACCACGTTCTCCTCCAGCATGATCGAGCCGAGGTCGTCGGCGCCGTAGTGCAGGGAGAGCTGGCCGACCTCCTTGCCGGTGGTGAGCCACGAGCCCTGGATGTGGGCGATGTTGTCCATGAACAGCCGGGCGATGGCGATCATCCGCAGGTACTCGAAGAGCGTCGCCTGCGTGCGGCCCTTCAGGTGGTTGTTCTCGGGCTGGTACGTGTACGGGATGAAGGCCCGGAAGCCGCCCGTGCGGTCCTGGACGTCGCGGATCATGCGCAGGTGCTCGATGCGCTCGGCGTTGGTCTCGCCGGTTCCCATGAGCATGGTGGAGGTGGATTCCACGCCCAGGTTGTGCGCGATCTCCATGATCTCCAGCCAGCGTTCGCCGGACTCCTTCAGCGGGGCGATGGCCTTGCGGGGCCGCTCGGGCAGCAGCTCGGCGCCGGCACCGGCGAAGGAGTCGAGGCCGGCGGCGTGGATGCGCTGGATGGCCTCCTCCACGCTGACCTTGGAGATCCGGGCCATGTGCTCGACCTCGGACGCGCCGAGGGAGTGGATCACCAGCTGCGGGAAGGCTTCCTTGATCGCCTTGAAGTGCTTCTCGTAGTACTCGACGCCGTAGTCCGGGTGGTGCCCGCCCTGGAACATGATCTGGGTGCCGCCCAGCTCGACCGTCTCGGCGCAGCGGCGCAGGATGTCGTCGAGATCGCGCGTCCAGCCCTTGGCGGTGTCCTTCGGGGCGGCGTAGAAGGCGCAGAAGCGGCAGGCCGTGACGCACACGTTCGTGTAGTTGATGTTGCGCTCGATGATGTACGTCGCGATGTGCTCGGTCCCCGCGTACCGGCGGCGCCGCACCGCGTCGGCGGCGGCCCCCAGCGCGTGCAGCGGGGCGTCCCGGTACAGCGCGAGCGCCTCGTCCGGGGTGATCCGCCCACCGGCGGCAGCACGGTCGAGGATGGGCTGAAGGTCGGCCTTCTCGGTCACCGGGCGTCCCTTTCGTAAGGGTTGTGGACGGACCCGCCCAGCGTACGCCAGGGGGCTGAAGGGCCGGACGCCAGGCTGCGGGGGCCCGGGCCGTCAGGAACAGGGGCGGGGGGCGCGCGCCGCGTGGCGGACACGGGGCCCGGGCGTCATGGCCGACGCCGGTGCGCAGCGGGCACCGCTGGGCGAGCGGCCCGTGCTGTTCTGGGTGTTCGCGGCCGTCGCCGTGCTCGGCGCCGTGGACACCGTCTTCGGCTGCGCCGCATGGGCGGCGCGCATCGGCGCCGGCCGCTGCCCGGTGGGACCCGGGTGCTCGGTGCGCTGCTCGCCGCGTACGGCCTGGGGTTGTGGCCGGCCACCGTGGTGCGCCGGGTCGCCGGCGGTCTCGGCGCATGACCCGGGCCCGGAGGCGCCGGCCGGGTCAGGCCGTGTACGCGCCGATCAGGAGGCCCAGGAGGGCGCCGGTGATCAGGAACGGGCCGAACGGGATGGCCGTCTTGCGCGTGGCGCGGCGGGTGACGACCAGCGCGAGGCCGTAGAGGGCGCCGAGGAGGAAGCCGGCGAAGGTGCCGAGCATCACCGTGGACCAGCCGTACCAGCCGAGGACGGCGCCCGCGCCGAGGGCGAGTTTGACGTCGCCGAAGCCCATGCCCGCCGGGTTGACGAGGAAGAGGACGAAGTAGCCGCCGCCGAGGGCCAGGGAGCCGAGGAGGGCGGTGGTCCACTGCCCCGCGTGTTCCGGGACGAGCGCGGTGAGGCCGAGCAGGGCCAGGGCGGCCGCGGCGAAGGGGAGGGTGAGCGGGTCGGGCAGGCGCCGGACGCGGAAGTCGACCACGGTGAGCAGGACACCGACCGGCGCGAGCAGCAGCCAGACGGCGATCTCGGGGCGGGTGCCGGTCGCGGCGGCGAGGGCGGCGCACAGGGCCGCCGTCGTGAGGGCCAGGGGGGTCGTGCGCGGACCGTACCCGGGCTCCTCGCAGTCCCGGCAGGAGGCCGGGCCCAGCCAGCCCCTGACCGTGTGCCCGCCGGGGCACTGATGCCGCCACGGCTCCCCCGCGGGCGCCGAGAACCGGTAGGCCGCGCGCGGCAGCAACGCTCCCGCCGCCGCGCCCCACAGCGCGGCGGCCAGGACCAGCAGCCCGGTGCTCATCCCACCGCTGCGATCGCGTCACGCCACGTCGGCAGCAGCTCGTCCAGCAGTGCCTCCGTGCGCGGCGGCAGCCCGCGGGCCCCGCTGCGGCGGACGAGGTCGGTGGCGAGGGCCGTCAGCCGGTCCGCCTCGCCGGTGGCGTGGGTCGCGCGCAGCAGCTCGTGCCACAGCCGCTCGTCCTCCGGGGCGGTGCGCAGCGCCGCGTTCAGGGCCTCGATGGCCTTCTCCGCGCGGCCCTTCTCCCTGTGGAACGCGCACAGCGCGAGCCCGGTGTCCGCGACCAGCAGCGGCAGTTGCGCGTCGACGATCTCGTGGGTGAGCCACTGGTAGCGGCCCTCGGGCCGGTCGGCGAGCAGCGGCCCGCGCACCAGCACGAGCGCGTCGGTGAGCAGCCGCCCGCGCACGGCCCGGCTGCCGACGCCCTTGCCCTGTGTGGCCTCGTAGTACAGCGACCGCAGCACGTCCAGGTCGGAGACGACGGACTTGGCGAGCGTGAGCCGTCCGCCGGCGTCGGTGCCGAGGCGGGGTGTGCCGTCGGGGTCGGTGCCGAGCCAGGCGCGCAGCCGGTCCAGCAGCGCGCCGCGCACGTCGTCGGTGACGCCGCGCGGCCACAACGCCGAGGACAGCACCCGCGGGTGCACGCCCTCGCGGTGCAGGAGCAGCAGCGCCAGCGCCTCGTGCAGCAGGGCGCTGCGGTCCCCGTCCGGGGCGTCCAGGCCGATGATCTCGTACGGCCCGACGAGCCGGGCGTAGACGGCCGGGCGTCCCTGCTCGCTGATGTCGACCAGGAACGGCGGCCGGTGCGCGGGGTCGCCCTCGGGGCGGCTGTCCGGGTCGGCCTCGACGAACAGCTCGACCACGGCGCGCTGCTGGGCGGCGGGCAGCAGCTGGGCCTCGAGTTCCAGGCCGAGGAGCGGCGCGAGCAGCTTGCCCTGGCCGGTGATCTCCATCTCCCAGGCGGCGCCGGGCAGTTCACCGGTCTCGGTGCCGACGAGGTAGCCGATGCCCAGCCGGCTGGCGTCGGCGGCGAGTTCGGCGAGCCTGACGGCGTCCTCGGCGGAGGGCTGGGCGGCGAGCAGGACGAGGTGCGGGGCCCAACGCGTGTGCCGGGCGGGCCCGGTGCGCCCGGTGAGCACCGAGTCGTGCCCGGCGGCGCCCAGTGCCCCGCGCCGCTGCCGCGTCTCGGCCTCCATGGTCTCGACCAGCGCCTCGACGTCGTCCAGGTGCCGGATGCGGTTCGGGGCCAGCGGCGTGAGGTCCTCGCCGAAGCCGACGAGCGTGACGGTCATGCGGTCGGACCACCCGTTGGTGGCCAACTCGGCGGCGACGGAGGCGAAGACGGCGGCCCGGTCGGCCTCCCGGCCGGAGAGGGACACGATGCCGGGCACGGCCTCCAGGTTGAGCAGCAGCCGCGAGTCGTCCATGGTGCCGAGGCTGACCAGGCCCGGGTAGGGCGCGGCGGTGTCGGTGTCGCCGTAACCCTCGGCGTCCGTGCGGGCCAGCATCCAGAACGTCTGGTCCTGCCCCTGCTGCCAGGGCGCGGGCGGCTTCCCTGAGGGCTGGGCGAGCTGGAGGTGCAGGTCGCCGTTGCTGAGCCAGGCCGCGTACACCACCGGCAGCGGCCGTGACTCCTCGGCCAGGGAGGCGGCGAGCCCCCGCAGGGACCGGTCCAGCAGCCGGACGCCCTCCGGGTCGGCGCCGACGAGCAGCGCGTCCTGGACGTCCTGCGCGTCCCCGCCCGGCGTGGGCGGCTCCATGCCGCGCCGCCCGCCGGTGGAGCCGAACGCCGACTGCCACAGCGCCTGCCGGCGTCGCCGCCCGAGGGCGCCGAGGAGGCCGGCGGCGAGGAGGGGTGCGGCCAGGAGGGCTTCGGGAAGACCGAAGGCGCTCTCGGCCCCGGTGGCCGCCGCGGCCTGCCGCCGGTCGCCGTCGGGGGCGGGCTGCCGCTGCTCGGGGACGGACACCTGGGCGGCGCCACCGCCGGCGTGCTCGTGCCCGCCGCCCTGCGCGCCGGATCCGCCGTCCTGGGCGCCGGATCCGCCGCCGCCCTGGGCGTGGTCGCCGGTCTGGGCGTAGTCGGCGATCTGCTGCCGCACGTCGGGCGAGACGCCCGGTGACTCGTCGGGCAGCTCGACGAGTTCGCCGCCGCGCGCGTCGCCCGGCATCTCCATGATCCAGCCGGGCCGGATGAGGCTGGCCTCGGAGAGCTTGGACCCGTCCGGCTGCACGCGGTCCTTGTTGAGCTCGAAGATCTCCTTGTAGCGGCGCCCGTCACCGAGGTGGCGTTCGGCTATCTCCCACAGCGAGTCGTGGTGGCGTCCCTCGGGCGGCTGGATGCGGTAGTACTTCGTGTCGCCCTGCCGGGCGCTGCTGCCGGCGTCGGCGTGGGCGGCGGCGTGCGAGGCCTGCTCGGCGAGGGCGGCCGCGGTGCCGGCGGCCTGCTCCTGCTGCTGGGCGAAGAGGCCCGGCGTGGCCTGGGCGGCGGCCACGGCCGGCTTCTGGTGAGCGTCGTACCCCTGCCCGAGCTGCGACAGCCCGGGCGTGAAGCCGGCGGCGGTGGCACCGACGAGCAGCAGCGCGGCGACCAGCTGGCGCGCGAGCAACTGGCTGGGCCCGGCGCCCGGCACCCGGCCCGGAACGCCGACGCCCGACAGTGCGGCCTTCATCTCCACCAGCACACAGGCGGTGAACTGCGCCCACGCCAGCCACACGATGACGGTGAGGATGTTGAGGAAGGTGTGGACGGTGATCTCTTGCTGCAGCCAGTCGAGGCTCGGCACCCCGTGCGGCAGCGGCCAGCCGATCTGCGTGGCGAGCGCGACGGGCACGCCGACCAGGAGCACGGCCAGCGCGACGAACGCGAGGAAGGCCTTGACGAAGTCCCCCAACGACCGCCGCCGGATCCGCACGGGCTGCGGCGTCCGGTTCCTCGGGGCCGTCGTTCCCGTGGTGCCTCCCGTCGGGCTTGACGAGCTTGGGGTGCGGCGTCGCGGCATGGCGGGTGTCCTGGGGTCGTGAGGGGACATGCGTGGACTGCGTGAGGCCGAGCTGTGAGGTGTGGGTGTGCTGAGCCTACAGAGATCTTATGGACTCACCGTTGGGAGGCACATCAGGGCCGGGATACGGTGCTGGGGCGATCAGGGTGCAGGACGTGCTGGACGTGGGGGGACTGCCGTATGGGCCAGGGCAAGAGCGATCTCGCGCTCCCGCTCACCGAGTTGGAGGGGTTCGGGCGCCGGCTGCGTTCCCTCAAGACCCGGTTGAATCACACCGCGAAGCTCTTCGAGTCCTACCGGGACGACATCGGTGACGGCGGTGTCAATGACGCGCTCGGGGATTTCGAGTCCAACTGGGAGGACGGGCGTGAGGACATCACGCAGCAGCTCGACGCGTTGGCGAGTATGTCCGACGCCGTGGTGCGTGAGTTCAAGAAGCTCGATGACGAACTCACCAAGAAGGTGAACGACGCCATGAAGACCGAGGACAGGCGTAAGAAGCAGAAATAGCCGCCGAGCCAATGGCCGCCGAGCCACGGTCCGAAAGACAGAAGAAAGGCCCCGGTTCCGATCGACCGGGGCCTTTCTCGTCGCGCCGCGCCGCGCCGCGTCGCCTGTGTCAGGAAGCGACGGCGGCGTTGAGGTGCAGGTCCGCCGCGATGCCCTGCGGGGAGACGGCGAGGCCCACGCCGCCGCCGACACCGGCGGTCAGGCCGGCTGCCGTGGTCTCGACGTAGAGACCGGCAGCGGCGCCGGCGCCCGCGGCGACACCCGCCTGGCCGCCGGCGATGCCGTCCAGCTCGGCGTCGGACATCTGGGCGGTCTGGATCTGCGGGGTGAAGGCCATGGAAGGCGGTTCCCTTCGTCTGAAAAAGGTCGAGGTGCTCAAGCGCGACCGATCAAAGCACGCGGGGAGAACGGGCGGCCAGTCCGCGCTTGTGGAAGCGCGGGGGATTCCGGGATCCGGATTCACGGGTGTGGTGGTCCGGTCAGCGGCCGGCCCGTTCTCTTCACACCTTCCGCCCCGTCGCGGTGCACACGGGTGGTGTGCGACGGGGGAATCGCGCCGATCTCGGTCCCCGTCGGGAAGGTCCGCGACCTCGTGGTGAACGGTGTGCAGATCCTTCGAAGGTTCCGGATCAGCGGTTCACCGACTGGATCTCCCGTACCGTCACGTCCTGGGTCGTGCCGAATGTGCCGTCGGGGAGGTCCCCGCCCTGGCCGTTGGTACTGGTCCAGCTGATCTTCCAGGTGACGGTGGCGCGCAACGGGTAGGGGCCGTCGGAGCCGGTGGCGCGCAGGTAGCCGACGCCGCAGGGCGGGTTCCGGTCGGCCTTGCCCCGCGCGAACGGTTCGCCGATGCCGCCGTCCTCGTCGATCTCGCAGACGCCGGAGGCCGGGTAGGTGCGGGCGTCGGGCGTACCGGGCTCGACGCGCAGGGAGACGGGTTCGGCGGTGGTGGTCGCGGACAGGCCCGTGCCGGGGAGGCTCGCGGTGACCGAGAGCTTCCTGAAGCGGGCCTTGTCGAGCCAGATCCAGGTGGGCAGGTTGACCGTGGACTTCCCCGCCGGGGCCGTCTCGATCTCGGTGCCGGGGACGGGCAGTTCGTCGTAGGCGTACTCGGCGAGCACCTGCGGGGAGACGGCCAGGGGTTCGTTGGGGGGTTCGCCTTCGTCGACCCAGAAGGGTTGCTTGTCGCAGGCGTTCGCTTCGGGGTCGTCCTTGCGCTTCGGGTTCTTCACCGCCGCCCAGAACATGCCCTCGCCCTGCTTGTCGAGGTTGTAGTTCTTGTA
>NZ_JAPSKN010000085.1:18389-22458 GCF_031181705.1 Streptomyces sp.
CGCCTTCGTCGACCCAGAAGGGTTGCTTGTCGCAGGCGTTCGCTTCGGGGTCGTCCTTGCGCTTCGGGTTCTTCACCGCCGCCCAGAACATGCCCTCGCCCTGCTTGTCGAGGTTGTAGTTCTTGTACGGGTGTCCGTCCTTGTAGCGGTGGTCCAGCATGTTGCCGACGACCTCCC
The DNA here is from genome assembly GCF_031181705.1 of Streptomyces sp. Taxonomy (GTDB): domain Bacteria; phylum Actinomycetota; class Actinomycetes; order Streptomycetales; family Streptomycetaceae; genus Streptomyces. Next base: position 18,567 of record NZ_JAPSKN010000085.1, read on the forward strand.
CGACCCCGGGCAGCAGAAAGCCGTCGATGCTCCGCCACAGCTTGACGGTGGTCTCGATCTCCTTGGGGGAGAACGAGGGCTCGTACCAGCAGGCCGGCGGTGTCCAGTTGCTGTTGGACGGGGTCAGGGTGCCCGTCGTGGTCGCCCCGGAACCGCCGTTGGTAGTGACTCGGATTCTGGTCTCGGCCCTGATGACGCCGCCGTCCCCGGAGCCCTCGGCGCTACCCTCGTAGCCGCCCTTCTCTCCGCCGTTGCGGCCGCCGCCCGCCGTGGCCGGAGCCGGGACGGCAACCACGGCAACGGCGAGAAGCGACCCCGCGACGGCGCGCAGCACCTTCGTACGACGCATCACATGCACTGCTCGGCGGCCTCCGTGGACGAGACGGTCGCGGTCTGCCACACGCCTTCGGAGTTCCTCTCCAGGCGGGTGCTGTAGAAGACGTAGTCGCTCGGGGACGCCTTGACCGACCGGTCGACCTTGCCGGTGCCCCGGTCCTTCGGGTAGGTCTGCGTCGCGTCCATGCAGTAGGTGACCGACGCGGCGCCGTCCTTGAGGAACGTGACCTCGCGGTCGTAGTAGCGGGTCGTGCCGGTGAAGCTGCGGGCTTCGTCGCGGAAGGACTTGATGTAGGAGGCCGCCGACATCAGGGCGTCGCCCTTGGAGTAGAACTGCAGGGCGGGGTACTTCTTGGCGTCGACGGTGATCGCTTCGTCGATGGAGTTGATCCGCCGCTCGTTGTCGGCCAGGACCGCGTCCTTCTTCGCGTCGCCGGTCCGTGCGCCCTCGAAGACGTTCCTGACATCCGACGGCAGCCTGATCTGCGGCCGTTCGATCCCGTCGTCCGCCGCGGACGCCGACGGCGTCGCCGAACCGGTCTCCGTGCCCGCGTCCGCTCCCGCGATCCTGTCGCCGTCCTTCGCGTCCGCCGCGTCGGATCCGCCGCAGCCGCTCAGCAGCAGCGCCACCGCCGCGGTCAGGGCGGTGGCGGCCGCCGTGGTCCTGCGTGTGCGCATGGGGGTGTACCTCCAAGTGGGGGGACAAGTGGGGGAATCGTGCGAAGGGCTCGACCGGGCCCGGTGGTACGGCGGCGGAGGCGGGGCGGGACGTCAGCCGACCTGGTTCTCCGCCACCGCCTGGCCGTGCACGGTCACGTCGCCGCCGTAGAACATCCCGGTGAAGATCGGGGAGTACGTGAGCTGCACCTCGACCTCCACCGCGTCGGCGTCCGCCGCGACACAGTGCGTCGCCGCGATGTCCGCGCCCGTCATGTCCATCTCGCGGGCGAAGGCCTTCACACGGGCGTCGCAGTTCGCGAAGTTGATGGGGGCCGGGCCGCCCTCGTTCTCGTAGAGCGCCTCGCGGTCGATGTCCTGGGCGGCGTAGCGGGCTGCCTGTTCGGCGATGTCGGCGGCGCGTTCGCGCTTGGAGATGGACAGGCCCCCGTCGATGACGAACGCGGAGAGGGAGAGGAAGACGAGCGCGAAGATGATGACCGCGCCGGCTCCCGAGCCGCGGTCGTCCAGACGCGTCCGGCGCGCCGCCCACCAGGAGCGTCCGGTCCTCGCCGCGTGTCTCACGCCGACCTCCGGAACGGGTCGAGCGGGGAACTGAAGCTGGCCGTCAGCCGCGTCGGCACGTCCAGACCGAGCATGGCCAGGCCCCGCACCCGGCAGCTCACCTCGACCGTGAAGATGGTGTCCGGCTCGAAGCCCTGACTCGTCTGGACGACCGAGACCGGGCCTGAGCAGACGTCCGCCAGGTTGGCCTCGGCGGCCTTCTTCGCCTCGGCCATGGCCAGGGCGTGGTTCTTCTGGATCGAGCCCGCGCGGGCCGCGTCCCGGGCCGCTCCGTCCAGGGCTCCGCGGCCCTCCACGAGCTGGCCGAAGGCCACCAGGACGAGGATGAACAGGATCATCACCGGGGCGAGGATCACGACCTCGACGGTGGACAGGCCGCTGTCGTCGGACCTGCGGCGGCTCTCCGCCGGGAAGGAGAAGCCCGGCATCAGTTCCCCTCCTCCTGCACGAACCGCTCCACGGGCCCGGCCGACCGCGCGTGCACCGTCAGGTCCAGGCCGGGAAAGACCGTGGGGACGCGCGCCTCGATCTCCACGCCCACCGTGTTCTGCTCCGGCTGCAGCATCGTCACGTCCGGCGCGAGGACCAGCTGCGGGCCCAGTTGCCGGATGTAGCTGTCGACCACGTCCCGTGCCTCGCCCCGCCACGCGCCCGGCTGCTCGTCGGCCGTGGCGCGCGCCTTGCGCGCGCCCGCCTGGGCCGCCGCCTGGGCGACGTGGTCCGCGAAGAAGTACAGGGCGAACTGCACCGTCGCGAAGATCATGAAGAACAGGACCGGGGTGAGGAGCACGAACTCGATCGCGGTCATGCCCGAGTCGCCGCCGGCGGCCGCCCGTCCCCGTGCGGCCTCCAACCTGCGGCGCATCCGTCTGCCCAGCTCTGCCGGCATCCCCGTGAACCCCGTCGTCCCTGAGCTGGTCAGCAGGTCTTGCCCGCGTCCGCGCCCTTGATGCAGTCGCCGACCTTGTTGGCGCCCTCGCTCAGCGCGGCGTTGATGATGGCGGCCACGACCCCGACGATCGCCACGACGACCGCGGAGATGATGACCCACTCGACCGCGGAGGCACCGCGGTCCAGTTCGCCGGAGCGGGCCCGCTCGGTGCGGGCCTGGAGGAAGGTGACCAGGAAGTCCACGGCGGGGATGCCGGTGTGGAAGGTGCGTCCGTTCATGACGTCTTGTCCTTTCGAGATCCGTTCGGGGAGGTTCTTCGGTCGGGGAGGCCGGCTCACTGCACCTGGAACACCCGCATCGCCGCCGGAAAGATCAGGAACACCAGGAACCCCGCGCACAGCAGCAGTTGCGCCACGAGCATCGACTGGGACTTCTCGCCCGCGCTGCCCTCGATCTCGGCGAGTTCGCGGTGCCGCATGGTCTCGGCGCGGGAGGCGAGGGACTCGCGCACCTTCGCACCGTCGTCCGCGACCAGGGCCAGGGAGGCGGAGAGGTCCTTGAGCTCCTCCACACCGATCTCCTCGCCGAGCGCGCCGAGCGCCTGCCACTGGCTGACGCCGGTGATCCGGGCGTCGGACAGGGCGTTCCTGATGCGCTGGTTGGCCCAGCCGTCGGACACCTCGGCCGCCGCCATCAGGGCCTCGGGCAGACCGCGACCGCCGGCCAGGCTCATCGACACCAGGTCCAGATAGGCGCCGATCACGCGCCGCAGGTCGCGCCGCTTCTCGGCGGCGTCGCGCCGTACCTCCAGGTCGGGCAGGAAGAAGAAGACCACCGCGAAGAGCAGCGCCAGCCACACCGGGATGATGGGGCTGGAGCCCACGCCGAGGGTCCACACGACGGCGAAGAGGAACGGGCCGAAGAACAGGCCCGCCACCCCCAGCAGCACCTTCGTCGCCAGGAACTTCTCCCAGCTGCGCTCCAGGACCGCGAGGTCCGCGCGCAGCGAGCGCTGCTCCCAGCCCTGCTGCAGGTAGAACTCGCTGACGCGCAGGCCGACTTCGGCCCGCAGCGAGCCCAGGCGGCCCGTCTCGCGCTCGACGCGGGCCGATTCGTACACCGAGCCGCGGGCCCGCATGGCGTCGATCCGCGCGACCTGCGAGATCGGGCTGCGCTTGCCGGGCATGAGGGCGCGGACGAGGGCGTAGAGGCCGAGGCCGATGACGGCGCCGACGACGAGCGGCATCGTGAGGTTCACCGGCGTGCCCCCTCTTCCTGCGGCAGCGTCTGCTGCGGCTGCTGCTGCTGCGACGGCGTCCTCGGACGGACGAACCGGACACCCGCCTGGTCGCGGACGAGGAAGCGCTCGGGCGTCTCGATGGTGGACAGCTTGCGCAGCCACCAGAAGCCGAGCGCGAACAG
>NZ_JAPSKN010000085.1:22558-24903 GCF_031181705.1 Streptomyces sp.
GCTGCTGCTGCTGCGACGGCGTCCTCGGACGGACGAACCGGACACCCGCCTGGTCGCGGACGAGGAAGCGCTCGGGCGTCTCGATGGTGGACAGCTTGCGCAGCCACCAGAAGCCGAGCGCGAACAGGCCGCAGACGCAGGCGAGGACGAGCTGGCCGACCGCCGTGCCGTACGGCTCGACGAAGTCGCGGTTGAAGATGGACAGGCCGAGGACGAAGGCGATGGAGACCGCGACGACGATCTGCACCGAACGGCGGGTCGAGGCGCGCTGGGCCATGACCCGCTGGCGCATGTCGACCTCCTCGCGCGCCGACTTGGCCAGGGCGCCCAGCACCTGGCGCAGACCGGGGCCGCGCAGGCGGGCGTTGAGGATCAGGGCCGCGACGATGATGTCGGCGGAGGCGTCGTCGATCTCGTCGGCGAGCTGCTGGAGCGCCTCGGGCAGCGGGGTGCGGGCGCGCAGCCGGTCGACGAGGGCGTCGAGGTGGGGGCGCAGGACGGGGGCCGCGGCGCGGGCGGAGGCCGGGATGGCCTGTTCCAGGCCGACGGCGCCGGCGATGGTGTCGCGCAGGGACTCCGTCCAGGAGGCCAGGGCCTCCACGCGGCGCATGGCGGCCCGCTCCTCGCCGGCGCCGCCGAAGAGGCGGTCCCAGAAGAAGACGAGGACACCGGCCGCGATGCCGGCGACCGCCCAGCGGGTCAGCAGCAGCACGACGAGTCCGACGATCGCGGCGAGGGAGCCGCGCTGCCCGGCGAAGCGGATCAGTTCGCTCGCCCGCTGGGCGGCCTTCTGCTTCTCGTGGTCGGGCTTGACGGGCAGTCCGCGTACGGCGACGAGCAGCAGGGCGAGGCCGCCGCCGACGGCGACGCCGCTGCCGATCGAGTACAGCACCTGGGTGGAGAACAGGCCGCCCATGGAGCCCAGCGAGCCGAGTGCGGCGAGAGTCGTCGTGTTCATCTCCGGCTCACCCCCAGGTCCCGGTCGGCCGGTAGCCGTGTGCCATCAGTTCCTCCAGGCAGGCAAGGGGGGCGTGCGGCACGACCCGGCCGTCGGGAGCCTGCGCGAACACCTCGCTGGACAGGACCCGCCCGTCGACGCCGTTGACCTCGCGGACGGAGGTGACCATGCGCTGCAGGCGGCCGCCGTTGACGAAGTCGTTGCGCCGCTGGATGAAGACGACGAAGTTCACGGCCCCGGCGATCAGCATCTGGCTGGCCTCGATGGGCAGCCGCTCCGAGGCCTGCAACGCGTAGGTGGAGATGCGGTTGAACACCTCGCTGGAGCTGTTGGCGTGGATCGTGGACAACGAGCCGTCGTTGCCCTGGGACATCGCGTTGAGCATGGTGACGATCTCGTCGCCGAGGACCTCGCCGACGATGACCCGGGAGGGGTTCATGCGCAGCGACCGGCGCACCAGCTCCGCCATCGAGATGGCGCCCTGTCCCTCGGAGTTGGGCAGGCGCTCCTCGAAGGCGACGACGTTGGGGTGCAGGTCGGGGAAGGTGTCGAGGCCGAGCTCCAGGGCCCGTTCGACGGTGATGAGCCGCTCGTGCGGCGGGATCTCGTTGGCGAGGGCGCGCAGCAGCGTGGTCTTGCCGGCGTTGGTGGCACCGGCGATCATGATGTTCTTGCGGGCGCGGACCGCGCAGGCCAGGAAGTGGGCGACCTCGGGGGTCAGTGTGCCGTTGCCGACGAGGTCGGAGATGAACACCTTGCCCATGCGCGCGCGGCGGATGGACAGCGCCGGGCGCCGGGCCACGTCCATGACGGCCGACAGGCGCGACCCGTCGGGCAGCCGCAGGTCGAGCTGCGGGTTGGCCGAGTCGAAGGGGCGGGAGGACAGGCCCGAGTAGGCGCCGAGCACCTGGATGAGTTCGATGAGCTCCTCGTCGGTCTCGGCGACCGGGTCGCCCTTCACCTCGCGGCCGTCGGCGTATCCGACGAAGACCTGGTCGCAGCCGTTGATGTCGATGTTCTCGACCTCGGGGTCGTCCAGCAGCGGCTGGAGCCGGCCGACGCCGAACAGGGCGGCGTGCACGGCGGCCGCGTACTGCTCCTCGGTCTCGGCGTCCAGCGGTGTACGGCCCGCGTTGATCTCGGCGCGGGCGTACTCCTCCAGGATCTGGGCTATGACGGCGCGGGCGTACTGCCGTTCGTCCTCCGAGGACATCGGAGTGACGTTGTTGAGCTGGTCCTGCCGGCGTTGTTCGGCGATGCGGTCGCCGGCGTCCTGGCGGAACCGCTTGACCAACTGGTGGTCGACAGCGGTCATGTGCCGGCCCCCGCGTGGCCCTGCGTGTGACCCGCCTGCTGGTGCGGGACGTGCTGGGCTTGGTGGGCCTGG
>NZ_JAPSKN010000229.1 GCF_031181705.1 Streptomyces sp.
GGGGGAGACGACGCAGCCCCGTGATCGTAGGCCGTCCCGGCGGCCCTCGGAGCCGCCGGGCTTCGGGAAAGCCCACGCGGCCGGGATGTACGGGCCGGGGTGCGGAGGGGTCGGTTGGATCAGGGAGAATGGGCGGCATGAGCGTTCGTGTGCAGTCATCCGAAGAGCCGGGCGAGACCGTCCACCGTGCCGGCTTCGCCTGCTTCGTGGGTCGTCCCAACGCGGGCAAGTCCACGCTGACGAACGCTCTGGTCGGGCAGAAGGTGGCGATCACCTCGAACCGGCCGCAGACGACGCGGCACACCGTGCGGGGCATCGTGCACCGGCCGGACGCGCAGCTGATCCTGGTGGACACCCCGGGGCTGCACAAGCCGCGCACGCTGCTCGGCGAGCGCCTGAACGACGTGGTGCGCACCACCTGGGCCGAGGTCGACGTGATCGGCTTCTGCCTGCCGGCGAACGAGAAGATCGGTCCGGGTGACCGTTTCATCGCCAAGGAGCTCGCGGGCATCAAGAAGTCGCCGAAGGTCGCGATCGTCACCAAGACGGACCTGGTCGACAGCAAGGCACTGGCCGAGCAGCTCATCGCGATCGACCAGCTCGGCAAGGAGCTGGGCATGGAGTGGGCGGAGATCGTCCCGGTGTCGGCGGTCGGCGACCAGCAGGTCGAGCTGCTGGCGGACCTGCTGATCCCGATGCTCCCGGAGGGGCCCGCCCTCTACCCCGAGGGCGACCTGACGGACGAGCCGGAGCAGGTCATGGTGGCCGAGCTGATCCGCGAGGCGGCCCTGGAGGGCGTCCGCGACGAGCTGCCGCACTCCATCGCGGTCGTGGTGGAGGAGATGCTCCCGCGCGAGGACCGGCCCGCCGACAAGCCCCTCCTCGACATCCACGCCAACCTCTTCATCGAGCGCCCCAGCCAGAAGGGCATCGTCATCGGCCCCAAGGGCAAGCGCCTGAAGGAGGTCGGCATCAAGTCCCGCAAGCAGATCGAGGCACTGCTGGGCACGCCGGTCTTCCTGGACCTGCACGTCAAGGTGGCCAAGGACTGGCAGCGCGATCCGAAGCAGCTGCGGCGGCTCGGGTTCTGACGACCGGCCCCCGTCACCTCGGTTCCGCCTGCGCGCGCAGCACCTCCCGGAACCACGCGTACGAGGCCTTGGGCGTCCGCTCCAGCGTCTCGAAGTCGACGTGGACCAGACCGAAGCGGCGCGCGTAGCCCTCCGCCCACTCGAAGTTGTCGAGCAGCGACCACACGAAGTACCCGCGCACGTCGACCCCCGCCTCCAGCGCCCGGTGCAGGGCCCGGAGGTGGCCGTCCAGGTACGCGATGCGGTCCTGGTCGTCCACGCCCGGGTACGAGCAGCCGTTCTCGGTGATGACCACCGGCGGGAAGCGGTCGCCGTAGCGGTCGCGGAAGGAGACGAGGACCTCCGTGAGGCCCTCCGGCACGACGGGCCAGCCGAAGTCGGTGACCGGACGGCCCTCGATCTCCCGCACGGAGAAGGGCAGTTCCGCCGGCATGGTGACCCCGCCGAAGTCGATCTCCGTGCCCCGCGGCGCGCCCACCCGGGTCGGGGCGTAGTAGTTGACGCCGTACCAGTCGAGCGGCTCGCTGATCACCTTCAGGTCGGCCTCCGTGTCCCCGGGCAGCAGCGCCTCGATGCCGTCCGGGTAGCGGCCCAGCAGCAGCGGATCGGCGAACAGGCGGTTCAGCAGCAGGTCGTAGAAGTCGGCCGCCTCGACGTCCGCCGCCTCGGTCGAGGCCGCCCAGGTCGGGCCGTGCGAGTTGGCGATGCCGATGTCCGCGGCGCCGGCGGCGCGCAGGGCACGTACGGCCAGGCCGTGGGCGAGCAGCTGGTGGTGGGCGACCGGCAGCGCGTCGAACAGCAGCCGCCTGCCCGGCGCGTGCACGCCCAGGGCGTGGCCCAGCAGCGTGTGCTCGGCGGGCTCGTTCAGCGTGATCCAGCGGGTCACGCGGTCGCCGAGCCGGCCGGCGACCAGCGCGACGTGGTCGGCGAAGCGCGCGGCGGTGTCCCGGTCGAGCCAGTCCAGGTCCACGGGCAGGTCCCAGTGGAACAGCGTCGGCACCGGGCGCACGCCCGCCGCGCACAGGTCGTCGACCAGCCGGTCGTAGAAGTCCAGGCCGCCCTCGGAGCGCACGCGCGGCCAGGAGACCGAGAAGCGGTAGGCGTTCACTCCCAGGTCCGCCAGGAGCGCCACGTCCTCGCGGTGGCGGTGGAAGTGGTCGCAGGCCACGGCCGCCGTCGAGCCGTCCTTGACCCGCCCGGGCCCGGTCGTGAAGGCGTCCCACACCGACGGTTCGCGCAGCTCGGCCGCGCCCTCGATCTGGTGGGCCGAGGTCGACACGCCCCACAGGAAGCCGGGCGGGAAGCGGGGGATCGCGGTGCCTGCGTCAGTCGCCATGCGCCGGATCATCCGTACCGGGGGTAACGGAAGTCAACGGCCGCGCGGGAAGCGGCCGTTACGCCCCCTCCTTCAGGACCCGCGAGATCAGCGCGCGCTGCTCGTCGGTGAGCCGCGGATCGGCCGCGTACACCGTCGTCCCGTCCACGGTGATCTGGTAGGCGAACCCGTCCGGCACCCCGATCGGCGGTGTGGTCCGGCCGCCGGCGAGCGCCCGCTCGGCCAGCGCGTGCCACGCGGCGGCATCGGAGCGGCCGGAGGTGTCCACCTCGGCGTGCCGCTCGATGCCCGCGAATCCGCCCGTGCGCCTCACCTGAATACGCATGGCACCTGTCTAGTACGGAACTACGGTGTCCGCACCCCGACCTGCTCCCAGGCCTTCGACACGGCGTCGAGTTCCTCGCCGCCGCCGAAGCGCTCCCGGGCGGCCTTGACGGTGAGCGTGGCGAAGTCGGCGAACAGCGCCTGCGCCGTCAACTCGCCGCCGGTCAGCACGTCGTACCAGACCTGTCCCGCGCGCTCCCAGGCGTGGCCGCCGAGGGCGGTCGCCGCGAGGTAGAAGGCGTGGTTGGGGATGCCCGAGTTGATGTGGACGCCGCCGTTGTCGCGGCCGGTGCGGACGAAGTCGTCCATGGTCGCGGGCTGCGGGTCCTTGCCGAGCACGTCGTCGTCGTAGGCGGTGCCCGGCGCCTTCATGGAGCGCAGCGCCTTGCCCGTCACCCGCGGGGCGAGCAGCCCGGCGCCGATCAGCCAGTCGGCCTCGGTGGTGGTCTGGCCGAGCGTGTACTGCTTGATCAGCGCGCCGAAGACGTCCGACAGGGACTCGTTGAGCGCGCCGGGCTGGCCGAAGTAGGTGAGGTTGGCCGTGTACTGCGTGACGCCGTGGGCGAGTTCGTGGCCGATGACGTCGATCGGGATGGTGAAGTCGAGGAAGATCTCGCCGTCCCCGTCGCCGAAGACCATCTGCTCGCCGTTCCAGAAGGCGTTGTTGTAGTCGCGGTCGTAGTGCACGGTCGCGGTCAGCGGCAGGCCGTCGCCGTCGATCGAGTCGCGTCCGAACGCCCGCAGGAACAGCTCGAAGGTCGCGCCGAGCCCGGCGTAGGCCCGGTTGACGGTGGCGTCCTTGCCGGGGGCGTCGCCCTCGCCGCGGACCTGGTGGCCGGGCAGGGCGGTGCCGTGCCGGGCGTCGTGGACGGTGCGCCGCGGCCTGCCCTCGGCGGCCGAGGGGACGGCGGTGGCGCCGAGGACGGTGGTCAGGCGGCGCTGGGTGCGCTCGAAGGCGTCGCGCTGCAGGGTGCGGCGGGCGGGTCCGGCGAGCGCGGGGTCCTCGGCCTGGGCGAGCTTGTCGAGGACGTGGGGCGGGACGATCGTGCAGAAGACGGGCTCGAAGCCCCCGTGGGTCGTCATGCCCGGAACCCTTGCACTGCGTGACGAAACTGTCACTAGTAGCCACCATGATTGGTGAAATACCGGGACAACGGCCCTCACGCTCCGTGGCGACTGCTAGGGCGAAGTGGCATGGCGCACTTTTCGTCCCTTTTGTTCGACCGGTCCCGCATACTGATACGACCCCACGCGCAGGGAAGGGGCTCGGCTAGCATGCTGCGCATCATGCGTTTCGGGCTGCTTCTCCTTAGCTGCCGCGGCGAGGGCCTGTAGTCGAGGCCGACTCCCTCCCCGCGGAGCTTGGTGCTGCGTCGTCGGCCGTCCTTCCGGACACCCTCTGAGGAGCCCACAGCATCATGGCCAACCGCCAGCAGCCCAGTTCCATGCCGATCCACAAGTACGGCCGCTACGAGCAGGTCGACCTCCCCGGCCGCACCTGGCCGGACAACCGGATCACCACCGCCCCCCGCTGGCTCTCCACGGACCTGCGCGACGGCAACCAGGCCCTGATCGACCCCATGTCGCCCGCCCGCAAGCGCGCGATGTTCGACCTGCTGGTCAAGATGGGCTACAAGGAGATCGAGGTCGGCTTCCCGGCCTCGGGCCAGACGGACTTCGACTTCGTACGCTCCATCATCGAGGAGCCGGGAGCCATCCCCGACGACGTCACCATCTCCGTGCTGACCCAGGCCCGCGAGGACCTGATCGAGCGCACCGTGGAGTCCCTGAAGGGCGCCAAGCGCGCGACGGTCCACCTGTACAACGCCACCGCGCCGGTCTTCCGCCGGGTCGTCTTCCGCGGCTCCCGCGACGACATCAAGCAGATCGCCGTCGACGGCACCCGCCTGGTCATGGAGTACGCGGAGAAGCTGCTGGGCCCCGAGACCGAGTTCGGCTACCAGTACAGCCCCGAGATCTTCACCGACACCGAGCTGGACTTCGCGCTGGAGGTCTGCGAGGCGGTCATGGACGTCTGGCAGCCCGGCCCGGACCGCGAGATCATCCTGAACCTGCCCGCCACCGTCGAGCGCTCCACGCCCTCGACGCACGCCGACCGCTTCGAGTGGATGGGCCGCAACCTCTCCCGCCGCGAGCACGTCTGCCTGTCCGTCCACCCGCACAACGACCGCGGCACCGCCGTCGCCGCCGCCGAGCTGGCCCTGATGGCCGGCGCCGACCGCGTCGAGGGCTGCCTGTTCGGCCAGGGCGAGCGCACCGGCAACGTCGACCTGGTCACCCTCGGCATGAACCTGTTCTCCCAGGGCGTCGACCCGCAGATCGACTTCTCCGACATCGACGAGATCCGTCGCACGTGGGAGTACTGCAACCAGATGGAGGTCCACCCGCGCCACCCGTACGTGGGCGACCTGGTCTACACGTCCTTCTCCGGCTCCCACCAGGACGCCATCAAGAAGGGCTTCGACGCCATGGAGGCCGACGCGAAGGCCAAGGGCGTCACCGTCGACGACATCGAGTGGGCCGT
>NZ_JAPSKN010000230.1 GCF_031181705.1 Streptomyces sp.
CCGGTACCACCCGTGGCGCCTGGCCGTCTCACAAGGTGGGACCGGCCCTCCGGGGGCGGCTCCCCGTTCCGCCATCCCGGTCACTCCGGCCGGATCCTCCGTTCAGGTGACCGGCTGCCCGTGGTAGGGCAGGGGCATGACTGCGCAGCGCCGACCGTTCCCCCGTCGGGCGGGCGAGGCCGCCGGCCCGACCCGTCCGAGCCGCCGTGCCCTGCTGCTGGCCGCCGCGGCGCTGGCGACGACCGGGGGCGCGACGCCCGCGGCCCAGGTCGCGGGCCCGCCCGGCGACCCGTACGACACGCTGCGCCGGCGCTGGCTCTCCATCGCGCTCGGCGCGGGGTACGACCCCGCCGCCGAGCCGTACGCCTCCCGGCTCGCCCGGACCGGCGCGCTCGCCCGGGATCTGCTGGCGACCATGGCCCCGGCGGCGAACTCCCTGTGGGCGGGCCACCCCTTCGACCCGCCGGCCGGCATCACCCGCAGCTACAACCGCCTGTGGACCATGACCCAGGCCTACGTCCAGCAGGGCACCGGCGCGACCGGCGACCCGGACCTCCTCGCCGGCGTCCTGAGCGGCCTCGACCACCTCTCCGCCACCGTCTACCACCCCGCCACCACCCCCTACGGCAACTGGTGGGAGTGGCAGATCGGCAGCCCCCGCCTGCTCCTGGACATCACGGCCGCCCTGTACGACCGGCTGGGCGACGCCCGTGTCGAGGCCGCCTGCGCCGCCGTCGACCACTTCGTCCCCGACTCGGCCCTCGGCGACTACTCCGGCACCTCCACCGGCGCCAACCGCGTCGACCTGTGCCGCTCCGTCGCCCTGCGCGGCATCCTCGGCCGCGCCCCCGCCAAGATCGCCCTGGCCCGAGACGCGCTCTCCCCGGTCTTCCCGTACGTCACCCGAGGCGACGGCCTCTACGCCGACGGCTCCTTCGTCCAGCACACCTGGGTCGCCTACTCGGGCACCTACGGGCAGGTCATGCTCGACGGCCTCGGCCGGCTGTTCGCCCTGCTCGCCGGGTCGGACTGGGAGGTCACCGACCCGAACCGGCAGATCGTCCTCGACAGCGTCGAACGCGCCTACGCGCCGCTCATCCACGACGGCCTGGTCATGGACAGCGTCAACGGCCGCGCCATCAGCCGGGGTCACCTCGCCTCCGACGACCGGAGCGTCCTGCGCTCCGACCACTTCCACGGCGGACAGCTCATCGCCGCCCTCGCCATCCTCGCCGAGGGCGCGAGCCGGGAGGAACGCGACCGCTGGCACGCCCGCATCAAGGGCTGGATCGAACGCGACACCGTGGCACCGCTCCTGACGGCACCCCAGTTCGGCGTCGCCACCCTCGCCCGGCTGCACACCATCGCCGCCGCACCCGTCCCGGCCGCCCCCGAACCCACCGGCCACCACCTCTTCGCCGCCATGGACCGCGCCGTCCACCGCCGCCCCGGCTTCACCGTGAACATCGCCATGGCCAGCGACCGCATCGCCCACTACGAGTGCGGCAACGGCGAGAACCCGCGCGGCTGGCACACCGGCGCCGGCATGGTCAGCTGGTGGTCCGGCGCGAGCGACCAGTACACGGACTGGTACTGGCCGACCGTCGACTGGTACCGGCTGCCCGGCACCACCGTCTCCACCCGGCGGCTCGCCGACCGGGAGGGCGGCGAGTGGGGCACGGCCCGCCCCGACGCCCGCTGGGTGGGCGGCACCACCGACGGCACCTACGCGGCGCTCGGCCAGCACCTCAAGGGCCTCGGCTCCACCCTCCAGGCCCGCAAGTCCTGGTTCTGCGCCGCGGACGCGGTGATCTGCCTGGGCGCCGCGATCAGCTGCTCCGACGGCGTCCCGGTCGAGACCATCGTCGACAACCGCAACCTCGGCGCGCACGGCACCCAGCGCTTCGCCCAGGGCCCCGGCTGGGCCCACCTGGAGGACCACGGCGGCTGGCTGCTGCTCGACGGCGAGCCGAGGACGCTGCGCGAGGACCGCACCGGCGCCTGGTCCGACATCAACACCGGCTCCACCACCGAGCGCCGCACCCGCCGCTGGCAGACCCTCTGGCTCGACCACGGAACCGACCCGGCCGACGCGGGCTACGCCTACGTCCTGCTGCCCGGGGCGTCCCGCCGGACGGTCGCCCGCCGCGCCGCCGACCGCCGGTGGCTGTCGATCCTCGCCAACGACGCCACCCGGCAGGCCGTGGTGGTGCCCTCCCTCGGCCTGACGGCCGCGAACTTCTGGCAACCCGGCACGGCCGGGCCCCTCGCCGCCTCCGCCGGAGCGAGCGTGCTGACCGTCCGCAGGGGCCGTACCGCTACCCTCTGCGTGAGCGAACCGCCCCGCACGGGCGAACCGCTGGAGATCACCTGGGACCGCCCGGTCCGCCGGGTCGTGCGCGCGGACAAGACCGTCGAGGTGCTCGCCACGGGCCGCCGGCTGCGGCTGCGCATCACCCCGGGGACGGCGTGCGCCACCCACCGGTGTGACGTGACACTCGACTGAGCCGCTTGTGTGACCCCTACAAGCCGCACGCCCTCTGAGCAGTCGAAAGGGCTGCACCCCGGCGTGGTTCTGTTCAGTGGTACCAGGAAAACACGCCGGAGACTGTGAGGAGTCGACGGCCCGCTTTTCCAGGTCGGCTTCGTAAGGTCGCTACATGACCGTTTTGGATGAGGCGCCGGGTGAGCCGACCGACGCGCGTGGACGCGTGGCCGAACTGCACGAGATCCGTGCGCAGGCGGTGGCCGGACCGAGCGAGAAGGCGACCAAGGCGCAGCACGCCAAGGGCAAGCTGACCGCGCGTGAGCGCATCGAACTTCTCCTCGACCCGGACTCCTTCCGGGAGGTCGAGCAACTGCGCCGGCACCGGGCCACGGGCTTCGGCCTGGAGGCCAAGAAGCCGTACACCGACGGTGTGATCACCGGCTGGGGCACGGTGGAGGGCCGCACGGTCTTCGTCTACGCCCACGACTTCCGCATCTTCGGCGGCGCGCTGGGCGAGGCCCACGCCACGAAGATCCACAAGATCATGGACATGGCCATCGCGGCCGGCGCCCCGCTGGTGTCCCTCAACGACGGCGCCGGCGCCCGCATCCAGGAAGGCGTCTCGGCCCTCGCGGGCTACGGCGGCATCTTCCAGCGCAACACCAAGGCCTCCGGCGTCATCCCGCAGATCTCGGTGATGCTCGGCCCGTGCGCGGGCGGCGCCGCCTACAGCCCGGCCCTGACCGACTTCGTGTTCATGGTCCGCGAGACCTCGCAGATGTTCATCACCGGCCCGGACGTCGTCAAGGCGGTCACCGGCGAGGAGATCACCCAGAACGGCCTGGGCGGCGCCGACGTCCACGCCGAGACCAGCGGTGTCTGCCACTTCGCCTACGACGACGAGGAGACGTGCATCGCGGAGGTCCGCTACCTCCTGTCGCTCCTCCCGCAGAACAACCGCGAGAACCCGCCCCGCGCCGAGGCCTCCGACCCCGTCGACCGCCGCTCGGACGTCCTGCTGGACCTGGTCCCGGCGGACGGCAACCGGCCCTACGACATGACCAAGGTCATCGAGGAGATCGTCGACGACGGCGAGTACCTGGAGGTCCACGAGCGCTGGGCCCGCAACATCATCTGCGCCCTGGGCCGGATGGACGGCCAGGTCGTCGGCATCATCGCCAACCAGCCCCAGGTGCTGGCGGGCGTCCTGGACATCGAGGCCTCCGAGAAGGCGGCCCGCTTCGTCCAGATGTGCGACGCCTTCAACATCCCGATCATCACCCTTCTGGACGTCCCCGGCTTCCTCCCGGGCGTCGACCAGGAGCACGGTGGCATCATCCGCCACGGCGCGAAGCTGCTGTACGCCTACTGCAACGCGACCGTGCCGAGGATCTCGCTGATCCTGCGCAAGGCCTACGGAGGTGCGTACATCGTCATGGACAGCCAGTCCATCGGTGCCGACCTCACCTACGCCTGGCCGACCAACGAGATCGCGGTCATGGGCGCGGAAGGCGCCGCCAACGTCATCTTCCGCCGCCAGATCGCCGAGGCCGAGGACCCCGAGGCCATGCGCGCGCGCATGGTCAAGGAGTACAAGTCCGAGCTCATGCACCCCTACTACGCGGCCGAGCGCGGCCTGGTCGACGACGTCATCGACCCCGCCGAGACCCGCGAGGTCCTCATCAAGTCCCTCGCGATGCTCCAGACCAAGCACGCGGACCTGCCGTCCCGCAAGCACGGCAACCCGCCGCAGTAACCCTGCGGACATCTCAGCCACGGAGACTGACACCCATGGACACGCCTGACATCCGCGTCGAGAAGGGCCACGCCGAGCCCGAGGAGGTCGCCGCCATCACGGCGATCCTCCTGGCCCGCGCCGCCGCCCGCCCCACGGACCCCACCCCGGCCCACCGCGGCCGCGTCAGGGCCGGCTGGCGCCGCCTGGAACGCGAGCCCGGCTTCCGCGCCCCGCACAGCTGGCGCTGACCCCGGATCGAAGAAGGCCCCTCGCAGAGGGGCCTTCTTCGTGTTGGGGGCGCGGGGAACTGCGCGGCAAGCCCGCACGAACCCGCACACGGCAACGCGACAGCCCCTGGCGGCCCGGAGGCCGCCAGGGGCTGTCCCACAGCAACGGAGAACTACCGCAGCCGAGCCATCAGCGCGTGCTCGACCAGCGTGATCAGCGCACTCTTCGCATCGGCACGATGCCGCGCGTCGGTCGTGATGATCGGCGTGTCCGGACCGATCTGGAGCGCCTCGCGGACCTCGTCCGGCGTGTACGGCTGCTGGCCGTCGAAGCCGTTGAGGGCGATGACGAACGGCAGCCCCGAGTTCTCGAAGTAGTCGACGGCGGGGAAGCAGTCGGCGAGCCTCCTCGTGTCGACCAGCACGATCGCGCCGATGGCGCCGCGCACCAGGTCGTCCCACATGAACCAGAAGCGGTCCTGACCGGGCGTACCGAAGAGGTACAGGATCAGGTCCTGGTCCAGGGTGATACGGCCGAAGTCCATGGCCACCGTGGTGGTGGTCTTGTCCCCGGTGTGGGTCAGGTCGTCGATCCCCGCCGAAGCGGACGTCATGACGGCCTCTGTGCGCAGCGGATTGATCTCCGAGACGGCGCCGACGAACGTGGTCTTGCCCACGCCGAAGCCGCCAGCCACCACGATCTTCGCGGACGTGGTGGAGCGGGAAGGCCCTCCGCTAGAGCTTGCGAAGTCCACTGAGCACCCTTTCGAGCAGTGTCACGTCTGGCTGGCCGCCGGCGTTCTCGTCGCCGCCGGGCTGATGGATGGCG
>NZ_JAPSKN010000231.1 GCF_031181705.1 Streptomyces sp.
TACTGCCCGGCCGCCGCCGCGTCCGCGCGCTGGGCGCGCAGGGCGCGTTCGACGCCCGCGCGGGACTCCGAGACCAGGCGGCGCAGGGCCGCGTTCGGTTCGGCGGAGCTCAGCCACGCGTCCGTCCTGTCCAGGGTCTCCTGGGAGACCTGCACGGTCGGGTACAGGCCGATCGCGATCTGCTGGGCCATCTCGTGGGAGCGGGACTCCCAGATGTCCTTGACCACCTCGAAGTACCGGTCCGCGTACGGGGCGAGCAGCTCACGCTGGTCGGTCTGGACGAAGCCGCCGATGACCGCCTCCTGCACGGCGTTCGGCAGCTTGTCGGAGTCGATGACCGACGCCCACGCCTCCGCCTTCGCCTCCGGGGTCGGCCGGGCGGCCCGGGCCGTGGCGGCGTGCCGCTCACCGGCCGCCGTACGGTCGCGCTCGTACTCGGCCGCGATCTCCGTCTCGTCGAACCGGCCGACCGCGGCCAGCCGCTGCACGAACGCCCAGCGCAGCTCCGTGTCGACGACCAGGCCCTCGATGGTCTGCGAGCCGTCCAGCAGCGCGTCCAGCAGGTCCAGCTGCTCGGGCGTGCGGGCCGTCGCGGCGAACGCGCGCGCCCACGCCAGCTGGTGGTCGCTGCCGGGCGCGGCCGACCGCAGGTGGGCCAGCGTCGCGTCCGTCCAGCGGGCCAGCAGCGTCTCGCGGGCGGCCGGGTCGGCGTACAGGTCGATGGCCAGCTTCACCTGGCGCTGGAGCGACTGCACGACACCGATGTCGGACTCCTTGCCGATGCCGGACAGCACCAGGGACAGGTAGTCGCGGGCCGCCAGCTGGGCGTCGCGGGTCATGTCCCAGGCCGACGCCCAGCACAGGGCGCGCGGCAGGGAGGACTCGAAGTCGCCCAGGTGCTCGGTGACCACGGCCAGGGACCGCTCGTCCAGGCGGACCTTCGCGTACGACAGGTCGTCGTCGTTGAGCAGGATCACGGCCGGGCGGCGACGGCCGACCAGCTGCGGCACGGCGGTCAGTTCACCGTCGACGTCCAGCTCGATGCGCTCCTCGCGGACCAGCTTGCCGCTGTCGTCGTCCAGCTCGTACAGGCCCACGGCGATCCGGTGCGGGCGCAGCGTCGGCTCGCCCTTGGCGCCGGACGGCAGCGCCGGGGCCTCCTGGCGGACGGCGAACGAGGTGATCACGCCGTCGGCGTCCGTCTCGATCTCCGGGCGCAGGACGTTGATGCCGGCCGTCTCCAGCCACTTCTTCGACCAGGTCTTCAGATCGCGGCCGGAGGTCTCCTCCAGCGCCCCCAGCAGGTCCGACAGACGCGTGTTGCCGAAGGCGTGCGCCTTGAAGTACGCCTGCACGCCCCGGAAGAACTCGTCCTCACCCACGTAGGCGACGAGCTGCTTCAGCACGGAGGCGCCCTTGGCGTACGTGATGCCGTCGAAGTTGACGAGCACGTCGTCCAGGTCGCGGATGTCCGCCATGATCGGGTGCGTCGAGGGCAGCTGGTCCTGCCGGTACGCCCAGGTCTTCATGGAGTTGGCGAACGTCGTCCACGAGTGCGGCCAGCGCGAGCCGGGCGCGGCGGCCTGGCAGGCGATGGAGGTGTAGGTGGCGAACGACTCGTTCAGCCACAGGTCGTTCCACCACTCCATGGTCACGAGGTCGCCGAACCACATGTGGGCCAGCTCGTGCAGGATGGTCTCCGCGCGCGTCTCGTACGCCGCGTCCGTGACCTTCGAGCGGAACACGTACTGGTCGCGGATGGTCACCGCGCCCGCGTTCTCCATCGCGCCCGCGTTGAACTCCGGCACGAACAGCTGGTCGTACTTCTCGAACGGGTACGCGTAGTCGAACTTCTCCTGGAACCACTCGAAGCCCTGCCGGGTCACCTCGAAGATGGCGTCCGAGTCGAGGTACTCGGCGAGCGAGGGGCGGCAGTAGATGCCGAGCGGGACGGACTGGCCGTCCTTCTCGTACACGCTGTGCACCGAGTGGTACGGGCCGGCGATCAGCGCCGTGATGTACGTCGAGATGCGCGGCGTCGGCTCGAAGACCCAGACGTTGTCCTGCGGCTCGGGCGTCGGCGAGTTGGAGACGACGGTCCAGCCCTCCGGCGCCTTCACGGTGAACTGGAAGGTCGCCTTGAGGTCGGGCTGCTCGAAGCTCGCGAACACCCGGCGGGCGTCCGGCACCTCGAACTGGGTGTAGAGATAGGCCTGGTCGTCGACCGGGTCGACGAAACGGTGCAGGCCCTCACCGGTGTTGGTGTAGGCGCAGTCGGCGACCACCCGGAGGATGTTGCGGCCCCGGAGCAGGCCGGGCAGGGCGATCCGGGAGTCCGCGAAGACCTCGGCGGGGTCGAGCGAGTCCCCGTTCAGCGTCACCTCGTGCACGGCCGGAGCGACCAGGTCGATGAACGACTCGGCGCCGTTGTCGGCGTCGACGTCGAAGCGCACCGTGGTCACGGACCGGTAGGTGCCGCCCTCCTGCGCGCCGGAGAGGTCGAGTTCGATCTCGTACGAGTCAACGGCGAGCAGCTGCGCCCGCTGCTGCGCCTCTTCGCGGGTCAGGTTTGTGCCAGGCACGCGGTCATCTCCTCGTTATGGGTGGGTTGCGTCATCTTTCCACGGCGGCTCGGCGTCGGGCGACGACCGGGGCCATCGGTAGGGATACCCCTCGGGCGGCGGCCGGCCCCGGCAGACGCGACGTCCGGAAACCGCCGGTGTCCTTGCCCCGCGCGCCCGAGCCTGGGAACCATGACGACGACGTACACCGCACGCCCCATCGACCCCCTGGCCCTGAAGGAACTGCGCACGGCCGACGACGCGGGCCGGCCCACCGCCGGGTTCACCGACCCGGAGGGCGGCGCCCCGCTCCGCTGCTGCCTGCGCCGCAGCGCGCCCGGCGAACGCATCGCCCTGGTCTCCTACGCGCCGCTGCGCCGCTGGGCGTCCGCGACCGGGGCGGATCCGGGGCCGTACGACGAGCAGGGCCCGGTCTTCCTCCACGCCGAGCCCTGCGAGGGGTACCTCGGTGAAGCCCTGCCCTTCACGAACAGCCACCGCACGGTCCGCCGCTACTCCGCCGACGGGCGCATCCTGGGCGGACGGCTGGTCGAGGAGCCCGCCGCGTTCCGGCAGGCCTTCGACGAGGCCTTCGCGGACCCGGCCGTGGCGCTCGTGCACGTCCGGGCGGTGGAGTACGGCTGCTTCCTGTACGAGGTGCGCCGGCCCTGACGGGGCGGGCCCCGGACAGCGCTCGGGGCGGTCACTCCCGGCTGGAGGTGACCGCCCCGCTGCGCGTGTGGCGCCGTCGCCCTACCGGGCGGACAGCTCCTGGGCCACCAGCTCCGCGATCTGCACGGCGTTCAGCGCCGCGCCCTTGCGGAGGTTGTCGTTGGAGACGAAGAAGGACAGGCCGTGCTCCACCGTCTCGTCGCCGCGGATGCGGCCGACGTAGGACGGGTCCTTGCCGGCGGCCTGCAGCGGGGTGGGGATGTCGGAGAGCTCGACGCCGGGGGCGTGCTTCAGCAGCTCCGTCGCGCGCTCGGGGGTGATCGGGCGGGCGAAGCGGGCGTTGACCTGGAGGGAGTGGCCGGAGAAGACCGGGACGCGCACGCAGGTGCCGGAGACCTTCAGGTCGGGGATCTCCAGGATCTTGCGGGACTCGTTGCGGAGCTTCTGCTCCTCGTCGGTCTCGTTCAGGCCGTCGTCGACGATCGAACCGGCCAGCGGCAGCACGTTGAACGCGATGGGGCGCTTGTAGACGCCGGGCTCCGGGAAGTCGACCGCCTCACCGTCGTGGGTGAGCTTGTCGGCGTCGGCGGCGACCTTCTGCACCTGGCCGTGCAGCTCGGCGACGCCCGCGAGACCGGAACCGGAGACCGCCTGGTACGTGGCGACGACCAGGGCCTGAAGGCCCGCCTCGGCGTGCAGCGGACGCAGGACCGGCATCGCGGCCATCGTCGTGCAGTTCGGGTTGGCGATGATGCCCTTGGGGCGGTTCGCGATCGCGTGCGGGTTCACCTCGGAGACGACCAGCGGGACCTCGGGGTCCTTGCGCCACGCGGAGGAGTTGTCGATCACGACGGCGCCCTGGGAGGCGACCTTCTCGGCCAGCGCCCGGGACGTGGCACCGCCCGCGGAGAACAGCACGATGTCCAGGCCGGTGTAGTCGGCGGTCGCCGCGTCCTCCACCGTCACGCCGTCCAGCTCCGTGCCCGCCGAGCGGGCCGAGGCGAACAGGCGCAGCTCGGTGACCGGGAAGTTCCGCTCCGTGAGGATCCTGCGCATGACCGTGCCCACCTGTCCGGTGGCTCCGACGATTCCGACCCTCACGGTGACTCCCTCTCCTGCGTCTCTTCACGTGCTCGTTGCTTGGCCGAGGCTTTTCCATCATGCGGCCGACCACGCCCCGTCTGTCCACTTCTTTGCCCGGTCTGCCCGGGGAGTGGGACGGGCCGTCCCGCCCGATGGTTGCGGACCTGCGGTGTCGACCCCGCTGAACTGCAGGAATTCATCCCGCGGGGGGCGTGCGCCGCAAGCTCGCCTGCCCATGCCGGTTCCGGCCACACGGGAGTGTGACGTATGCCTCGGTGGCCCCGCCGGAAGACGGCGTGAACACGGCCGAACGTTCCGGGCCGTGCCGGCGTCGTAGGACAGACACGGTGAGGGGGTGGCTTGTGCTGCTGCGCGGAAGGGACCGGAGCGGCCGGGAGGGGCACGCCGGGGACGATCCGCCGGGCGAGGCCGATCCGCTGGACGCGGCGCAGGAACGCCGGGTGCGGGCGGTGCTCGCGCTCGGGGGAGTGCCGCAGGCGGACCTGCCGGACGGGGTGCAGCAGGTCCGCCTGCGGCTGCTGGAGCGGGCGGCCAGTGGCCGGGAGGCGCCGCGGGACGTCTCGGCGTGGGCGGCGGTCGTCGCCTCCAACCTGGCCATGGACTGGCACCGGGCCAAGCGCCGCCAGGAGCGCCTCGGGGAGCGGCTGGCCGCCCTGCGCCAGCCGGCCCACCCCTCCGGCGAGGACACCAGCGTGCTGTCCGTCGCGGTCGCCCAGGGCCTGGACGAGCTGCCGGCCGCCCAGCGGCAGGTCGTCGTCCTGCGCTTCTACGCCGACCTGCCGGTCCGCTCCATCGCCGAGCAGCTCGGCGTCCCGGAGGGCACGGTCAAGAGCCGGCTGCACACGGCGGTACGGGCCCTGCGCGCCCGCCTGCACGAGGACGAGGTGGTGTGAGGTGTCC
>NZ_JAPSKN010000232.1 GCF_031181705.1 Streptomyces sp.
GTGACCTCCGAGCGGTACTCCTCCCACTCCTGCCGCTTGTTGCGCAGGAAGAAGTCGAAGACGTGCTCGCCGAGGGTCTCGGCGACCAGGTCGCTGCGCTCCATCAGGGTCAGGGCCTCGCCCAGGTTCTGCGGGAGCGGCTCGATGCCCATCGCGCGGCGCTCCGCGTCGGACAGGGCCCAGACGTCGTCCTCCGCGCCCGGCGGGAGTTCGTAGCCCTCCTCGATGCCCTTGAGGCCGGCGGCGAGCAGGACGGCGTAGGCGAGGTAGGGGTTCGCGCCGGAGTCGAGGGAGCGGACCTCCACGCGGGCCGAGCCCGTCTTGCCGGGCTTGTACATGGGGACCCGGACCAGCGCCGAGCGGTTGTTGTGGCCCCAGCAGATGTACGACGGGGCCTCGCCGCCCGCGCCCGCCGTGCGCTCCGCGCCGCCCCAGATGCGCTTGTAGGAGTTGACCCACTGGTTGGTGACGGCGGAGATCTCCGCCGCGTGCCGCAGCAGGCCCGCGATGAAGGAGCGGCCGACCTTGGAGAGCTGGTACTCCGAGCCCGACTCGTAGAAGGCGTTGCGGTCGCCCTCGAAGAGGGAGAGGTGGGTGTGCATGCCGGAGCCCGGGTGCTCGGAGAACGGCTTCGGCATGAACGTGGCGTGGACGCCCTGCTCCAGCGCCACCTGCTTCATGACCAGGCGGAACGTCATGACGTTGTCGGCCGTGGAGAGCGCGTCGGCGTAGCGCAGGTCGATCTCCTGCTGGCCGGGCGCGCCCTCGTGGTGGGAGAACTCGACCGAGATGCCCATCGACTCCAGCATCGTGATCGCCTGGCGGCGGAAGTCCATGCCGACGTTGGTCGGGGTGTGGTCGAAGTAGCCGGAGTTGTCGGCCGGGGTGGGGCGGGAGCCGTCCAGCGGGCGGTCCTTCAGCAGGAAGAACTCGATCTCCGGGTGCGTGTAGAAGGTGAAGCCCAGGTCGGAGGCGCGCGCCAGGGCGCGCTTGAGCACGTAGCGCGGGTCGGCGAAGGAGGGGGAGCCGTCCGGCATGAGGATGTCGCAGAACATGCGGGCGGTGCCCGGGGCCTCGGCACGCCAGGGCAGGATCTGGAAGGTCGACGGGTCCGGCTTGGCGATCATGTCGGACTCGTAGACCCGGGCGAAGCCCTCGATCGCGGAGCCGTCGAAGCCGATGCCCTCGTCGAAGGCCTGTTCCAGTTCGGCCGGGGCCACGGCGACGGACTTGAGGAAGCCCAGCACGTCCGTGAACCACAGGCGTACGAACCGGATGTCGCGCTCCTCCAACGTCCGGAGCACGAACTCCTGCTGCTTGTCCATCTTCCGCTTCCCCATCCTTGCTGGTCAGGCCGCCTGTCTTCCGTACCACGGGAGGCGGTCGGGCACCTGAGCATCCCACCACACCACCATTTCGTACGCGTTGCGGACCATGATCGCCCGACCGGTGGGGACCGGACGACCCGCGTACCGCGGGTGGACTGCTCTTGAGCCCATAGTGCCTGCTCGCACCGACATCCGTAACGGCCGGTCCGCTTCGCTCCCCCCGGCACTTAAGTTGCATCCGAGATGCAACTTTGCTTAGCGTGCGCGCAGTCGAGCCGTGAGGAGTCCCGATGCTGTCCGAGCAGTCCGCCGCCGTCGTCCGCGCCACCCTGCCCGCCGTCGGCGCGGCCCTGGAGACGATCACCGAGCGCTTCTACACCGGTCTGTTCGAGGCACACCCCGCGTTGCTGCGCGACCTGTTCAACCGGGGCAACCAGGCCGCCGGCACCCAGCGGCAGGCGCTCGCCGGCTCCATAGCCGCCTTCGCCACGCACCTGCTGGACCATCCGGAGCAGCGGCCGGACGCGATGCTGCACCGCATCGCCCACAGACACGCCTCCCTCGGCGTCACCGCCGAGCAGTACGGCGTCGTCCACGAGCACCTGTTCGCCGCCATCGCGGGCGTGCTCGGCGACGCCGTGACACCCGAGGTCGCCGCCGCCTGGGACGAGGTCTACTGGCTGATGGCGAACGCCCTGATCGCCGTGGAGCAGCGACTGTACGAGGAGCGCGGCCCACTCGCCTGGCGGCCGTGGGAGGTCGTCGAGCGGGTCGTCGAGACCCCGGACGTGATCACGTTCCGCCTGCGTCCCGCGGACGGCGGCCCCGTGCGGGACTTCGCCGCCGGCCAGTACGTCTCCGTCCGGGTCGCTCTGCCGGACGGCGCCCGGCAGATACGGCAGTACAGCCTCTCCGGGGCACCGGGCCCGGCTCTGCGGCAGATCAGCGTGAAGCGCGTGCACGGCGCCGGCGCCCCTGACGGCGAGGTCTCCCACCACCTGCACGCGCGCGTGCGCGAAGGCGACGTCCTGGAGCTGTCCGAGGCCTACGGCGACCTGGTCCTGGACGCCGCAGGCCCCGACACCCCCCTGCTGCTGGCCTCGGCGGGCATCGGCGTCACGCCGATCACCGCGATGCTGGCCCACCTCGCCGGCTCGGGCCACCGCGCCCCGGTCACCGTCGTGCACGGCGACCGCTCGCCCGCCACCCACGCCCTGCGCGCCGACCAGGAGTCCTGGGTGGGCAAGCTGCCGGGGGCGGCCCTGCACCTCTGGTACGAGCAGGACGCCCCGGCCGGCGCCCGCACCGGCCTGGTCGACCTCGCCGGGGTCCCGGTCGCCCCGGGCACGCACGCGTACCTGTGCGGACCGCTGCCGTTCATGCGGTCCGTGCGGACTCAGCTGATCGCCAGCGGTGTGGCACCGGCCGACATCCACTACGAGGTGTTCGGCCCGGACCTGTGGCTGGCCGGGCAGGGCTGACCGCACGGGAGGGGCGGTCGCACGCGGCGGCCTAGGGGCGGCCGGGCCGGGAGATCCCGAGCAGCAGGGCGCCGGTCGGCTCCGCCGCGATGTCCGCCACGGTGAGCGGGTCCAGGGAGGCGAAGAACGCCTCCTGGGCCCGGCGCAGGGCGCCGCGCAGGCGGCAGGCGGAGTTCAGGGGGCAGGGGGTCCGGCCCTCGCAGTCGACGACGTCGCCCTCGCCCTCGAAGGCGCGGACCACCGCGCCCACCGACGCCGTGCGGCCCCGCTCGGTGAGGGCCAGTCCGCCGCCGCGGCCGCGGCGGGCCGTCAGCAGCCCGCTGTGCTGCAGCTCGGCGACGACCTTCGCCAGGTGGGTGTACGGCACGCCCATGCCGTCCGCGACCTCCCGGGTCGTCGGACTCGACTCGCCGGCGACGGCGAGCCGCATGAGGACCCGCAGGGCGAGGTCGGTGGAGCGCAGCAGCCGCATGCGGGCAGCGTAGATAAATAGGTAAGGTCGGTTCAAATTATCCGGGGCCCGGCCGGCGAAGCTGTCGGGCGGCTGTCGGTGCCGTATCGATTCGGCCCTTTCCCGCGGCCGCTCTACGAGGGGCCCCGCCTTCCCCATTACGATCAGCCCACCCGACCGTCCCACTTTTCCCGCGAAGGACACCTCATGGGCTCCGCCAAGAAGAGCAACACGGCACGCAAGGCGCGAATAGAGGAGATGCGGCGCGCCGAGCAGGCCCGTGAGCGCCGCAACCGGATCCTCACCATCGCGGCCAGCGTCGTGATCGTCGGCGGCCTGATCGCCGGCGGTGTCGTGCTCGTGCGGTCCCAGGACGACGGCGGCAGCGACACCGCGGCGAGCGACTCCTCGGGCAAGGGCAGGTTCGTCACCGGCAAGGACGGCGTGAGGACCTGGGAGGGCAAGCTCTCCCGCAACCACGTCACCAAGGCCGTCAAGTACGCCACCCAGCCCCCGGTCGGCGGCGACCACAACCAGGTGTGGATGAACTGCAACGGCGACGTCTACACCAAGGAGATCAACAACACCAACGCGGTGCACTCGCTGGAGCACGGCGCGGTGTGGGTGACGTACAACGCCGCCGCGAAGAAGGCCGACGTGGAGGCGCTCGCGGCGAAGGTGAAGAAGACGCCGTACACGCTGATGAGCCCGCTGGAGGACCAGAAGGACCCGATCATGCTCTCGGCGTGGGGTCACCAGCGCACCGTGACGGGCGCGGACGACCCGAACGTCGACAAGTTCTTCGAGAAGTTCGTCCAGGGCGAGCAGACCCCCGAGCCGGGTGCCGCCTGCACCAACGGGCTGTCGCAGTGAGGCACGTCGGTCTGGTCGCCGGGGCCGCGGTGACGGCGCTCGTCGCGGCCGGGGCGATCACCTACGCCGTCGCCGGGGACGACGGCGGGAGCACGACCCCCTCCGCCGAGTCCGCCGACGCCGGGTTCGCGCGCGACATGGCGGTGCACCACCAGCAGGCCGTGGAGATGTCGTACATCGTGCGCGACCGCACCAAGGACGAGGAGGTGCGCCGGCTCGCCTACGACATCGCGCAGACGCAGGCCAACCAGCGCGGCATGATGCTGGGCTGGCTCGACCTGTGGGGTCTGCCCAAGGTGTCCTCCGAGCCGCCGATGACCTGGATGGACATGGGCGGCATGGCCTCCGGCAAGGACGGCGCGCTGATGCCGGGCATGGCGACCAACACCGAGATGAAGAAGCTCGGCGAACTCAGCGGCAAGCAGGCCGAGATCTTCTACCTGCAGTTGATGACGGACCATCACAAGGGCGGCATCCACATGGCCGAGGGCTGTGTGGACAAGTGCGCGGTCGGGGCGGAGAAGCGGCTGGCGCAGGGCATGGTGGACGCGCAGCAGTCGGAGATCGGGCTCATGGCGGACCTGCTCAAGGCGCGCGGCGCCAAGCCCCGCGCCTAGGCAGTGTCTTTCCGATCATCCGATCGCTGGACTGGTCGTGAGGGATGGGGCCGCCGCAACGTCGTCGAACGCTGCTTCCACCGCCTCAAGCAGGTCGGGACTGGCCACTGGGGCAGTGAGCATCGGTACGCGGGGCCATGGCCAACACCGCCTTCGACACAGCCGACGCCCTCGACCGTCACTCCGCCGGGAGTTACGCAAAATCCAGCTCCGGCCACACCTGACCGACGGCTGCCTCACCGCCACCGGCCTGACCCTCGCACCACCGGCCTGACCCTCGCACCACCGACCCCGCCCTGGGAACCTCAGTAGGTGGCATGGTGGCGGGGGACTTCGACGCCGACGGCTGTGAACGGGGCGGTGAGCAGGGCGTACTGCTCGGCTGGGAGCGTGGCGGGTTTCCGTACGGCCTTGGCTGCGATCACGCAGACGGACTTGGCGTCCGAGTGGAGTCCCGCGCG
>NZ_JAPSKN010000086.1 GCF_031181705.1 Streptomyces sp.
GCGCTGCTGCTCGCGGGCCTGGGCGGGGCGGCCGTCGGCGCCTGGTACGCGCTGCTCGCGGGCCGGCCGGTCCCCTGGGCGATCGCCCTGGTGCCCCTCGCCGCCTACGCCGCCTGCCTGCTGGCCGCGGCCGGCTCACTGCCCCTGCTGCGCCGCTCGGTGCGCCCCGGGGAGCTGCGGTACGCGTGAGCGTGGGCACGCGGGGGCCCGGGGGGACGGGTCCCCCGGGCCCGGCGGGATGCCGCGCGCGCCTACACGAAAGCCCGGATCGTCTCAGGCGGAAATGCCGTCGATCCGGGCCAAGGCGTCGTCCGCGCCGTACGGCTGCAAGTACGGCAGCCAGCGCGGGTCCCGATGCCCGGTCCCGATGATGCGCCAGGCCAGGCCGGTGGGCGGGGCGGGTTTGTGACGCAGCCGCCAGCCGATCTCGACCAGGTGCCGGTCGGCTTTCACGTGGTTGCAGCGGCGGCAGGACGCCACCACGTTGTCCCAGACGTGCTTGCCCCCGCGGCTGCGCGGGATGACGTGGTCGACGCTGGTTGCGACGCCACCGCAGTACATGCACCGGCCCCCGTCGCGGGCGAACAGCGCCCGGCGGGTGAGCGGAACGGGCCCCCGGTAGGGAACCCGCACGAATCGCTTGAGCCGGACCACGCTGGGTGCGGGGACTGTGACGGTCGCGCTGTGCAGATAGGCGCCGGTCTCCTCGAGGCAGACGGCCTTGTTCTCGAGGACGAGGACGAGCGCGCGGCGGAGCGGTACGACGCCTAGCGGCTCGTACGACGCGTTGAGGACCAGGACATGCGGCACGGATGCCTCCTTGGACGCCGGCGGCGCGTGGCTCGCGCCGGGACGATTCGTAGCCAGTTTCCCCTCATGCCTGGTGGAAGCGCCACCATGTCCCCGTAACGGGCTGGGAGTGTTTTCGACCACATCCGAAGGATCCCCCGGATCATGGCCTGTTCAAGCCCAGGTGAGCCCGGTCTCTCCTTCACACATCCGTCAGAGGCACACACAATGCCCCGTTAGTGTGGTGGTTATGCCCCTTCGGTGACCCAGCCGTGACCTTGACCCCCCGAACCACCGCACCGGGGCAGACCGCTGCACCTGGAGGTACCTGCCGTGTCCTTGTCCGTTGTGGACGCCGTCCTGTCGGCCGCCGGCCCGTCGCCGTCGCCGTCGCCGACCCCGTCGGATACGCAGTCCCCGAGAGTGCCCTCGCTCCAGGACGCCCAGGAGAGCGCGACGAACGCCGCCGGCTGGGTCGAGCAGAACTGGTCGACCTGGCTCGCGATCGGTCTGCAGGTCCTGCTGGTCCTGGTGATAGCGGCCGTGCTGAGGGTCGCGGTGCGGCGGGCCATCACCAAGCTCATCGACCGCATGAGCCGCACCGCCCAGAGCTCGGACGGCAGCCCGCTGGGCGGCATTCTGGTCAATGTCGAGCGCCGCCGTCAGCGCTCGCAGGCGATCGGCTCGGTGCTGCGCTCGGTGGCCAGCTTCCTCATCATGGGCACCGCGGCCCTGATGATCCTGTCCGCGTTCAACATCAACCTGGCCCCGCTGCTGGCCTCCGCCGGTGTCGCGGGCGTGGCGATCGGCTTCGGCGCGCGCAACCTGGTCACGGACTTCCTCTCGGGCGTCTTCATGATCCTGGAGGACCAGTACGGCGTCGGCGACACGATCGACGCGGGCGTCGCCTCCGGCGAGGTGATCGAGGTGGGCCTGCGCGTGACCAAGCTGCGCGGCGACGACGGCGAGATCTGGTACGTGCGCAACGGCGAGGTCAAGCGCATCGGCAACCTCTCCCAGGGCTGGGCGACGGCCAACGTCGACGTCACGGTCGCCGCCTCCGAGGACCTGGACAAGGTCAAGGCCACGCTCGACGAGGTCGCCGAGAAGATGGGCGCCGAGGAGCCCTGGAACGAGCTGCTGTGGGGCCCGATCGAGGTCCTCGGCCTGGACAGCGTCCTGCTGGACTCGATGGTCGTGCGGCTGTCGGCCAAGACGATGCCGGGCAAGTCCCTGACCGTGGAGCGCGAGCTGCGCTGGCGCGTGAAGCGGGCCTTCGACGCGGCGGACATCCGGATCGTCGGCGGCGCCACGGTCCCGGTGGAGGAGACGCCCGCGGACCCGACGGCGGGCATGGCCGCGCCGTCGGTGTACGCCAGCACCACCTCGCCGCAGTCCCAGGCGGCGACGCCCCTGACACCACCGCCGAGCGTCACCAAGTAGCGACCAGCGCGGCACGAGGGCCCCCGGCATCGCCGGGGGCCCTCCGTCGTCTCCTGCGCCCCGGTCACCCGGCCCCTTGACGCGGGCCCCGCGGCGCCCTACGGTCCTCGCATCCGATAGGTAAGTTTCCTAACAATGAGGGGTGGACTTCCCTCTCCGATCACTGAGAAGCTGAGCAGCCGAAGGGCAGGTGTGGACACGCATGGCAGGATTCGCCGGAACGCCGGGCACCCCGCGCGTCCTGCGCGCCATGAACGACCGGGCCGCCCTGGACCTGCTGCTGGAGCACGGGCCGCTGTCCCGCACGCGGATCGGCAAGCTCACCGGCCTGTCCAAGCCGACCGCCTCGCAGCTGCTGGCCCGCCTGGAGGCGGCGGGCCTGGTCCTGGCCACCGGCACCACCGAGGGCCGCCCGGGGCCGAGCGCCCAGCTCTACGAGGTCAACCCGGCGGCCGGGCACGCCGCCGGACTCGACGTCACCCCCCAGCGGATCCTCGCCGCGGTCGCCGACATCACCGGCCGCACGATCGGCCGCTTCGAACTGCCCACCCCCGGCAGGCGCACCGGCACCCCCGTCGTCCAGCAGGTCACCGACGCCCTGGACGGCGCGGTGAAGGCGGCGGGCCTGGCCCGGGACGACGTCCACCGCCTCGTCATCGGCACCCCCGGCGCCTTCGACCCCACCACGGGCCGCCTGCGCTACGCCTCCCACCTGCCCGGCTGGCACTCCCCGACCCTCCTGGACGAGCTCGCCGCCGCCCTGCCGATGCCGTTCGAGTACGAGAACGACGTCAACCTGGTCGCACTCGCCGAACAGCGCCTGGGCGCGGCCCGGGGCCACACGGACTTCGTACTGCTGTGGAACGAGGAGGGCCTGGGCGCCGCCCTGGTCCTCGGCGGCCGGCTGCACCGCGGCTGGACCGGCGGCGCCGGCGAGGTCGGCTTCCTGCCGGTGCCCGGCGCGCCCCTGGTCCGCCAGGTCACCAGGGCCAACAGCGGCGGCTACCAGGAGCTGGCCGGCTCCCAGGCCGTCCCGCGCCTGGCCCGTGAACTCGGCATCGACGACATCCCCCAGGGCCCGTACGCCGAGGCCGCCGCACAGCTGCTGGCCCGGGCCGCGCAGTCCGGCGACGACGCCCACCGCGCCTTCCTGAGGACCTACGCGACACGCCTCGCCACCGGCCTGGCCTCCCTCGTCTCGGTCCTCGACCCCGAGCTCGTCGTCCTGGGCGGCGCGGCCCTCACCTCGGGCGGCGAGCCGCTGCGCGCCCTCGTCCAGGCCGAGCTGGAGGAACTGGCCGCGTCCCGCCCGCGCCTGGTCGTGGGCGACGTCCGTGAACACCCCGTGCTGCGCGGCGCGCTGGAGAGCGCGCTGACCACGACACGGGACGAGGTCTTCGACACCTCCCGCTGACCCACCCCTGCTCGCGTCCCCCCTTCCTTCCCCCGTACCTCAGGGAGCTTCGCCATGCCCGGAATGCCCCGAAAAGCGGCCCTCACCCTCGCCGCCTCCCTCGCCCTTCTCGCCACCGCCTGCACCGGCCGGCCGGACTCCGGCGCGAACGACGACGCCTCCAAAGAGACGACCCTCACCTTCTGGCACGCGTGGAGCGCGCCCTCGGAGGTGAAGGCCGTCAGGGACCTGGTCGCCGGCTTCGAGAAGGCGCACCCCCGCATCCACGTCGACGTCGTCGGCAACATGACGGACGACAAGATCAACCAGGCCCTGCGCGCCGGCGGCGGCAAGGCCCCGGACGTGATCTCGTCGTTCACCACGAACAGCGTCGGCAAGTTCTGCTCGTCCGGCGCCCTGGTCGACCTCGACCCGTTCTTCGACAAGTCGGGCATCGACCCGGAGAAGACCTTCCCGAAAGCCATGAACGAGTACACGCAGTTCGAGGGCAACCGCTGCGCGGTCCCCCTGCTCGGTGACGCCTACGGCCTCTACTACAACAAGACGGCCTTCGAGAAGGCCGGCGTCACCGCCCCGCCGAAGACCTGGTCGGAGTTCGAGCGGGTCGCGAAGAAGCTGACGATCCCTCAGGGGGACACCTTCGAGCAGCTCGGCTTCATGCCGAACTACCACGGCTGGGAGACCACCACCGAGCACTACCTGGGCCAGTTCTCCCCCACGTACTTCGACGAGGACGGCAAGTCGAACGTCGGCAAGGACCCCGCCTTCGAGAAGGCCTTCAGGATGCAGAAGAGGCTGGTCGACACCCTCGGCGGCTACCGCAAGCTGGAGACCTACCGCTCCGGGCTGGGCGACGAATGGGGCCCGAAGCACCCCTTCCACACCGGCCAGGTCGCCATGCAGCTGGACGGCGAGTGGCGCCTGGGCATGGCCCTGGCCGCCGAGCCGGAGTTCGAGATCGGCGTGGCCCCGCTGCCCGTCCCCGACGACCAGGCCGACCAGTACGGCAAGGGTTACATCACCGGCACCATCGCCGGCATCGCCGCGACCAGCGAGAAGCAGAACGCGGCCTGGGAGCTGGTGAAGTACATGACCACCGACACGGACGCGGTGGTGAACTTCTCCAACGCGATCCACAACGTGCCCTCGACCCTGGAGGCCCTGAAGTCCCCGAAGCTGAAGTACGACCCGCGCTTCAAGACGTTCCTGGAGATCGCCGCGAACCCGAACTCCACCACGGCCCCCGCCTCGGTCAACGGCGGCGTCTACCTCACCACGATCCAGCAGTTCGGCTACGACTACGAGAGCGGCAAGGCCACCGACCTCAAGGCGGGCCTGCGCAGGACGGCCGAGCAGATCGACACGGACATCGCGCAGGCGAAGTAGCCCATGAGCACTCTCACGCTGCGCGCCAGGCACCGCCGCTCGACCCTGCGCACCCTGGTGTTCCTGTCCCCCTGGCTGATCGGCTTCTCGGTCTTCTTCGCCTACCCCCTGGTCTCCACCGTCTACTTCTCCTTCATGCGCTACGACGGCTTCAAGCCGCCGGCGTGGGTGGGCACGAGGAACTGGGCGTACGTCTTCGAGCACTACCCGCTCTTCTGGCCCGCCCTGCGCAACACCCTCTGGCTGGTCGTCGTCATGGTCACGCTCCGGGTCGCCTTCGGCCTGGGCGTGGGCCTGCTGATCACCAGGATCAGGACGGCGACGGGCGTCTTCCGCACCCTGTTCTACCTGCCCTACCTGGCCCCGCCCGTGGCGGCCACGATGGCCTTCGCCTTCCTGCTCAACCCCGGCACGGGCCCCGTCAACTCGATCCTGGAGGGGGCGGGCCTGCCGGCCCCGGGCTGGTTCAACGACCCCACCTGGTCCAAACCGGCCCTGACCCTGCTGGCCCTGTGGGGCATCGGCGACCTCATGGTCATCTTCATGGCGGCGCTGCTGGACGTACCGAGGGAGCAGTACGAGGCGGCGGAACTGGACGGCACCTCCCCCTGGCAGCGCTTCCGCTACGTCACGCTCCCGAACATCTCCCCGATCGTCATGTTCGCGGTGGTCACGGGCGTGATCCAGACGATGCAGTACTACACCCAGCCGCTGATCGCCGGGAAGGTCGCCTCGGGCGTGATCCAGGGCGCGGGCACGCAGTTCGAGCCCGGCTACCCGGACAAGTCCACCCTCACCCTCCCCCAACTCGTCTACAACCTGGGCTTCCAGCGCTTCGACTACGGCTCCGCCTGCGTGGTCGCCCTGGTCCTGTTCGCCCTCTCCATGGCCTTCACGGCACTTCTGATGCGCCGCAGGGGCGGCCTGATCCAGGCAGGTGACCGATGACCCAGGTGCTCGACGAACCCCTGGACCTGAAGAAGGCACCGCCCACCCCGGCGGAACGCACCGCCCACCGCAGGGCCCTTCTGGAATGGATCGCCGTCCACTCCCTCGGCATCGCGGCGGCCCTCTTCTTCACCCTGCCCTTCGTCTTCGTCTTCCTGACCTCCCTCATGAGCGACTCCCAGGCGCTCAGCCGCGACCTGGTCCCGCGCACCTGGGAGTGGGGCAACTACGCCGAGGTCTTCGACACCCCGGGCTTCCTCACGTGGTGGCGCAACACCCTGCTCTACGCGGGCCTGGGCACGGTCCTCACGGTCGTCTCCTCGATCCCCGTCGCCTACGCCCTGGCCAAGTTCCGCTTCCGCGGCCGCAACCTCACCCTGATGCTGGTCATCTCGATGATGATGCTGCCGCCGCAGGTGGTCGTCATCCCGATGTACCTGTTCTGGGCCAAGCAGCTGGACCTGTCCGGCACGCTGTGGCCGCTGATCATCCCCATGGCGTTCGGCGACGCGTTCTCGATCTTCCTGCTGCGCCAGTTCCTCACCACGATCCCCGACGAGTACGTGGACGCGGCCAGGGTGGACGGCTGCGGCGAACTGCGCACCCTGCTCCGGGTCGTTCTCCCGATGGCCCGGCCGGGTATAGCGGCGGTGGCGCTCTTCCAGTTCTTCTACGCGTGGAACGACTACTTCGGCCCGCAGATCTACGCCTCGGAGAACCCGGGCGCCTGGACCCTCTCCTACGGACTGGAGTCGTTCAAGGGCGCCCACCACACCGACTGGAACCTCACCATGGCCGCCACCGTGCTGGTCATGGCCCCCGTGATCCTCGTGTTCTTCTTCGCCCAGAAGGCGTTCGTCGAGGGAGTCACGCTCACCGGAGTAAAGGGTTAGAACACGTATGAAACTCACCGTGGTCGGCGGAGGCTCGACCTACACCCCCGAACTCGTGGACGGCTTCGCCCGTCTGAGGGACACCCTGCCCATCGAGGAACTGGTCCTGACCGACCCGGCGCGGGACCGCCTGGACCTCGTCGGCGGTCTGTCCCGCCGCATCCTCACCCGCCAGGGCCACCCCGGCCGCATCACCACCACGACCGACCTCGACGCGGCGGTGGACGGCGCGGACGCGGTCCTGCTGCAACTGCGCGTGGGCGGTCAGGCCGCCCGGCAGCAGGACGAGACCTGGCCCCTGGAATGCGGCTGCGTGGGCCAGGAGACCACCGGCGCCGGCGGACTGGCGAAGGCCCTGCGCACGGTCCCGGTCGTCCTGGACATCGCGGACCGCGTCCGCCGCGCCAACCCCCACGCCTGGATCATCGACTTCACCAACCCCGTCGGCATCGTGACCCGCGCCCTGCTCCAGGCGGGCCACAGGGCGGTCGGGCTGTGCAACGTGGCGATCGGCCTGCAGCGCAAGTTCGCGGCCCTGCTCGCCCTGGAGCCGTCCGAGCTCCAC
Organism: Streptomyces sp.; assembly: GCF_031181705.1. Classification (GTDB taxonomy): domain Bacteria; phylum Actinomycetota; class Actinomycetes; order Streptomycetales; family Streptomycetaceae; genus Streptomyces. Next base: position 7,439 of record NZ_JAPSKN010000086.1, read on the forward strand.
CTGGACCACGTGGGCCTGAACCACCTCACCTGGGAGACGGGCGTACGCCTGGGCGGCCCCGAGGGCGAGGACGTCCTCCCCCGGCTCCTCACGGACCACGGCGCGACGATCGCGGCCGACCTGCGCCTGCCCCGCCCCCTGCTCGACACGCTGGGGGTGGTCCCCTCCTACTACCTGCGCTACTTCTACGCCCACGACGAGGTCGTACGGGAACTGCGCACCAAGCCCTCCCGGGCGGCCGAGGTGGCCGACATGGAACGGCGTCTGCTCGCGATGTACGCCGACCCGGCCCTGGACGAGAAGCCGGAGCTGCTCGCCCAGCGGGGCGGGGCCTACTACTCGGAGGCGGCGGTGGACCTGGCCGCGGCCCTGCTGGGCGGCGGCGGCACGCCGTACCAGGTGGTGAACACCTACAACCAGGGCACGCTCCCGTTCCTGCCCGACGACGCCGTGATCGAGGTCCAGGCAGCCGTCGGCGCCAAGGGCGCGGCCCCGCTCCCCGTACACCCCGTCGACCCCCTGTACGCGGGTTTGATGGCCGACGTCACGGCCTATGAGCACCTGGCCCTCGAAGCCGCCCTGCACGGCGGCCGCACCCGCGTCTTCCGCGCCCTGCTCGCGCACCCCCTCGTCGCCCAGTACGAGTACGCCGAGACGCTCACCGACCGCCTGATCGCACACAACCGGGAGCACCTGGCGTGGGCCTGACCGCACGTGTCCTCGCGATCGACGCGGGCAACAGCAAGACGGACGTGGCGATCGTGACGGCGGACGGAGAGGTCCTGGCCACGGCACGCGGGGGCGGCTTCCGCCCGCCGGCCGTGGGCCTGGACACGGCGATGCGGGACCTGGCCGCGCCCGTCGCCCAGGCCCTCACCGCCGCCGGGCTCACCTCGGTCACCCACGTCTCGGCCTGCCTGGCCAACGCCGACTTCCCCGTGGAGGAGGAGCAACTGGCGACCGCGCTCCGGGCCCACGGCTGGGCCGAGACGGTGACGGTCCGCAACGACACGTTCGCCATCCTGCGCTCCGGCGTCACCGAACCGCGCGGCGTGGCCGTCGTCTGCGGCGCCGGCATCAACTGCGTCGGCATGCGCCCCGACGGCCGTACGGCCCGCTTCCCCGCGCTCGGCCGCGTCTCGGGCGACTGGGGCGGCGGCTGGGGCCTGTCCGAGGAGGCCCTGTGGCACGCCTCCCGGGCGGAGGACGGCCGCGGCGCCCCCACCGCCCTGGCCCGCACCCTCCCCGCCCACTTCGGCCTCCCCTCCGTGTACGCCCTCGTCGAGGCACTGCACCTGCAACACATCCCGGCGCCGCGCCGCCACGAGCTGACACCGGTCCTCTTCGCGACGGCCGCCGCCGGGGACGCGACCGCCCGCGCGCTCGTGCGCCGCCAGGCCGAGGAGGTCGTCGCCATGGCGGTGGTGGCCCTCACCCGCCTCGACCTGCTGTCCGAGGAGACCCCGGTCCTCCTGGGCGGCGGTGTGCTGGCGGCCCGTCACCCCCAACTGGACGATGACATCCGCCACTTGCTCTCGGAGCGCGCCCCCAAGGCGGTCCCCCGGGTGGTGACGGCGAGCCCGGTCCTGGGAGCGGCGCTGCTGGGCCTGGACAGCGTGGGCGCCGGGCAGAAGGCTCAGGAACGCTTGCGCAGGCACTACGAGGGGTGAACCGGCGCGAAACGCACCCGCCCCCCCGGCACGGCCCCGCCCCACCACCCACCACCACGGGAACCGAACACCCACCCCGAACGTGTACCTGGACAGGGGTGGTGCTCCACGCTGCGATCGGATCAAGATCAGGCAAGCCCGGTGCGAATGTCAGTCCCGGCGGCGATACTTGCGGCGACGGATGACCATGGGGGAGGTCACAGTGACGTACACGCCGAAGAGCAGCCCACCACCACCAACGGGCTCCGGCCTGCCCATCCTGCCGGCCGTACCGGCCCAGACCGGCCCCCCACCACCCCAGGCCCTCCAGTCGTCCCCGCCACCGCAGGAACCGCGGACACCGCAGGCACCGCGGACACCGCAGTCCCCCCGCCGCACCGCCTTCGCCGAGGGCCTGGACCAGCTCCGCACCGCCGCCACCACGGAACCGGGCCGCCTGCGCATCATCGGCGCCCTCCTGGCCCTGCTCGTCATCGCCTTCGGCGCCGTCACGGCCTGGCAGATGACCGACCGCGCGGCCGCCGCCGACGACGTCCTGACCAGCAGCCAGCCCCTCACCTCCGACGCGGCCGACATCTACCGCTCCCTCGCGGACGCCAACACCGCCGCCTCCAGCGGCTTCCTCGCCGGCGGCCAGGAATCGGCCGCCACCCGCGACCGCTACGAGAAGGACATTCGCACGGCCGCCGGGAAACTCGTCAACGCGGCCGCCAACGCGAACCCCGACTCCCCCTCCACCGCGACGATCGCCGAGCTCAACCGACTCCTCCCGGAGTACAAGGGCCTGATCGAACGCGCCCGCACCTACAACCGCCAGGGCTTCCCCGTCGGCGGCGCCTACCTGCGCTACGCCAACGAGAAGATGCAGCAGCAGATGCTCCCGGCGGCGGAGGACCTCTACAAGAAGGAGAACCAGCGCCTGGAGGCGGACTACGCGGACGCCCGCCCCTACCCCTGGGCGGCCATCGCCCTCGGCGTCCTCGCCCTCGCCGCCCTCGCCTGGTCCCAGCACCGCACCTACCGCCGCACGAACCGGGTCCTGAACCACGGCCTGGTCGCCGCCACGGCCACCGCCACGGTCGTCCTGCTCTGGCTGGTCGTCGGCCACAGCGTCGCCCGCGCCGCCCTGGACGACTCCTACGACCACGGCGTCCGCTCGCTGAACGTGCTGCACGACGCCCGCATCGCCTCCCTCAAGGCGCGGGGCAACGAGAACCTCACCCTGGTGGCCCGGGGCGCGGAGACGAAGAAGGTCGGCGACCGGACGTACGACGCCTACGACCACGACTTCGGCGCGGACATCAAGGCCCTCGGCGCCCACCTCGCGGCCGCCGGGAGACTCGCCGACGACGCCCCGGGCGAACGCCCCGTCACCACGGCCGTGGGCAACATGAAGGAGTGGCAGAAGCGTCACTCGGCCGCCCGCGAGCAGGACGAGAACGGCAACTACCAGCAGGCGCTGGACCTGGTCATCGGCGCCAAGGGCGCGACCGGAGAGTGCTTCGACGGCGTCGACGCGAACCTGCGCGCGGCACTGGCGCACGAGGAGACGGAGTTCAAGCACGCGGCGGGCGACGGCCGGGACGCGCTGACGGGCCTCCCGGCGGGCGCCGCGGTCCTGGCGGTCCTGGGCGCGGCGGGCGCGGTGCTCGGCATCGGCCGCAGGCTCTCGGAGTACCGGTGAACGGACCACGGGCGAAAGGAGGAGGCACGATGCGGAGCAGTCTCAGGGGCTGGGGCGGAGTGACCGCGATGGCGTTCGTCTGCGTCCTGGTGGCGATCCTCGCGCTCTGCCTCCCGAAGTCGGCCGTGACCCCGGACTCCACCCGCACGGCGGGCAGCACCGCGACCACCTCGACCGGGACCGCGACCACCGGATCGGCGGCGGAGGAGTGCGACGATCCCGAGAAGCAGACCCTGTCCCCCTCCTCCGCCGACGGCCCCGTGATCCAGAAGATCAAGAACCGCAAGGGCGAGAAGCGCAAGCTGGTCGTCGGCGTCGACCAGAACAGCTACCGCTGGGGCTACCGCAACCCCAACAGCGGCGAGACCGCGGAGCTCGAAGGCTTCGACATCGACCTGGTCCACCGCATCGCCGAGGACATACTCGGCGACGCGAAGGCCGTCCAGTTCAAGGCGATCCCCACCGACCAGCGCATCCCGGCGATCCAGGCCGGCCGCGTGGACATGGTCGTCCGCACGATGACGATCAACTGCGCGCGCATCGAGGACGTCGCCTTCTCCGCGCCGTACTTCAAGACGGGCCAGCAGGTCCTCGCCCCCAAGTCCTCCCCCGTCACGGGCTACGACGACACCCTCGCGGGCAAGAGGGTCTGCACGGCGGCCGGTTCGACGGCGTACTCCACGCTGGAGGCGGACAAGAGGAGCGGCGACCTCCCCGCGACGACCGACATCTCCACCACCGTCCCGAACCAACTCGACTGCCTGGTGCGGCTCCAGCTCGGCGAGGTCGACGCGGTCGTCACGGACGGCGCCCTCGCGGCGAGCCAGGCGGCACAGGATCCGACGGTCCAGCTCAAGGGTGACGCCTTCACTGCCGAGTACTACGGCGTGGCGATGAAGAAGGACGCCGACGATCTGGTACGCCGGGTCAACCAGATCCTGGTGGACTACCGCAAGGACACCGCGAACGGCTGGCAGGCGTCGTACCGGAAATGGCTGTCGGCGACACTGGGCAAGGATGCGAAGAAGTCGGAACCCCCGGCACCGGAGTACCTCCGCACCGGCTGAGGGTGGCCGGGACCGAAGAGTGAACAAGCCCCAACCCCCCGACCGGCACGAAGGCAGCGAGAGGTGATCGATGGGCGTCACGGGACCCGCCGGGCCGGTAATGGACCGGGACGAGGTGGACCGTGCGCTGGCGCGGCTCGGCGCGGAGCACGAGGCGATCGAGACCTCGCTCCTCGCCCTGCAGGACCACGCGGGCCGCAGACTCCTGGAGGGCGCCGAACTCACCGGCGTGACCCGGGAGCGCTGGGCGTCCACGGAGGCGTCGATCACGCTGCTGTGGACGTACTTCGACGCGTACACGGACGCGCTGCGCTCCGCCCGGGACATCCGGGCCCGCCGCCGCTGGTCCAGCCGAGAGGACCTGGTGGAGCTGTCGGAGCTCCTCACCGGCGAGTCGGTCACGGTGGCCGGCAGTGCCGCCGCGACCGCCAGCGCCGCGACGCCGCACGGCACCGCGGGCAAGCTCAGTGAGCGCTACTCGCTCGCCACGCTCGTCGACCGGATGAACGAGCTGTACGCGACGAGCCTGGACATGGTGGTCGCCGCCGACGCGGTCTGGTCGGCGCTGCCGGCCCGGATCGACCTGCTGGCGGCCGAGTTGCAGCGCACCCGCCGGCTCGCCCACTCGGTCGGGGTGCGGCCCGGCGAACATCCGGCGGGCGACGACCTGGAGCGCATCACACGCACCCTGACGAAGCTCCGCGAGCAGGTGGTCTCGGACCCGCTGGCGTTCTGGCAGCCCGCCGAGGGCAGTTCGGCGCCCGGCGGCGGCCGGCCGGACACGACGGTGTACGACCGCGAGGCCCGCGCCCTGGAGGACGTCCGGCGGGAGATCGACGCCGTGCTGACCGTCCGTCAGGACGCGGAGAAGCGGATCGTCGCGCTGCGGGACGTCCTCAGCCGCGCGGACCGCACGCTGGCCGAGGCGCGCACCGCGCGCGGCGAGGTCCTGGCGAAGATCGCCGCGACGGAGGTGCCGGTCGTCAGCGGCCCGCCCACGGCGCTGCAGGAGCAGCTGGCGACGGCCGCGGAGTACCGCCGGCAGGGGCAGTGGCACCGCCTGTCCCCGCTCCTGGAGTCGCTGGAGCAGAAGGCGGAGGACGAACTGCTGCGCGCCCGCGAGTCGCTGACGGCCGTCACCGCGCCGCTGGCGGTCCGCGCCGAGCTGCGCGGCCGGCTCGACGCGTACAAGGCGAAGGTGGCCCGGCACGGCCTCGCGGAGGACACGCTGCTGGTGGAGCGCTACGAGAAGGCGCGCCGCATGCTGTGGAGCGCCCCCTGCGACCTGCGCGCCGCCGAGCAGGCGGTGCTGCGCTACCAGCAGGCTGTCGCCGAGCTGCTCGGCGGCCCGCGCGTGCCGGACCAGGGCGTGCCCGAGGACGACCGGAGGGGGCCGGGCGCATGAGCGACGAGGGGGAGTCCATGAGTCAGGCACCGCACGAGCCACCCGGCCCCGCGCACGGCTGCCAGCGCCCCTCCTGCGAGGGCGCGTACGAGGACGTGGGCGGCGGCGAGCTGTACTGCGACACCTGCGGTCTGGCCCCGGTCGTCGCGCCTGGGGGTCCCCCCTCCGAGGGAGGCATGGTCGGTTCGCCCCCCACCGGCATCACCGCCGGCGGCAGGGGCGGCTCCCGTGGCTCCGGCAGCGCCGGCTCCCGCTCCAGCGGCCGCAGTTCCCGTACGTCGTCGCAGTCGTCGAAGTCGCGCCGGTCGGTGTCGGGACGGCTCTCGCGCTCCCTGTCGGGCAGGTCGACGGGCCGCTCGGTGTCGGTGCGCAGCTCGGGTTCCGCGGCCGGTTCGTCGTCCCGGGGGCGGCTGGGCGCCGGGCTGGTGCAGGTGCCGCCGATCCCGCGGCCCGATCCGCGCGAGATGGTCCTGGACCGTCCCGAGGTGCCCGAGCGGAAGCGGTTCTGCTCGCGCTCGGACTGCGGCGCTCCGGTGGGCCGGGCGCGCGGCGACCGGCCGGGGCGTACGGAAGGCTTCTGCACCAAGTGCGGCCACCCGTACTCGTTCGTGCCGAAGCTGAAGGCCGGGGACGTGGTGCACGGCCAGTACGAGGTGGTCGGCTGCCTCGCGCACGGCGGTCTGGGCTGGATCTACCTCGCCGTCGACCGGGCGGTCTCGGACCGCTGGGTGGTCCTCAAGGGCCTGCTGGACACGGGCGACCAGGACGCGATGGCGGCGGCGATCTCCGAGCGGCGCTTCCTCGCGGAGATCGAGCACGCCAACATCGTGCGGATCTACAACTTCGTGGAGCACCTGGACCAGCGCACGGGTTCGCTCGACGGCTACATCGTCATGGAGTACGTCGGCGGCAAGTCCCTGAAGGAGATCGCCAACGCCCGCCGCACGGCGCAGGGCAGGCGCGACCCGCTGCCGGTGGAGCAGGCCTGCGCGTACGGCATCGAGGCGCTGGAGGCGCTCGGCCACCTGCACAGCCGCAACCTCCTCTACTGCGACTTCAAGGTCGACAACGCCATCCAGACCGAGGACCAGCTGAAGCTGATCGACATGGGCGCGGTGCGCAGGATGGACGACGAGGAGTCGGCCATCTACGGCACGGTCGGCTACCAGGCCCCGGAGGTGGCCGAGGCGGGCCCGTCGGTGGCCAGTGACCTGTACACGGTCGCGCGCACCCTCGCCGTCCTGAGCTTCGACTTCCAGGGCTACACGAACGTCTACGCCGACTCCCTGCCCGACCCGGACCACATCGAGGTCTTCCGGCAGTACGAGTCGTTCTACCGCCTGCTGGTCCGCGCCACGGACCCCGACCCGGCCCGCCGTTTCGCCTCCGCGCAGGAGATGACCGAGCAGCTGACGGGCGTGCTGCGCGAGGTCGTCTCCCTGCAGACGGGCCGCGCCCGGCCCGCGCTGTCCACGCTGTTCGGACCGGAACTGCGGGTCACGGACACGGAGTTGTTCCCGACGCTGGACGGCGAGGTGTCCCGGCTGGGCGCCCGTACGGTACGCACCGGGCGCCGCGCCACCGCCGCGCTCCCCGACCCGGGCACGCCCGCCGCCGCGCTGTCCGCGGCGGCCCCGGCTCCCGCGCCCCCGCTTCCCGCCGGGGCCGGCCGGTACGGCGTCGCGCGCGGTCCGGCCCCCACACACAGCCCGCCCCCGGCAGCCGGGCCCGCCGCCCCCGGCCTGGTCAAGCCCGTGGACACGGCCGCCGCCGCCCTGGCCCTGCCCGTCCCCCGCGTCGACCCGGCCGACCCCAACGCCGGTTTCCTCGCGGGTCTGATGACCTCGGCCCCGGCCGAGCTGCTCGCCGCCCTCGCGGCCGCCCCGGCCCCGTCGGCCGAGACCCGGCTGCGGCAGACCCGGGCGTGGCTGGAGACGGGCGATCCGGGCGCCGCCCTGGGGACACTGGCCGCCCTGGAGGGCGAGCGGCCCGACGACTGGCGGGTGGTCTGGTACCGGGGCCTGGCCGCCCTGGTCACGGGCGACGACGAGGGTGCCGCGCTGGCCTTCGACGCGATCTACGACGCCTTCCCGGGTGAGATCGCGCCCAAGCTGGCGCTGGGGCTGTGCGCGGAGGTGCTGGACCAGCTCGACAACGCCGCCGAGTACTACCGGCTGGTGTGGTCGACCGACCCGAGCTATGTGAGTGCCGCGTTCGGCCTCGCCCGGGTGCAGCTGGCGACCGGTGACCGGCGCGCCGCGGTACGGACACTGGAGTCGGTGCCGGAGTCGTCCATCCACTACACGGCCGCGCGGGTGGCGGCGGTCCGGGCCCGGCTGCGGCAGCGCACGGCGACGGCGTCGGACGGACCGTTCCTGGAGGACCTGACGGCCGCCGCCGCGCAGGTCGAGGCGCTGGAGGCGTACGGTCTGGATCCGGCGCGCCGCGAGCGGCTGTCCGCCGAAGTCCTCGGTTGCGCCCTGGACTGGGTACTCTCCGGGGGCCAGGGTTCCGCCCCTCCCGCCGCCGGAGGACGGACGCTGCTCGGCAGCGGCCTGGACGAACGGGGCCTGCGCTTCGGCCTGGAACGTTCGTACCGCACGCTGGCCCGGCTGGCGCGGGGCGGCGAGGAGAGGATCGACCTGGTGGAACGTGCCAATCGTTACCGCCCCCGGACGTGGGTGTAGTTGATGTCGCAGATGCCCCAGTTGTCCGCCTGCCCGAGTTGCGAGGAACCCCTCGAATCGGGTGACCGTTTCTGCGGCGCGTGCGGATACGACCTGTCCGCCGTGCCGTCACGGCCTCAGGACAACCCGACCATCGCCATGAACGGTTCGGTGCCCGCGCAGGGCGCTCCGGCCGGCGCGTACCCCGAGCCCCCGCCGGTGCCCCCGGGCGACGTGGCCTGGCCCGCCCCCGGGCCGGGCGGCCCGGGCGCCCCCGGTCCGGTGCACCTGCCGACGGACCTCCCGGGCACCGACTCGGGCGGTTCGGCCCTGCCCCCGGGCACGCCCCCGCCCCCGAGCGCCCCGCCGGCCCCGGCCGCGGGCGTCCGCTTCGACCGGCCGGCGGAGCCCGGCGGTCACACCGCTCCGGCCGGCGCCGGGCGGGCCCAGCCCGACGAGTACCTCCTCCAGGCACCGGACCCACGGGTGTCCGCCGACCCGGCGGCGCGGGCCGACGGCGCCGGCGGCAAGGTCTGCGTCGCCTGCCGAGCCGGCCGCGTGGACGACGACGGCTACTGCGAGAACTGCGGCCACGCCCAGCCGCGCGAACGGGACCACATGGAGCAGGAGTCCGGCCCGGTGGCCGCGGTCAGCGACCGCGGCCTGCGCCACCACCGCAACGAGGACGCGTTCGCCATCGGCAGCACCGCGCTGCCCGACGGCTCCCCCGCCTCCGTGGCGATCGTCTGCGACGGCGTCTCCTCGGCTACCCGCCCCGACGACGCCTCGCTGGCGGCCTCGAAGGCGGCGAGCGAGTCCCTGCTGGCCGCGCTGCCCCGGGGCACGCACCCGCAGCAGGCGATGCACGACGCGATCGTCGCCGCCTCCCGCGCGGTCAACTCGCTGGCCGAGGAGCCCGCCACGGCCCGCGAGCACGCCCCGCACCAGAACGCCCCGGCGTGCACCATCGTCGGCGCGGTGGTGACGTCCGGCCTGCTGATCGTCGGCTGGGTCGGCGACAGCCGCGCCTACTGGGTGCCGGTCGACCGCGCCGCTCCCCCCGCCCGGCTCACCGAGGACGACTCCTGGGCCGCGCAGATGGTCGCCGCGGGCCTGATGAACGAGGCCGAGGCCTACGCCGACGAGCGCGCCCACGCGATCACCGGCTGGCTCGGCGCCGACGCCTACGAACTGGAACCGCACACGGCCGCGTTCAAGCCGGACCGCCCGGGCGTGGTGGTGGTCTGCACGGACGGCCTGTGGAACTACGCGGAGGCGGCCGACGAGATGGCCCGGGTCGTGCCGCTCGACGCGGCCGCGCATCCGCTGCACAGCGCCCGGGTGCTCGTCGGCCACGCCCTGGACGGCGGGGGCCACGACAACGTAACAGTGGCCCTCGTGCCGTTCCCGGCCGTCTCCCAGGGGGCAGGATCGGCCTGAGGCCACGTACGGGGACGCCTCGGCGGACCGGAGGGGACCGGTCCGCGTCCTGTCGTCAACCCGCCGCGGCGGGGGCTTTGAAGGGGGAGCGAAGCAGGCATGGCCAATTTCTCGAAGTCGAACGTGCCCCGGTTCTCGGTGGACGTGTACCAGAACGAGTACCTGCCGGAGGGCTCCGGCGAGGTCAACGCCATCGTCACGGTGACGGCGACCGGCGGCGGCACGATCGGCAGCGCGGTCGCGTCGCCCCACCTCTACGCGCCCGGCCAGGGCCCGTCCGCCGCCGTGGCGATCATGGTCGACTGCTCGGGGTCGATGGACTATCCGCCGGCCAAGATGCGCAACGCCCGGGACGCCACGGCCGCCGCGATCGACACCCTGCGCGACGGTGTGCACTTCGCGGTGGTCGGCGGAACGCACACGGCCAAGGAGGTCTACCCGGGCGGGGGCCGGGTCGCGGTCGCCGACGCCACGACCCGGGCCCAGGCCAAGCAGGCGCTGCGTTCGCTGAGCGCGGGCGGCGGTACGGCGATCGGCACCTGGCTGCGCCTGGCCGACCGCCTGCTGTCCTCCGCGGACGTCGCCATCCGGCACGGCATCCTGCTCACCGACGGCCGCAACGAGCACGAGTCGCCCGAGGACCTGAAGGCCGCGCTCGACGCGTGCGCCGGACGCTTCACATGTGACGCGCGCGGTGTGGGCACCGACTGGGAAGTGAAAGAAGTCACAGGGATCGCCTCCGCCCTGCTCGGCACGGCCGACATCGTCGCCGATCCGGCCGGGCTCGCCGCCGACTTCACGCGGATGATGGAGACGGCGATGGGCAAGGAGGTCGCGGACGTCTCCCTGCGGCTGTGGACCCCGGTCGGCACGACGGTGAAGTTCGTCAAGCAGGTCGCCCCCACGGTCGAGGAACTGACCGGGCGGCGCACCGAGTCGGGCCCGCGCGCGGGTGACTACCCCCTGGGTTCCTGGGGCGACGAGTCCCGTGACTACCACGTCTGCGTCGAGGTGCCGCCCGCCGGCCTCGGCCAGGAGATGCTGGCGGCCCGGATCTCGCTGGTCGTCCCGCAGCCCGACGGCAGCGTCCAGAACCTCGGCGCGCAGGGCTTGGTCCGGGCCGTGTGGACGGACGACATGGCCGCCTCGACGTCGATCAACCCGCAGGTCGCCCACTACACCGGGCAGGCCGAACTGGCACAAGTCATCCAACAGGGGCTTGACCTACGCAAGTCGGGCGATATCGACGGAGCAACGGCCAAACTGGGCCGGGCCGTTCAACTCGCGAGTGCCTCCGGGAACGCCGATACTGCGAAACTGCTTGCGAAGGTGGTGGACGTGGTCGACGCCGCGACCGGTACTGTGCGACTGAAGGCGAAGGTCGAGGAGGCCGACGAGATGACGCTCGAAACCCGGTCCACCAAGACTGTTCGCGTGAAGAAGTGACCTGGAAGAGAGCGAAGGAGGGACGCGCCGACATGCCGACCTGCCCGAACGGACACCAGTCGGGTTCCGACGACTGGTGCGAGGTCTGCGGTCACCGCATGGCGGGTGCCGTGCCTCCGCCTCCCCCGCCGCCCCCGCCCGGCGGCGGCTACGGCTTCCCGCCCGCCGCCGGTCCCGGCGGCCCGGGTGGCCAGCCCGGCGGTCGCCCGCCGCACCTGTCCGCCGTGCCCAGCGCCGAGCCGGAGCTCTGCCCGCAGTGCCGTACGCCCCGGGAGGGCGGCGCGCCGTTCTGCGAGGAGTGCCGGTGGAACTTCCTGACGAACACGGCGACCTCGTACACCCCCGCCGCCCCGCCTCCGCCGGCGCCCGGCCAGGGCGTGCGCTTCCAGCAGCCCGGCCGGCCCGGTCCGGCAGGCCCGTCGTACGGCGGCGGTGACGGGTTCGACTACCAGAGCTCCCGCCCCTCGCAGATGAACCGCCCGGCCGAGCCGATCCCGCCCTTCGGCGGCGACCCGTCCGGCCGGCCCGGCCAGGGCGGCCCGGGCGGCCACCCCGGACCCGGGGGTCCCGGCGGCCCGCCCGGATTCGGTCCCGACCCGTCCCGCCCGGTCCCGCCCCCGCCCGGCCCCGGCGGACACGGCGGTCCCGGTGGACACGGTGGTCACGGCGGTCCCGGTGGCCCCGGCGCTCCGCAGGGCTACCAGCAGTCCGGCCCGCCGGCCCCGCCCGGCTACCCGCAGGAGACCCGGCGGCCGCCGCAGCAGGGCGGTCCGTCCTTCGGCGGCGGTGACGACGACTGGGTGATTCCCCCGCCCTCCGGCGGCCCGGGCGGCCCCGGTCAGGGCGGCGGCTACGGCTACCCGCAGCCCGGCGCGACCCAGGCCCCGCCCGGCCCCGGCGGCTTCCCGCAGCAGCCCCAGGCTCCTCAGGGCCCGGCGACCTGGACCGCGACGATCGGCCCGGACCGCGAGTACTTCATGGCGATGATGCAGCGCTCCGGCCCCGAGGCCGCGGGCCTGAACCTGCCCGCGTACTCGCCCGAGCAGCAGCGCACGCTCACCGGCAACCAGATCACGATCGGCCGTCGCCGGCACTCCACCGGCGACACCCCCGACATCGACCTGTCGACGCCCCCGGAGGACCCGGGCGTCTCGCACCAGCACGCGGTGCTGGTCCAGCAGCCGGACGGCAGCTGGGCGGTCGTCGACCAGAACTCGACGAACGGCACGACGGTCAACGGCTCGGAGGAGCCGATCCAGCCGTTCGTCCCGGTACCGCTGCAGGACGGTGACCGGGTGCACGTCGGCGCCTGGACGACGATCACGATCCGCCGCGGCTAGAGCCGGCCCGTACGCACGGATCAGGAGGGCGGAAGGGGCCAGGCGTACGGCCCCTCCGGGTCGTCCAGCCAGGCCCACTCCCGGTCCCCGCTGACGGTGATGCCGTAGCGCTCGCGCTGTGGCCTGCCCTCCTGCTCCCACAGCGCGTGCGCCTCCTGCGGGTCGAGGCTGCCGCGGGTCAGGGCCAGCAGGAAGCGGAACAGGTCGTCCTCCCGGGCCCGGTGCGGCACCCCGCCCAGCTGGAGCGGTTCGCCCACCGGCCGGCCCCCGCCGCGCAGCGGGACGAAGTAGGCGGGCGTGTGCAGGAACCGCCCCTCGGCGTGCCCGGCGTCGTCGGCCGTGAGCACGACCAGGCCGGTGGCGAGCGGCAGCAGGACGCGGCCACCGGGACGGCATTGGGCGAGCCAGGCCCGCGGCACCGTGCTCAGGGCGCAGGTGGCGATGATCCGGTCGAACGGCGCCCGCTCGGGCACGCCCCGGGCCCCGTCGCCGGTGACGACGACCGGGCGGTACCCGGCCGCGGCCAGGTGCCGGCGGGCCGACTCGGTGATCTCCGGGTCGAGGTCGACGGTGGTGACCCGGTCGTCACCGAGCCGGTGGGCCAGCAGCGCGGCGTTGTACCCGGTCCCGGCCCCGATCTCCAGCACGCAGTGCCCGTCCCGCACGTCCAGCGCGACCAGCATGTCCGCCATCAGGGACGGCTGGCTGCTGGACGACAGCAGCTCACCGTCGCGCAGCCGGGTCGCCAGCGGGGTGTCCTCGTAGGCACCGCGCAGCCACCGCTCGCGCGCCTCGCGCTCCGGGCTCTCGCCCCAGCGGCGTTCGAAGCCTGCGGCGACGCCGACGTAGTAGTACGGCACGAAGAGGTGGCGCGGCACCGCCGCGAACGCCTCCCGCCACACCGGGTCCGCGGCCCAGGCTCCGCTCGCCTCGATCCGCCGCACCAGCGCCGCCCGCGCGGAGGCGGCGATTGCTTCGAGTTCCCTGCCGTGGCCGCCCATGTCTCCACAGTAAGGCGAGGATCTTCGGGCGGGTCCTAGGTCTTGAGTCCTATGCCTGCGCGTCTGAGACCATGGACGGCGTGAAAGAGATTCGGCGCGGCACGCTTCAGGAGCAGACCTTCTACGAGCAGGTCGGCGGGGAGGAGACCTTCCGTCGGCTCGTCCACCGTTTCTACGAGGGAGTCGCCGAGGACCCGCTGCTGCGGCCCATGTACCCCGAGGAGGACCTGGGCCCGGCCGAGGAGCGCCTCACGCTCTTCCTCATCCAGTACTGGGGCGGCCCCACGACGTACAGCGAGAACCGCGGCCACCCGCGCCTGCGGATGCGGCACGCGCCCTTCACGGTCGACCGCGCGGCGCACGACGCCTGGCTGAAGCACATGCGGGTCGCCGTCGAGGAGCTCGGCCTGTCCGAGGAGCACGAGCACACGCTGTGGAACTACCTGACGTACGCCGCGGCCTCGATGGTGAACACCCCGGGCTGACCGGACCGGCGCCCGGCGAGGAGCCGGTCAGCGGACACTGACGTCCAGCGCCCCGAGCCCGGCCCGCCGTACGGCTGTCGACCCGTAGGGCGTGCGCAGCCGGAGCCAGGCGCCCGACGAGAGCAGGGCCGGCGTCGCCCCGGGCCGCAGGAAGCCGAGCGACTGCGCGGCGTGCACGGCCCGGACGGGCAGCCGGGTGTCGCCGACCGTGCGGGACCAGATGTCCCGGCCGATCTTGTCCAGCTCGGCGCGGGTGCGCCGCTCGTCGGGCAACTCCTGCGTGCGGGAGCGGAACTCGGCGACCACGGCGGCCACCAGGGACCGCAGCGCGTCCGGCGAGGGCAGCCCCGGCTCGGGCCGCCAGCCGCCGCGCGGCGGCAGCACACCGGCCCAGGGCGGCCCGGTCACGGCGCCCGGCACGACGGCCGTGGCGCCCTTGTCGTCCACCGACTCCAGCAGCTCACCGGCGGACACGGTCTCGTCCAGCGTGACGTCGAGCCCGTTCTCGTACGGCTTCGCCAGCCGGACCGCGCGGATCGCCAGCACCTCGAAGGAGGGCGGCCGCCCGAAGACGGCGAGCGCGGTGCCCGCGGCCTGCAGGCGCACCGCGGCTCCGCGGTCGTAGTGGAGCAGCCGGGAGAGGAAGGCGGCGAGATCCGCCGCCTCCCCCTCGTCGGCGAGGTGGAGCACCGTCATGCGGCGACGGCCTCCTCCTCGTCGTCGTCCATGTACTCGCGGAGGAACTCCCGCTCCTGCGCGGTGATCCGGCGCGGGCGCTGCGCCTCGAAGTCGAACGGCACGATCACCGTCGAGGCGCGCACGTAGATCTGGTCGCCGTCCTTCACCTCGTAGGTGAGGGTGAAGGACGCCGCCCTGATCTCCGTGACCCACAGCTCGATGTCCACCGGGTGGTGCCGGTGGACGAGCTGCCGCTTGTAGTCGATCTCATGGCGAGCCACCACGGACCCCTGCTGAAAGTCCTTGTCCGGGCGGAACAGGAAGTCGATACGGGCCTCCTCCAGGTAGCGGAGGAACACCACGTTGTTGACGTGGCCGTACGCGTCCATGTCCGCCCAGCGCAGCGGGCAGCGGTAGATGTGCCGCAAGATCAGCCCCGGGTCAGCTTCTTGTAGGTGGCGCGGTGCGGACGGGAGGCGTCCGGGCCGAGCCGCTCGACCTTGTTCTTCTCGTACGACTCGAAGTTGCCCTCGAACCAGAACCACTTGGACTCGCCCTCGTAGGCGAGGATGTGCGTGGCGATGCGGTCCAGGAACCACCGGTCGTGGGAGACGACCACGGCGCAGCCGGGGAACTCCAGCAGCGCGTTCTCCAGGCTGGAGAGCGTCTCGACGTCGAGGTCGTTGGTCGGCTCGTCGAGGAGCAGCAGGTTGCCGCCCTGCTTGAGGGTGAGCGCGAGGTTCAGCCGGTTGCGCTCACCGCCGGAGAGCACGCCGGCCGGCTTCTGCTGGTCCGGACCCTTGAACCCGAAGGCGGAGACGTACGCGCGGCTCGGCATCTCGACCTGGCCGACGTTGATGTAGTCCAGCTCGTCGGAGACGACGGCCCACAGGGTCTTCTTGGGGTCGATGTTCTCGCGGCTCTGGTCCACGTACGAGATCTTGACGGTGTCGCCGACCTTGATGGAGCCGGAGTCCGGCTCCTCGATGCCCTGGATCATCTTGAACAGGGTGGTCTTGCCGGCGCCGTTCGGGCCGATGATGCCGACGATGCCGTTGCGCGGCAGCGTGAAGGAGAGGTCGTCGATGAGCAGCTTGTCACCGAAGCCCTTGGTGAGGTTGTTGACCTCGACGACGACGTTGCCCAGACGCGGGCCCGGCGGGATCTGGATCTCCTCGAAGTCCAGCTTCCGCATCTTGTCGGCCTCGGCGGCCATCTCCTCGTAGCGGGCCAGACGCGCCTTGGACTTGGCCTGCCGCCCCTTGGCGTTGGAGCGCACCCACTCCAGCTCTTCCTTGAGCCGCTTCTGCCGCTTGGCGTCCTTCTGCCCCTCGACCTTGAGGCGGGCGGCCTTGGTCTCCAGGTACTTCGAGTAGTTGCCCTCGTAGGGGTAGAGGCGACCGCGGTCGACCTCGCAGATCCACTGGGCGACGTTGTCGAGGAAGTACCGGTCGTGGGTGACCGCGACGACGGTGCCCGGGTACTTGGCCAGGTGCTGCTCCAGCCAGTTCACCGACTCGGCGTCGAGGTGGTTGGTGGGCTCGTCGAGCAGCAGCAGGTCGGGCTGCTCCAGCAGCAGCTTGCACAGCGCGACGCGGCGGCGCTCACCACCGGAGAGGTTGGTGACGGCCCAGTCGCCGGGCGGGCAGCCCAGGGCGTCCATGGCCTGCTCCAGCTGGGCGTCGAGGTCCCAGGCGTTGGCGTGGTCGAGCTGCTCCTGCAGCTTGCCCATCTCGTCCATGAGCTCGTCGGAGTAGTCGGTCGCCATCTGCTCGGCGATCTCGTTGAACCGGTCGAGCTTGCCCTTGATCTCGGCGACACCCTCCTGGACGTTCTCCAGGACGGTCTTCTCCTCGTTCAGCGGCGGCTCCTGGAGCAGGATGCCGACCGTGTAACCGGGCGTGAGGAAGGCGTCACCGTTGGACGGCTGCTCGATGCCGGCCATGATCTTCAGGATCGTCGACTTGCCGGCGCCGTTCGGGCCGACGACGCCGATCTTCGCCCCCGGCAGGAAGCTCGTCGTCACGTCGTCGAGGATCACCTTGTCGCCGTGCGCTTTGCGCGCCTTGCGCATGGTGTAAATGAACTCAGCCAAGAGAAACCGTCCGGCAGCTTGAAACTGGCAGTGGGCAGATACACCCCATCTTGCCGTACCGCCA
>NZ_JAPSKN010000087.1 GCF_031181705.1 Streptomyces sp.
GACCGGCGCGATGACCGGCGCGACGATCGTCGTGACGACCGGCGTGACGGTGACCGTGGTGGGTTCCGTGGTGGCCGTGACGACCGTGGTGGGCGTGGGCCCCGGCGCGATGACCGTGGGGGGCGTCCCGGCGGCTTCCGGGGTGGCCGTGACGACCGGCGTGGTGGCGGCGGCCGGTTCCGTGAGGAGCGGGAGCGGGACAGGGAGCCGATCAAGCGGCTGCCGATCCCCGAGGACGTCACGGGTGACGAGATCGACAAGGACGTTCGGCAGGAACTGCAGAGCCTGCCGAAGACTCTCGCGGAGGACGTCGCCAGGAACCTGGTGATGGTCGCGCGGCTTCTCGACGAGGACCCCGAGGGCGCGTACGCCTACTCCAGGATCGCGCTGCGGCTGGCCTCGCGAGTCGCCGCCGTACGGGAGGCCGCCGGGTTCGCCGCGTACGCCAACCAGAAGTACGGTGAGGCGCTGGCCGAGTTCCGGGCCGCCAAGCGGATGACCGGGAACATCGACCTGTGGCCCGTCATGGCCGACTGCGAGCGTGGGCTCGGGCGGCCGGAGAAGGCGCTGGACATGGCCGGTGCGCCCGAGGTGCACAAGCTGGACAAGGCCGGGCAGGTCGAGATGCGGCTCGTCGCGGCCGGTGCGCGGCGGGACATGGGGCAGCTGGACGCGGCCATCGTGACGCTGCAGAGCCCTGAGCTGGCCGCCAACTCGGTGCAGCCCTGGACCGCGCGCCTGCGCTACGCGTACGCGGACGCGCTGCTTGCCGCCGGGCGTGAGGACGAGGCGCGGGAGTGGTTCGCGAAGGCCGTCGAGGCCGACCGGGACGGCAGCACGGACGCCTCGGACCGGCTCGCCGAGCTGGACGGCGTGGAGTTCCTGGACGTCCTCGCCGACGACGGGGACGACGACGAGGGAACCGATGAGGTCAAGGGCGGCGGTGCGGACGGCGACGCCGCTCCTGAGGAGCCAAAGCAGAAGGACTGACGTCGGAACGTGAGTGAAGGGGGCGGATCCCGGTCGGGGTCCGCCCCCTCCTGCGTCGTGGGGGCGGGGGTCAGAGGTCCAGCGCGCGCAGGACCAGCCCCGTCGCCGGCTTCGGGCCGAACGACGTCGACTTGCGCGGCATGGTCACGCCCTGCCGGGCCAGGTCGCGGACGACCTCCTCGCGGACCGGGTGCATCAGGACGGCCGTACCGCCGTCGCGCTCGGCCTTGGCGACCGTGGCGGCCGTGTCGTGGATGTAGGCGATGCGGTCGGGGGAGTCCTCGGGGATGTGCCACACGTGTTCCAGGAGCGTGGCGTGCAGCACCGTCGCGTCCAGGGTGCGCCAGGCCGTGGGCCGGCCGGCCGGGATCGTGCGGGCCAGCAGGTCCGGGTCCGGGTGGTCGACGAGGTGGAAGGCGCCGTCGCCGGCGAGCAGGAACGCGTTGCTGGCGCGGGCCGCGTCCGCCAGTGCCGCCAGGGCATCGGAGAGCGGCACGTCGAGGCGGCGTACGCGGAAGCGGCCGTCCAGGGCGGCCACCGCCTCGCCGACCGGCAGGGCGTGGAGGAGGCGGTGGATGGCGCGGACCCGGAGGGGGTAGCGGGCCGTGTCGACCAGGAGGACCAGGCCGTAATCCCACGGGCTGGGCGAGGGGTGTTCCGTGCGGAGGCGGCGGTAGGTCGCCCAGCGGTGGTGGCCGTCGGCGATGAGGGCCTGGTGGCGGGCCAGACCGTGCTGGATCGTGGTGAGCTCGGCGGGGTCGGTGACCGCCCACAGGCGGTGGCGGAAGCCGTCCTCCGTGGTGGTCGCGAGGAGCGGGGGCCGGTCGGCCGTGCGCTCGATCAGGTCCGCCGTCGCGGCCGACGAGTCGTCACCGCGGTACGTCAGCAGCAGGGGTTCCAGGTTCGCCGAGGTGGCCCGCATCAGGGCCGCGCGGTCCTCGACGACATGCGGCATGACGTCCTCGTGCGGCAGCACGACCTGCTCGGCCGGGTCGGACACGCGCAGGGCGCCGATGAGCCCGCGCTGCAGCATGCCCTCGCCGTCGCGCTGCTCGTAGACGTAGAGGCAGGGTTCCGGGTCGGTGGTGAGGATGCCCTCGGACAGCCAGTGGCGCAGGGTCGCGGCGGCCTGTTCGTTGCGGGCGCCGGCGGTGGCGGCCTGGGGGAGGATCAGACGGACGATGTTGTAAGGGTCGGAGGATTCGAGGTGGTGCAGGCCGTCGGGGCGCACCACGACGTCGTACGGCGGAGATGTGACGGCGGCAAGGCTGCCGACCCGGTCGGGGTCGTAACGAAGGCCTCGGAACGGGGTGAGTTCCAGGCCTCGGTGCACCGTTGCCTCCCAGTGACCTGCTGTCTTCATCCCGGCATCGTACGGGTGTCGGTGGCATGGGGGATGATCGGGGGAAAGCCGCCGAACCGAGGAGCGATGCGGGATGAGCCGGAGCGTCAGGACGAGGCCCGAGGGCAGTGGGCAGCCCCTGAGCGAGGCGTACGACACGGCACTGCTCGACCTGGACGGAGTCGTCTACGCGGGCGGGAGCGCGATCGCGCACGCGGTCGAGTCGCTGGCGTCGGCCCGGGAGGGCGGGATGCGTCTGGCCTACGTGACCAACAACGCGCTGCGGACCCCGGACGCGGTGGCCGGGCATCTGACGGAGCTGGGGATACCGACGGGCGCGGAGGACGTCATCACCTCCGCGCAGGCGGTCGCGCGGCTGATCAGCGAGCAGGTGCCGCGGGGTGCGCGGGTGCTGGTCATCGGCGGTGAGGGGCTGCGGGTGGCGCTGCGGGAGCGGGGTCTTGAGCCGGTCGAGTCCGCGGACGACGATCCGGTGGCGGTCGTGCAGGGGTACGGCGGGCCCGATCTGCCGTGGGGCCGGTTCGCCGAGGCCTCCTACGCGGTCGCCCGGGGTGTGCCGTGGTTCGCGTCCAACACGGACCTGACGATTCCGAGCGGGCGCGGCATCGCGCCGGGCAACGGGGCGGCGGTGGAGGTCGTCCGCATCGCCACGGGCGCCGAGCCGCAGGTCGCGGGCAAGCCGCTGCCGCCGATGCACCGGGAGACGATCCTGCGGACGGGGGCGGAGCGGCCGCTGGTCGTCGGGGACCGACTGGACACGGACATCGAGGGCGCGTTCAACGGGGAGGTCGACTCGCTGCTCGTCCTGACGGGCGTGACCGACGGAGCGCAGCTGCTGGCCGCTCCGCCGCAGCACCGGCCGACGTATGTGGACGCCGACCTGCGCGGGATGCTCGGCGGCCAGCCGGACGTCGTCGAGGCGGGCGAGGGCGGGTTCCGGTGCGGTGGCTGGACGGCGCGGGCCGGCGCGGACCGGCTGGAGCTCGACGGGGAGGGCGACGCGCTGGACGGTCTGCGGGCGTTGTGCGCCGCGGCGTGGTCGGCCGCCGGTGACGGGGAGTGCGGCCTGGACAGCGGGAAGGCGCTGGCGCGGCTGGGGATGTGAGCGCCGGTTGGGCAGCGGCGGGGCGGGCAGGATCACGCGTGTGTGAGGGGCGGCCGGGCTCTCGCATCGTGATCGATTGCGAGGGTAGGCTAACCTAACTGCGTGTTGGTCGAGAGTCCCCCCGAACAGCGCGCGGAGACCGCCCCCGCGCCCCCAACCCGACGTGCGGCGCGTGCCTTTGGGCTGCTCCTGTCCGTCGCGATCCTGGTGCTCGTCGCACTGGCGAGTATCGCGATCGGAGCGAAAGAGCTGTCCCTCGGCCAGGTGTGGCACGGCCTGTTCCAGGACTCGGGGAGCTACGGAGACGTCGTCGTGGCCGAGCGGCTGTCGCGGACCCTGCTCGGGGTGCTCGCCGGTGCCGCCCTCGGACTGGCCGGGGCGGTCCTGCAGGCCCTCACGCGCAACCCGCTGGCCGATCCCGGACTGCTCGGCATCAACGCCGGCGCGTCCGCCGCGGTCGTCACGGCCATCACCTTCCTGGGCGTCACCTCGCTCAGCGGCTATGTGTGGTTCGCGTTCTTCGGCGCGGCCGCCGTCGGGGCGCTGGTCTGGTTCCTCGGCGGCAGCCGGGGGGCGACACCGGTGCGGCTGGCCCTCGCCGGTACGGCGATCAGTGCCGCGCTCTACGGTTACCTCCAGGCCGTGATGATCATGGACGACGCGGCGCTCGGCAAGATGCGCTTCTGGACGCTCGGTTCGCTCTCCGCGGCGACCGACTCGATCATCGAGCAGGTGCTGCCGTTCCTGCTCACCGGCACGGTCCTCGCGCTGGCCCTGGCCCGGCCGCTCAACGCCATGGCCATGGGCGACGACACCGCCAAGGCGCTCGGCGCCAACCTGAACCGGACGCGGGCGCTGTCGATGCTGGCCGCGACCGTGCTGTGCGGGGCGGCGACCGCCGCGTGCGGGCCGATCGTGTTCGTCGGGCTGATGGTGCCGCACGTGGTGCGCTCCTTCACCGGACCCGACCTGCGCTGGATCCTGCCGTACGCGGCGATCCTGTCGCCGGTGCTGCTGCTCGGCGCCGATGTCATCGGCCGGATCGTGGCCCGGCCGGCGGAGCTCCAGGTGGGCATCGTCACCGCGATCCTCGGCGGGCCGGTGTTCATCTTTCTCGTACGACGGCGGAGGACGGCGCAGCTGTGAAGACCACCAACGATGCCGCGAAGAGCACCCACCGTGCCGTGCGGACCCCGGGCGGGCTGTCGATACGCCTGGACGTGCGGGCTTTCGTCGTCGTGCTCCTGCTGCTGGTCGTGGCGCTCGCGGCGAGCGTGGTGCTCATCGGCACCGGCGACTTCCCGATCCCGGCCGCCGACGTGCTGCGCACGCTGGTGGGCGAGGGCAACGCGGGCCAGGAGTTCATCGTCAACGAGTTGCGGCTGCCGCGGGTGCTGGTGGGGCTGCTGGTCGGCGCCTCGCTGGGGCTGGGCGGCGCGCTGTTCCAGTCCATCTCCCGAAATCCCCTGGGCAGTCCGGACGTGCTCGGCCTCGGCCAGGGCGCGACGGCGGGCGCGCTCACGATGATCGTGCTGTTCTCCGGCAGCGCCAACCAGGTCGCGCTCGGCGCGCTCGCGGGCGGCCTGGTGACCGGCTTCGCGATCTACGTGCTGGCCTGGAAGCGGGGTGTGCACGGCTACCGGCTGGTCCTGGTCGGCATCGGCGTCTCCGCGATCGTCACCGCGGTCAACGGGTATCTGCTCACCAAGTCCGACATCGTGGACGCGGCCCGCGCGGTGGTGTGGATGACCGGCTCGCTCGACGGCCGCGACTGGGCCCAGGTGTGGCCGCTGCTCGCCCTGTGCGCCGTTCTGGTGCCGCTCGTCCTGGCCAACGGGCGCGGGCTGCGGATGATGGAGATGGGCGACGACGTGGCGTACGCCCTCGGGGTGCGGGTCGAGCGCGTGCGGCTGCTGCTGCTGGTCGCGGCGGTGCTGCTCACCGCCTCCGCGACCGCCGCGGCCGGTCCCGTCAGCTTCGTGGCGCTCACCGCTCCGCAGCTGGCCCGGCGGCTGACCCGGTCGCCCGGACCGAACCTGCTGGCCTCGGTGTGCATGGGCGCCGCCCTGCTGGTCGTCGCCGACTGGGCCTCGCAGCGGGCGTTCGGCGCCGAGCAGCTGCCCGTGGGGGTGGTCACCGGCGTGCTCGGCGGTGTCTACCTGCTGTGGCTGCTGGTCACCGAACGCAAGGCGGGGCGGATATGAGTACCGGCACCGCGGCGGGCACGAGCGCCCGGAGCAGCAACAGCAGCGGGCTGAACAACCGAAGGAGCACCGTGAACCGTCTGTCCGCCGAGAACGTCACCCTCGCCTACGACCAGCGGGTCATCGCCGAGCAGTTGTCGGTGGAGATACCCGACAACTCCTTCACCGTGATCGTCGGGCCCAACGCCTGCGGCAAGTCGACGCTGCTGCGGGCGCTGTCGCGGATGCTCAAGCCCAGTGAGGGCCGGGTGGTGCTCGACGGGCAGGTCATCCAGTCCCTGCCCGCGAAGAAGGTCGCCCGCACCCTCGGCCTGCTGCCCCAGTCGTCCATCGCGCCCGACGGCATCACCGTCGCCGACCTGGTCGGCCGCGGCCGCTACCCGCACCAGGGCATCCTGCGGCAGTGGTCCACCGAGGACGAGCGGGTCGTCCAGGAGTCCATGCGCCAGACCGGGGTGGCGGAACTCGCCGACCGCTACGTCGACGAGCTCTCCGGCGGTCAGCGCCAGCGCGTGTGGATCGCCATGGCGCTGGCCCAGCAGACGCCGTTGCTGCTGCTCGACGAGCCGACGACGTACCTGGACATCCAGCACCAGATCGACGTCCTGGACCTGTGCGCCCAGCTGCACGAGGAGCAGGGGCGCACGCTGGTGGCCGTGCTGCACGACCTGAACCACGCCGCCCGCTACGCCACGCATCTCATCGCCCTGCGCCAGGGCACGGTCATCGCCGAGGGCGCGCCGAACGACATCGTCACGGCCGAGCTGGTCGAGGAGGTCTTCGGGCTGCGCTGCCAGGTCATCGACGACCCGGAGACGGGCACGCCCCTGGTCGTGCCGGCCGCGCGCAAGGCACGCGTGCGGGACACGGCCGGGACGCGGACCCCGGTGGAGACCCGGGCGGAGAAGGTCGCCGCTACAGAAGCTTCCTGAGGCGGAGCAGGTCCCGCAGCCCCGCGTGCAGCTTCACCCGGCCCGAGCCCCAGGCCGTGGCGAAGTTCAGCCCGCCGTCGACCAGGGCCACCAGGTCGTCGCCGGTCATGGCCAGTCTGATCTCGGCCTTGTCCGGCGGCGGTCCGGGCACCGTGTCGCGCACCTCGATCCGGCCGCCGCGCATCCGGCCCGTGAAGGTGACGTCCAGGTCGGTGATGTGGCAGCTCACCGAGCGGTCCAGGGCCGCGGCCTCGCGGACGTCCCCTTCGGCGCGCTGCATGCTGTCCGAGAGCTTGTCGAGTGCGCTGCGGCACTCCTGGATCGTGGCCATCGCGATCGACGGTACCGCAGCGGTTCGCGGTAGCGTCGGGGCATGGACGACGCAGTTCCCCCGACGGACCTCCCGGCGGAGGCGCGGCAGGCGGAGCCCGAGCCCGACCCGGCCGCCCCCGCCCCCCTGAACGTGCCCCGCACGCCCACCGGCGACGCCGGCGTGGACGCCGCCCTGACCCGGCTCGGCGACGCGGACCACCTCGCCACGGACGGGCACATCGAGGTGTACGAGGATGTACACCGGGGGCTGCGCGACGCGCTGACCGCGCTCGACGTACGCCCGGGACCTCCGGCGCCCCCGCCGCCGTCTGGACCGAGGAGCTGAACCGAACGTGGCAGGAGTCGCACGACGCCGTCTGGACGCGGAGCTGGTCCGCCGCAAGCTCGCGCGCTCGCGTGAGCACGCCGGCCAGCTGATCGCCGCGGGGCGGGTCTCCGTCGGCAAGACCGTCGCGACGAAACCGGCCACACAGGTGGAGACCGCCGCCGCGATCGTCGTCGCGGCCGACGAGAACGATCCCGACTACGTCTCCCGGGGCGGCCACAAGCTCGCCGGCGCGCTGGAGGTGTTCGTGCCGCAGGGCCTCGCCGTCGAGGGCCGCCGGGCGCTGGACGCCGGCGCGTCGACCGGCGGGTTCACCGACGTCCTGCTGCGGGCGGGCGCCGCGCACGTCGTCGCCGTGGACGTCGGATACGGCCAACTCGCCTGGTCCCTGCGGAACGATGAACGCGTCACCGTCAAGGACCGTACGAACGTACGCGAGTTGACGCTTGAAGCGATCGATGGGGAGCCTGTGGATCTTGTCGTGGGGGATCTGTCCTTCATCCCGCTCGGGCTGGTCCTGCCCGCCCTGGTGCGGTGCGTGAAACCGGACGCCGACCTGGTGATGATGGTCAAGCCGCAGTTCGAGGTGGGCAAGGAGCGACTCGGCAGCGGCGGAGTCGTACGCAGCCCCCAGCTGCGGGCCGAGGCGGTCCAGGGGGTGGCCCGCAAGGCCTGGGGGCTGGGGCTCGGGACGAAGGGCGTGACCGCCAGTCCGCTGCCCGGGCCGTCGGGGAATGTCGAATACTTCTTGTGGCTGCGGGCCGGGGCACCGGAACTGGACCCGGCCGACGTTGACCGAGCAGTGGCGGAGGGGCCGCGTTGACCGAGAACCGAGCTCGTACGGTGTTCCTGCTCGCCCACACGGGACGGCCGGCGGCCGTGCGCAGTGCCGAGCTCGTGGTGAAGGGGCTGCTGCGCTCCGGGCTCGGCGTGCGCGTCCTGGAGGACGAGGCACGGGACCTGCCGCTGCCGGACGAGGTGGTGCTGGTCAAGGAGGCGACCCCGCAGTGCCTCGACGGGTGCGAGCTGCTCATCGTGCTGGGCGGCGACGGGACGCTGCTGCGCGGCGCCGAGTTCGCGCGGGCGTCGGGGGTGCCGATGCTCGGCGTCAACCTCGGGCGGGTCGGCTTCCTCGCCGAGGCCGAGCGCGACGACCTCGACAAGGTGGTCGACCGGGTGGTGACCAAGGCGTACGAGGTCGAGGAGCGGATGACCGTCGACGTCGTGGTGCACCAGAACGGCGACATCGTGCACACCGACTGGGCGCTGAACGAGGCGGCCGTGCAGAAGGTGTCCGCCGAGCGGATGCTGGAGGTCGTCCTGGAGATCGACGGGCGGCCGGTCACGGGGTTCGGCTGCGACGGGATCGTGTGCGCCACGCCTACCGGATCGACCGCGTACGCCTTCTCCGCGGGCGGGCCGGTGGTGTGGCCGGAGGTCGAGGCGCTGCTGATGGTGCCGATCTCCGCCCACGCGCTGTTCGCCAAGCCGTTGGTGACATCGCCGGACTCCGTGCTGGCCGTGGAGGTCCTGCCCCACATTCCGCCGGGTGTGCTGTGGTGTGACGGGCGGCGGACGGTCGAGTTGCCGGCCGGGGCGAGGGTGGAGGTGCGGCGGGGGGCCGTGCCGGTGCGGCTGGCCCGGCTGCACCACGCTTCGTTCACGGACCGGCTGGTGGCGAAGTTCGCGCTGCCCGTTTCCGGGTGGCGGGGCGCTCCTCATTGACGTGCTGGCTCGTCGTCGGCGGGTGCGGGTCCTTCTGTGGCTCGTCGCGCGGTTCCCCGCGCCCCCGGCAGAGCCACGTCCACTCAGGTGGGTGACAAAGGCAGGCCGGTCGCAATCCCAGGGCCGGACCTCGTAAGGTCGTGTCCGTGTTGGAGGAGATGCGGATACGGTCGCTCGGTGTGATCGACGACGCTGTCGTCGAGCTGTCGCCGGGGTTCACCGCGGTCACCGGTGAGACGGGTGCGGGCAAGACCATGGTGGTCACCAGCCTGGGATTGCTGCTGGGCGGGCGGGCGGACCCGGCACTCGTGCGGATCGGGGCCGGGAAGGCCGTCGTGGAGGGGCGGATCACCGTCTCCCCGGACGACACGGCCGCGCTGCGCGCCGAGGAGGCCGGGGCCGAGCTCGACGACGGTGCCCTGCTGATCAGCCGTACCGTTTCGGCCGAGGGCCGCTCCCGGGCGCACCTGGGCGGACGCAGCGTGCCCGTGGGCGTCCTCGCGGAGCTCGCCGACGAGCTGGTGGCCGTGCACGGGCAGACCGACCAGCAGGGGCTGCTCAAGCTGTCCCGGCAGCGGCAGGCGCTCGACCGGTACGCGGGCGACGCGGTCGCCGTGCCGCTGGCCAAGTACGCCGAGGCGTACAAGCGGCTGCGGGCCGTCTCCGCCGAGCTCGACGAGATCACCACGCGCGCGCGGGAACGGGCCCAGGAGGCCGACCTGCTGCGCTACGGGCTCGACGAGATCGCCGCCGTGGAGCCCCGGCCCGGCGAGGACGTGGAGCTGGCCGAGGAGGCCGAGCGGCTCGGGCACGCGGAGGCGCTGGCGTCCGCCGCCGCGGCCGCTCACGCCGCGCTCGCGGGCAACCCGGAGGACCCCGAGGGCGTCGACGCCGGGACGCTCGTCGCGGGCGCCCAGCGGGCCCTGGACGCCGTACGGTCGCACGACCCGGCGCTGGCCGCGCTCGCCGACCGCATCGGCGAGATCGGCATCCTGCTGCGCGACGCGGCCGGGGACCTCGCGGGCTACGCCGACGACCTGGACGCCGACCCGCTGCGGCTGGCGGCCGTCGAGGAGCGGCGGGCCGCGCTCACCGGACTGACCCGCAAGTACGGCGAGGACATCGCCGCCGTGCTGGCCTGGGCGGAGAACGGTGCCGCCCGGCTGACCGAACTCGACGGCGACGACGAGCGGATCGGGGAGCTGACCGCCGAGCGGGACGCCCTGCGGGCCGAACTGGGCGGACTCGCGCAGGCCCTGACGGACGCGCGGAGGGAGGCCGCCGAGCGGTTCGCCGCCGCCGTGACCGCGGAGCTGGCCTCCCTCGCCATGCCGCACGCGCGCGTGTCCTTCGACATCCGGCAGACCGAGGACCCCGAGGGCGTCGAGGTCGGCGGGCGGCCCGTCGCCTACGGGCCCGCCGGTGTGGACGAGGTGGAGCTGTTGCTGGCCCCGCACCCGGGCGCGCCGCCCCGGCCGATCGCCAAGGGCGCCTCCGGCGGTGAGCTGTCCCGCGTGATGCTGGCCGTGGAGGTCGTCTTCGCGGGGACGGATCCGGTGCCGACGTACCTGTTCGACGAGGTCGACGCCGGCGTCGGCGGCAAGGCGGCGGTCGAGATCGGCCGGCGCCTCGCGCGCCTGGCGAAGACCGCGCAGGTCGTGGTCGTGACGCATCTGCCGCAGGTGGCCGCCTTCGCCGACCGGCAGCTGCTGGTCGAGAAGACGAACGACGGGTCCGTGACCCGCTCCGGCGTCAAGGTCCTGGAAGGGGAGGAGCGGGTCCGGGAGCTGTCCCGTATGCTCGCCGGCCAGGAGGACTCGCAGACGGCCCGGGCGCACGCGGAGGAGCTGCTGGCGACGGCACGGGCGGACCTGTAGCCGGAGGCGTTGTGGCGCCGGGCGCCCAACTTCACTCGTGTGGGTGACCCGGCCCGGCGCATTTCCCCGCTGCCGCGCCCCGCTGTCGCGCCGCCGGGGTTCCGGCGTTCCCGGAACCCCCGTGCGTCCTGGCATCCTTGGCGGAGTACGCGTGGGAAACCGCGCCGTGACCGCCCGACCGAACCAGGAGCCCGGCCACGTGACGCCCGTGAGCAGCCACTCACCGCCTGGCCAGTCGCCGCTGCGCACCGTGCAGGTGCTGGGCGGGGGCAATGCCGCCAGCAGTGCGCATGTGCGCTCGCTGGCCGCGGGGCTCGTCGCTCGGGGCGTGAGAGTCACGGTGTGCGCCCCCTCCGAGGCAAATCACGCCTACGACTTCAGCGGGGTCGGTGCCGACCATGTGCACGTGCCGCGCAGCAGTGACCCCGTGTCGGTGGCGGCGCTGCGGGCGGCCTGCGCCGACGCCGATCTGGTGCACGCCCACGGGCTGCACGCCTCCTTCCGGACCGTGCTCGCGCTCAGCGGGCGGCGCGTGCGGACCCCGCTGGTCGTGACGTGGCACGACCGGGCGCACGCCGACGGTGCGCGGGCCCATCTGCTGCGCGTCCTGGAGCGGCGGGTCGTCAAGGCGGCCACGGTGGTGCTGGGCACGACCTCGGCGCTCGTGGACCGGGCCCGGCTGACGGGCGCCCGGGACGCGCGGCTGGCCGCCGTGGCGCTGCCCGGACCCCGCGGGCCCGCCGAGCCCGAGGACCCCGACCGGCTGCGGCCCAAGGTCCGTGCCGAACTCGGCGCGACCGGACGGCCGTTGCTCATGGCCGTCGGCTCCCTGGAGCGGCACCGCGGCTACGACGTGCTGCTGGACGCCGCGCGCGTGTGGCGCCGCCTGGACCCCGTGCCCCTGGTCGTGATCGCGGGGGAGGGGCCGCTGCGCGGGGAACTCCAGGAGCGGATCGAGAACGAGGGCCTGCCGGTCCGGCTCATCGGACGCCGCGACGACATCACCGACCTGCTCGGCGCCGCCGACCTCGCCCTGCTGCCGAGCCGCTGGGAGGCCCGCTCGGTGCTCGCCCAGGAGGCCCTCCACGCGGGCGTGCCGCTCGTCGCGACCGATGTCGGCGGCATCCCCGAACTGGTCGGCGACGCGGCCGAACTCGTCCCGTCGGGGGACGCCCAGGCCCTCGCCGCGTCCGTCGTGGGCCTGCTCGGCGACCCCGAGCGCCGGGCCCGGCTGCAGGACAAGGGCGCCCGGCAGGCGGCGACCTGGCCGACCGAGGACGAGACCGTCGCCCAGGTGCTCAGCGTCTACGACGAACTGACCCGGCCCCTGCCTCTCGCCTAGGCCGTGTCCGCAAAGTCCCTCCTGCGCCGCGACGCCTGGCACGCACTCCCGCCGCACCGGACACAGTCCCGAGTACGCCCGGTACGAGGGACTGCGTCCGGCACGCCGCCGGCACGCACCAGGCGCCGCGGGGCCCGCCCTCCGGGCGGACGGAGGGACGTTGCGGACGGCCTGGGGCCTGTGTCTGACAGACGGGCCCCAGCACGACTCCCTACGGCCCCGGAGCCCTCGTCTGCGCCGCCCGGGGCACATGGCGCCGGGCCCGCAGGGCCAGGCTCAGGGCCAGCACCGTCTGCGGATCGTCGAGGTCCGTGCCCAGCAACTCCCCGATGCGCGCAAGCCGGTTGTAGAGCGTCTGCCGGTTCAGATGCAGCTCCCGGGCCGTCTCCGCCTTGCGTCCCGCGTGGGCCAGGTAGGTCGTCAGCGTGGGCAGCAGCGGCGGCCGGGAGCGGCGGTCGTGCTCCAGGAGCGGGCCGAGGGCCCGGTCGACGAAGGCCGCCAGGTCCGGATCGTCGCGCAGCCGCCACAGCAGCAGGTCGATGTCCAGGCGGCGGGCGTCGAACCAGGGCCGGTCCGGCAGGCCCTGGGCGGCCGTGGCCGTCTCGGCGGCGTGCCGCAGGCCCGACGCCGCCGCCGTCCAGCCGCCCGCCACCCCGACGACCACCACGGGCGCCTGCCCGCCCGGCCGCAGCATCCCGGCCCGGCCCACCCCGGCCCGCAAAGCCGCCGCCACCCGGTCCGCGATCGTCGCCCGCTCCGCCTCGGCGCGCAGCCCGAGCAGCACCAGCACCCGCCCCTCCACCGGCCGCACCCCGAGCAGCACCGGCACGCCCACCGCCGCCAGCTCCTCCGAGACGGCCCGGGCCAGCACCGCCCAGCCTCCTGCGGGGGACAGCGCGTCGCCGAGCCGCATGACGACCGGCAGCAGCGGCCCCTCGCCCGGCCGGAAGCCCAGCACCCGGGCCTGCGCCGGGGCGTCCTCGGCCGTGACCCGGCCCTCGGCGAGGTCCGTGAGGAAGTCGCCCCGCCCGCGCGCCGCCAGCTCCTCCTCCTGCCGCGCCTGCATCAGCACCACGGCCAGGATGCCCGCGGCCCGCTCGGCGGCCATCCGGTGCACCGGCGCCAGGGGTGTCCGGACCGGAAGCAGCACCAGACGCGCCCGGACGCCCCCGCTGCCGGGTCCGCCGCCCGGCACGTCCACCAACAGCGAGCCGGCGAGCGGCGGTTCGTCCTTGTGCTGACCGCGCAGCCCCTCCCACACCTGGAGCGGGTCCGCGCCCTGGGGACCGGCCCCGGCGGCGTACAGCAGCTGCCCCTCCGCCGTCTCCAGGAAGACCGGGTTGGCGCCGAAGTCGGCCAGGATGGAGAGCACCTGGGGCACCCCGCCGCCGCTCAGCACGGCCCGCGTGCAGCGCCGGTGCACCTCCTCGGCCCGCTGGAGCAGCGCGTAGTGGCCGTTGACGATCTCGGTGTGGACCTCCTCCGTCACGGTGACGAACGGCACCTCGCGGTGCAGCTGCACCAGCGGCAGCCCGGCCGAGCGGGCCGTGTCGACCAGGGCCGCGGGCAGCCGGGTGAAGCGCGGGCCGAGCTCCACCACCAGGGCCGCGATGCCCCGCTCGGCCAGCGTGCGCACGAACGCCCGCTGCTCGGCCGGGCGGGTGCCGAGGCCGTAGCCCGTGGTCAGCAGCAGTTCGCCGCCCTTGAGCAGGGAGGCGATGTGCGGCACCTCGCCGGCGTGCACCCAGCGCACGGTGCGCCCGAGCCGGTCGGCGCCCGCCAGCACCTCGGGCAGTCCGCTGCGCAACCCCGGCAGCTCCAGCGCCCGCCGCACGGTGATCCCGGCGCCCCGGGTGTCGTAGCCGCTGTCCGTCCCGCTCTCCATGGGCCGGACGCTACCCGGGCGGGTGCCCCTCGGACATCTCCGGACGGGCACCGGACGATCACACCGCGCCGGGCCCGCGGCGGACGCCGCCCGGATTACGGCCCCGCCGGCCGGGTACGGGCGCCGTCATGGACATGAGCGTGGTCGCGGTGGGGCGGGAGGACGACAGTCCGGTCGAGGAGCCGTTGCGCGTCGCGGTCCTCGCCGACCGGCTCGGGTACCGGGAGGTGTGGGCGGGCGAGGGGCCGACCTGGGACGCGTTCGTGCTGGCGACGGCGATCGGCGCGGCCACCGAGCGGGTCGCGCTGACCGCCGGGCCCGTGCCGGTGAACGTGCGCGATCCGCTGACCGTCGTCCGGGGCGCCGCCTCCACCGCGGCCGTCACCGGCCGGCCCGTCGGCGTGGCCCTCGGCACCTCCAGCAAGCGGGTCGTCGAGGGCGTGCACGGCCGGCCGCGTACCCGGCCCGCCGCGGCCCTGGAGGAGTCGGCCGCGGCCGTACGGGCGCTGATGGACAGCGTGCCGGGCGAGCCGGTCGTGCCCGGCAGCGGCTTCCGGCGCCGGCTGCCGCCGCCCGGCGGGATGCTCACCGTCGCGGCGTTCGGCGAGCGCGCGGTCGCCGCGGCCGTCGGGCACGCCGACCGGATGCTCCTCGACCTCGTCTCGCCCGGGCAGGTGCGGACGCTGCGGGCGCGGATGCTGGCGGCCGCCGAGAAGGCGGGGCGCACCCCGCCGCGGCTGGCCGCCTGGCTGCCCGCCGCCGTCGACCCGGAGCCGGAGTCGCTCACGCAGATCCTGCGCAGCGTCGTCGGCTACCTCTGCGTGCCGGGCTACAGCGACGTGTTCGTCGACGCCGGGTTCGCCGATGTCGTCGAGCTGGCCGTGAAGGGCGCCGACCGGGACACCCTGCTGCGGGCCCTGCCGCCCGAGGCCGCGGGCACGGTCGCCCTGGTCGGCGACGCCGCCACCGTCCGCGCCCGCGTCGAGGCCTACGCCGAGGCCGGTCTCGACGAGGTCGCGCTGGTCCCGGCCACGGCGGGCGACCCGGCGGGGGAGCGCACGCTCACGGCCCTCAAGCCGCGGTGACGCTCCCGGGGCCCTCGCTCAGCCGCCGTACGCGCCCGAGGCCGTCAGCCGCAGCGCCGTGTCGATGAGCGGCACGTGGCTGAAGGCCTGCGGGAAGTTGCCCACCTGGCGCTGCAGGCGCGGGTCCCACTCCTCGGCCAGCAGACCGAGGTCGTTGCGCAGGGACAGCAGCTTCTCGAACAGCTTGCGGGCCTCGTCCACGCGGCCGATCATCGCCAGGTCGTCGGCCATCCAGAACGAGCAGGCGAGGAACGCGCCCTCGTCACCGGGCAGGCCGTCGACGCCCTCGTCGGCGCCCTCGGTCGGGTAGCGCAGGATGAAGCCGTCCGGCGTGGACAGCTCCCGCTGGATCGCCTCGATCGTGCCGATGACCCGCTTGTCGTCCGGCGGCAGGAAGCCCACCTGCGGGATCAGCAGCAGCGAGGCGTCCAGCTCCCTGGAGCCGTAGGACTGCGTGAAGGTGTTGCGCTCCTTGTCGTAGCCCCGCTCGCACACGTCCCGGTGGATGTCGTCGCGCAGTTCCTTCCAGCGCTCCAGCGGACCGTCGGCGTCGCCGGACTCGATCAGCTTGATCGTGCGGTCGACGGCGACCCAGGCCATCACCTTGGAGTGCACGAAGTGGCGGCGTGGGCCGCGCACCTCCCAGATGCCCTCGTCCGGCTCCTGCCAGTGGCCCTCCAGGTAGCGGATGAGCTTCAGCTGGAGCAGCGAGGCGTAGTCGTTGCGCGCGAGGCCCGTCATGTGGGCCAGGTGCAGGGCCTCGGTGACCTCGCCGTACACGTCCAGCTGGAGCTGGTGGGCCGCGCCGTTGCCGACCCGCACCGGGGCGGAGTTCTCGTAGCCCGGCAGCCAGTCCAGCTCCGCCTCGCCCAGCTCGCGCTCGCCGGCGATGCCGTACATGATCTGCAGGTTCTCCGGGTCGCCCGCGACCGCGCGCAGCAGCCACTCGCGCCAGGCACGGGCCTCCTCGCGGTAGCCGGTGCGCAGCAGCGAGGACAGGGTGATGGCCGCGTCACGCAGCCAGGTGTAGCGGTAGTCCCAGTTGCGGACGCCCCCGATGTCCTCCGGCAGGGAGGTGGTCGGCGCGGCGACGATGCCTCCGGTGGGGGCGTAGGTCAGCGCCTTCAGCGTGATCAGCGAGCGGACCACGGCCTCGCGGTAGGGGCCGTGGTACGTACAGTGGTCGACCCACTCGCGCCAGAAGTCCTCCGTCGCCTCCAGCGACTGCTCCGGCTCGGGCAGCGGCGGCGGCTCCTTGTGCGAGGGCTCCCAGGAGATCGTGAACGCGATCCGCTCGCCCGGCGCGACCGTGAAGTCCGAATAGGTCGTCAGCGACTTGCCGTACGTCTCGACGGACGTGTCGAACCACACGGAGTCGGGGCCCGCGACGGCCACCGTCCGCCCTTCGTGCTTGTGCACCCACGGCACCACCCGCCCGTAGGAGAACCGCATCCGCAGCGCCGAGCGCATCGGCACCCGGCCGGAGACGCCCTCGACGATCCGGATCAGCTGCGGGGCGCCGTCACGCGGCGGCATGAAATCGGTCACCCGGACCGTGCCCCGCTGGGTGTCCCACTCGGACTCCAGGATCAGCGAGTCGCCGCGGTAGCTGCGCCGGGCCGCGGTGGGCGGCTCCTGGTCGGAGGCGTGCGCGGGGCCGAGCCGCCAGAAGCCGTGCTCCTCGGTGCCCAGCAGGCCGGCGAAGATGGCGTGCGAGTCGAAGCGGGGC
Organism: Streptomyces sp.; assembly: GCF_031181705.1. Taxonomy (GTDB): domain Bacteria; phylum Actinomycetota; class Actinomycetes; order Streptomycetales; family Streptomycetaceae; genus Streptomyces. Next base: position 16,896 of record NZ_JAPSKN010000087.1, read on the forward strand.
AGGCACAGCCAGTCGACTGTCCCGTCCCGGCAGACCAGGGCAGCGGTCTGCATGTCTCCGATGAGTGCGTAGTCTTCGATGCGCCCGGCCACGTGCAACTCCAGTCGAACGGCCACGTCACCCCGCAAGGGGGCTGTCGCTAGTGCGGTCAAGGGGGTTTCAGCAGATCTTGCAATGCGTCGTTGAGCGATGAAGCAAAACAGGTCACTCAGCCGTGACGCAAAGCGCCAATTGTTGCTCAACGAACTGACGAGCTCACGTTGTTCCGGTGGTTGCGGGCGGGGGGTGGTGCCGTTGGGCCGGACGGGCTCGGCAGCGAGTGTCCGAGCAGGATACGACGCACGCGGATGTTCCGGGTGCCCGTCGCGACAAGGCGGGTACGCCGAACGAGTGAGCAACGGGTGAGGGGCCCGTGAGGATGATCGCCCCGTGTCGGAATGTGTGCGGAGCGTGGCCGGAAGCCATCGCCTCGCGGCGCTGATACGCTGGTAGCCCGTGGACCGGTGGGCGTACGACCCCCGAACCGCACCTCCAGATCGCGACCACGGGAGCCCCCTCTTGGCCATGCCCAATTCCACGACGACCAAGCACATCTTCGTCACCGGGGGTGTCGCCTCCTCGCTCGGCAAGGGCCTCACGGCCTCCAGCCTCGGCATGCTGCTCAAGGCCCGGGGCCTGCGCGTCGTGATGCAGAAGCTCGACCCGTACCTCAACGTCGACCCCGGCACGATGAACCCCTTCCAGCACGGTGAGGTGTTCGTCACCAACGACGGCGCCGAGACCGACCTGGACATCGGCCACTACGAGCGCTTCCTCGACCGCGACCTCGACGGCTCCGCCAACGTGACCACCGGCCAGGTGTACAACACGGTGATCGCCAAGGAGCGGCGCGGCGAGTACCTGGGCGACACCGTGCAGGTCATCCCGCACATCACCAACGAGATCAAGCACCGCATCCGCCGCATGGCGACCGACGAGGTCGACGTCGTGATCACCGAGGTCGGCGGCACGGTCGGCGACATCGAGTCGCTGCCGTTCCTGGAGACCGTCCGCCAGGTCCGGCACGAGGTCGGCCGTGACAACGTCTTCGTCGTCCACATCTCGCTCCTGCCGTACATCGGCCCCTCGGGTGAGCTGAAGACGAAGCCCACCCAGCACTCGGTCGCGGCCCTGCGCAACATCGGTATCCAGCCGGACGCGATCGTGCTGCGCTGCGACCGCGAGGTGCCCACCGCGATCAAGCGGAAGATCTCGCTGATGTGCGACGTCGACGAGGCAGCCGTCGTCGCCTGCCCCGACGCCCGCTCGATCTACGACATCCCCAAGACCGTGCACGGCGAGGGCCTGGACGCCTACGTCGTGCGCAAGCTGGACCTGCCGTTCCGCGACGTCGACTGGACGACCTGGGACGACCTGCTCGACCGCGTCCACAACCCCGACCACGAGATCACCCTCGCCCTGGTCGGCAAGTACATCGACCTGCCCGACGCCTACCTGTCGGTGACCGAGGCGCTGCGCGCCGGCGGCTTCGCCAACCGGGCCCGCGTGAAGATCAAGTGGGTCACCTCCGACGACTGCAAGACCCCGGCCGGCGCCGCGGCCCAGCTCGGCGACGTCGACGGCATCTGCATCCCCGGCGGCTTCGGCGAGCGCGGCGTGAACGGCAAGGTGGGGGCCATCCGCTACGCCCGCGAGAACAAGGTGCCGCTGCTCGGCCTCTGCCTCGGCCTGCAGTGCATCGTGATCGAGGCCGCGCGGAACCTGGCCGACATCTCCGACGCCAACTCCACCGAGTTCGACCCCGCCACGGGCCACCCGGTCATCTCCACCATGGCCGAGCAGATGGACATCGTCGCCGGTGACGGCGACATGGGCGGCACCATGCGGCTCGGCATGTACCCGGCCAAGCTGGCCGAGGGCTCGATCGTGCGCGAGGTGTACGACGGCAAGGAGTACGTCGAGGAGCGGCACCGGCACCGCTACGAGGTGAACAACGCCTACCGCGCCGAGCTGGAGAAGAGGGCGGGCATCCTGTTCTCGGGCACCTCGCCGGACGGCAAGCTCGTCGAGTACGTCGAGTACCCGCGCGACGTCCACCCCTACCTGGTCGCCACGCAGGCGCACCCGGAGCTGCGCTCGCGCCCGACGCGCCCGCACCCGCTGTTCGCCGGGCTCGTCAAGGCCGCGGTCGAGCGGAAGACTTCGAAGTAACACACCGGTTGTACGGTGGCCGGGGTGCATCCCTTCAAAGGGTGTGCACCCCGGTTTCGTTTCCGCAGGTCGTGTTGGGTACGTGGAAGGACAGGCATGACGATCAAGGACACCCCGGAGGCATGGGAGATCCGGGCGACGGACACGCCCTTCGTGGGCAACAAGACCTCCGTCCGGACCGACGACGTGGTCATGCCCGACGGCACCGTGGTCGGCCGTGACTACCAGGTCCACCCCGGCTCCGTCGCCGTCCTCGCCCTCGACGAGGCCGACCGCGTCCTGGTCCTGCGCCAGTACCGCCACCCCGTGCGCCACAAGCTGTGGGAGATCCCGGCCGGGCTGCTCGACGTACCCGGCGAGAACCCGCTGCACGCCGCGCAGCGCGAGCTGTACGAGGAGGCGCACGTCAAGGCCGAGGACTGGCGGGTGCTGACCGACGTCTACACCACCCCCGGCGGCTGCGACGAGGCCGTGCGGATCTTCCTCGCGCGGGATCTGTCCGAGGCCGAGGGCGAGCGCTTCGCGGTCGCGGAGGAAGAGGCCGACATGGAACTCGACCGGGTGCCGGTCGAGGATCTGGTCCGGGGGGTGCTGGCCGGCGACCTCCACAACAACTGCCTCGTGGTGGGCGTCCTGTCGCTGGTCGCCGCGCGGGCCGGTGACGGCCTGGACGCGCTGCGCCCGGCGCAGGCCCCGTGGCCGGCGCGGCCCTTCGAGGCGTAGGCGCTCCGCGAGGGGTGCCGCGACGGATGGGTGCCGCGAGGGCCGTCGGCCGGGTGCGGTGTGGCTGGTCGCGCGGTTCCCCGCGCCCCTGAGGGGCGTGGCCCTGACGCCGTCGGTCCTACGATCTGCTGATCCGATCGGGGGATGTGCCCGCCCTGCTCCTCCTGGGACGTCGCAGAGCGTGAACTAGGCTCTGAGCACGCCCGAACCGGAGTCCCGGCGGGCTCGCAGGTGCGGTGGGACGGGAGTGTGGCCCGTGGCGGATCAGGTCGTGGAGACAGCCGACGTGCGGCCGGCCGGGCGTGCCGCCGCGAAGCACCAGTTCCTGGGCCGCACACGGGAGTTGAAGGAACTGCGCGCCGACATCGAGCGCGCCGGACTGGACACCCTCGCGGGCCGCAAGGCACCCCGCGCACGCGTGCTGCTCATCGCCGGCCGCCCCGGCTCGGGCCGCACCGCCCTCGCCGAGGAACTCGTCCGGCAGGTCGCCGACGGCTACCCGGACGGGGTGCTGCGCGCCCGCCTGACCGACCCCGACGGCACCCCGGTACCGGTCGAGCGGGCCGCCCGCGACCTGCTCGCCGCCCTGGACGAGCAGGCCCCGGCCGGGGCCTGCGAGGACGACCTCACCGACGCCCTGCGCACGGCCCTGGCCGAGCGGCGCGTCGTGCTCCTGCTGGACGACGCCGCCGACGCCGAACAGGTCGACGCGCTGCTGCCCGACACGCCGGACTGCCTGGTCGTCGCGGTCTCCCGGGGCCCGCTCACCGGCATCTCGGACGTCCGCCCCTGCACCCTGGGCGGCCTGGACGCCAAGTCCGGGGTGGAACTGCTCTCCCGGCACACCGGCTCGGTCCGCATCACCGTCGACCCCCGGGCCGCCGAGGGCCTCGCCGAGGAGTGCCAGGGGCAGCCCGCCGCGCTGGTGCTGGCGGGCGGCTGGCTCGCGGCCCGGCCCATGGCGGCCGTCTCCGACCTGGCCAAGCAACTGCGCGCCGAGGAGCCCGAGGGAACCGCCCTCACCCGGGTCTTCCGCCTCGCCTACGCGGCTCTGCCCGCCACCGCCGCCCGGATGCTGCGCCTGCTCGCCCTCGCCCCGGCCGGCCTGGTCGACCCGCAGGTCGCCTCCGCACTCGCCGGCTGCTCGGTCGGCACCGCCCACACCACCCTCGACGACCTCGTCGCCCTCGGTTTCCTGCACGCGGTCGACTCACCCCTGCCCCAGTACGAGGTGCCCGGCTGCCTCCACGACCAGCTCCGCCTCCTCGCCCGCCACCACGAACGCCCGGCCGAGCTCCAGCTGGCCCGGGCCCGCATGCTGGAGCGGACCGTACGGCTGCTCCAGGCCTGCCGGGCGATCACCGAGACCGACAGCGCCCAGGCGCGCCAGAAACTCCTCGACATGCCGCGGGCCCTGCGCTTTCCCACCCCGCGGGCGGCCGCCGAGTGGCTGCGCCTGACCCGGCCCGCGCTGCTCGCCGCGGCCCGGCTCGCGGTCGCCGACGGGGAGCTGGACACCCTGGCCAGGCGGCTGATGTCCCAGCTGGTCCGGGCCATGGTGGCGCACGTGGGGACCCGGGCGGCCGCGCCCGACCTCTACGTCGTGCACAGCCTGGTCCTCGACATCGCCGAGCGCCGCGGCCTGCCCCGGGAGAAGGCCGCCGCCCTGCTGAACCTGGGCGACCTCGACGCCCGCACCGGCCGCACGGCCGACGCCCTGGCGCGCTACCGGGCCGCCCTGGACGCCGGACGCGAGGTGAACGACACCTACGCGACCGGCCGCGCGATGGAATCCGTGGGGGGCGCGCACCTGGAGCTCGGCGACTTCGACCGGGCCGCCGACTGGTTCGGCCGTGCCCTGACCGAGCGGCTGGCGCGGGGCGAGCACGCGGACGCCGCCCGGCTGTACGGGCGCATCGCCGCCGCCCACACCTTCGCGGGCCGTTACGGCGAGGCCCTGCGGAACTGGCGCTCGGCGGTCTCCGGACACCGGCGGTGCGGCGATGTGGCCGCCCAGGCGCGGGCGTTGAGCGAACTGGCCCGGGTCCAGGAGTACGCGGGCCGGCCCGAGGAGTCGCTGCGCACCTGCCGGGAGGCCGTGGAGTGGGCCCGGCGCGCGGAGGACACCCGGCTGCAGGCCGCGCTGCACCTGCGGGTCGCCGACACCCTCGAACACCTCGGCGACCCCGCCTCGGCCGGGCTGCACCGGGGAGCCGCCGAGCGGATCCTCGGGGAGGCAAACCTTCCATCCGAACCCGACGCCTGCGAAATCCGTACCGCATCCGCTGAAGATTGATGCAATGGAAGGCTAGACAGCGGGAACACCTTCATTAAACTGGCTCTGCCGCACGTTCTCCTGCGGTCTCTCCCGGTGTGCCCGTGCGTGCCCGGGTATGTGTAAGAAGTACCCCCCGTACCCTCTGAGCCAAGGACCGTGATCGACGTGAAGGTCGGCATCCCCCGCGAGGTCAAGAACAACGAGTTCCGGGTGGCCATCACCCCCGCCGGCGTGCACGAGCTGGTGCGCCACGGCCACCAGGTCGTCGTCGAGCGCGACGCCGGTGTCGGCTCCTCGATCACGAACGAGGAGTACGTGGCCGCCGGCGCTCGGATCCTGGACACCGCCGACGAGGTCTGGGCCACCGCCGACCTGCTGCTGAAGGTCAAGGAGCCCATCGCCGAGGAGTACCACCGCCTCCGCAAGGACCAGACCCTCTTCACCTACCTGCACCTGGCCGCATCCAAGGAGTGCACGGACGCCCTGCTGGAGTCCGGCACCACGGCCATCGCCTACGAGACCGTCGAGCTGCCCAGCCGCGCGCTGCCGCTGCTCGCCCCGATGTCCGAGGTCGCGGGCCGGCTGGCCCCGCAGGTCGGCGCCTACCACCTGATGCGTGCCAACGGCGGCCGCGGTGTGCTGCCCGGCGGCGTCCCCGGCGTGCTCGCCGGCCGCGCCGTGGTCATCGGCGGCGGCGTCTCCGGCTGGAACGCCGCGCAGATCGCCATCGGCATGGGCTTCCACGTGACCCTGCTCGACAAGGACATCAACAAGCTCCGCGAGGCCGACAAGATCTTCGGCACGAAGATCCAGACGGTGGTCTCCAACGCCTTCGAGCTGGAGAAGGCCTGCCTGGAGGCCGACCTCGTCATCGGCGCGGTGCTCATCCCCGGCGCCAAGGCCCCGAAGCTGGTCACCAACGAGCTGGTCTCGCGGATGAAGCCCGGAAGTGTCCTTGTCGACATCGCGATCGACCAGGGCGGCTGCTTCGAGGACTCCCGCCCGACCACCCACGCCGAGCCGACCTTCCAGGTCCACGAGTCGGTCTTCTACTGCGTCGCCAACATGCCCGGCGCGGTGCCCAACACCTCCACCTACGCGCTGACCAACGCCACGCTGCCGTACATCGTGGAGCTGGCCAACCACGGCTGGGTGGACGCGCTGCGCCGCGACCCGGCACTGGCCAAGGGCCTCAACACGCACGACGGCAAGGTCGTTTACCGCGAGGTCGCCGAGGCGCACGGCGTGGAGCACGTCGAGCTGTCCTCGCTGCTCGGCTGAGCCCCCGACCCGCACGCGACGGCCGGTAAGTCGGCTAAGTCGTCAACCGGCAAAGGCGATACGTCAACACGTGTCGTCAACGCCGCGCACCAGGCCGGACCTTGCCCGACAAGGTCCGGCCGGATGTGTGTATGGTCACTTCGCGATTCTCGGGCAACTCGCCTCGAACGTAACCCTTCAACCGATTCGCACACCGGTGAAACCTGCCGTGCGACGGCCGTACGCCCTTGACAGCGGGATGTTTCATTGCCGACACATCGGGCCGGGTCCGGCGGATTGTGTTGCTGCGGACGCCCGACACGCCATAGAGTCGCCAACCGTCGGCATGGTGCCACGCTGACCTGTCTAGAAGTTTCCTGGTCACCAAGGAGGTAAGACGACTTGTGAATGAGTCGACATTTACTCCCGGGGGTGGTCAACCAGGAATGCCTGCACGGGGCCAGGGGCCCGCGGGGTTCGAGGCTGTCGGCTCCGTCGCTGTGCGCACCTTCGCAGCCCACCAGAGTCAGCAGGCGACTCACACAGCACACCAGAAGATGGATGGCCATCACGTGAACGCCATGGCCGGCGACGGAAGTGGCGCGCCCCACAACCACTTCGCCGACTACGACGAACTGCCCGAGGGGCACTTCTACGACCCCGACGCGGAGTACGAGCCCGATCCCGAGTACGCGGCCACTCTCGCGCCCGACGCGGCCAGACAGCGCCGGGAGCGCATCGGCCCGACCGGGCGCCCGCTGCCGTACTTCCCGATCCCGGGCCCGCTGACCGACCACGGACCCGCGAAGATCATCGCGATGTGCAACCAGAAGGGCGGCGTCGGCAAGACCACGTCGACCATCAACCTGGGTGCCGCGCTCGCGGAGTACGGACGCCGTGTCCTGCTCGTGGACTTCGACCCGCAGGGCGCGCTGTCGGTCGGACTCGGCGTCAATCCGATGGAGCTCGACCTCACCGTCTACAACCTGCTCATGGAGCGGGGGATGGCGGCCGACGAGGTGCTGCTGAAGACGGCGGTCCCCAACATGGACCTGCTGCCCAGCAACATCGACCTGTCGGCGG
>NZ_JAPSKN010000233.1 GCF_031181705.1 Streptomyces sp.
TCGCCGCGGATCAGCGCCGCGGCGGCGACCGGGTCGCCCACCGCGCGCAGGGCGTCGGTGAACTCGCTGTTCATCAGCTGCCGGGCCAGGGACGACAGGATCGTCAGGTGGGCGTCGTCGGCGCCGGCCGGAGCGGCGATCAGGAAGATCAGGTCGGCGGGTCCGTCCGCCGCGCCGAAGTCGATGCCGGCCGTGCTGCGCCCGAAGGCGAGCGTCGGCTCGGTGACGTGCTCGCTGCGGCAGTGCGGGATGCCGATGCCGCCGTCGAGGCCGGTCGGCATCTGGGCCTCGCGGGCGGCCACGTCGGCGAGGAAGCCGTCCAGGTCACTCACCCGGCCCAGGGCCACCATGCGCTCGGCGAGGGCACGGGCCGCCGCTTCCTTGGTGTCGGCGGACAGGTCGAGATCGACCAGGTCCGCCGTGATCATGTCGCTCATCGCGGGCTCCTTAGCACGCGTATCGCCCGGTGGGTGGGGTGGGCGGAAAGGGGGACGGGGGTGCGGTGGGGGGTGACGGGAGTGACGGGGATGACAGGGGCGGCGGCACGTAACGGGGAGCTCCGCCGCCCGGGCGTCACCGGGCGCTGCTCGTCGTGGCTCATGACACCGGCTCCTTCAGCACACGGTCGGCGGGCAGGTCGGCCGTGACCGTCACCGCCGCCGGGTCCAGGTCGGCCGGCGTGGGCATGACGCTGCCGGGCAGCTGGACGGCCGCCGCGCCGTGGGCGACCGCGGAGGCCAGGGCCTCGGGGCCGCTGCCGCCGGCGATCAGGAAACCGGCGAGGGAGGAGTCGCCGGCGCCCACGTTGCTGCGCACGGCGTCCACCCGGGCGCTGCCGAACCAGGCGCCCTGGTCCGACACGAGCAGCTGCCCGTCGGCGCCGAGGCTGGCGAGGACGGCCCGGGCGCCCATCTCGCGCAGTTCCTCGGCGGCCTTCACGGCGTCACCGACGGTGGCGAGGGGGCGGCCGACGGCCTCGGACAGTTCCTCGGCGTTGGGCTTGACCACGTCGGGCCGTTCGCGCAGGGCCGCGAGCAGGGCGGGCCCGGAGGTGTCCAGGGCGATCCGGGCACCGGCGGCGTGGGTGCGGGCGACCAGGTCGGCGTACCAGTCGGGGGCGAGGCCGCGCGGGAGGCTGCCGCAGCAGGCGATCCAGGAGGCGTCGCGGGACTGGTGCCGGATGGTCTCCAGGAGGAGTTCGCGTTCGGTCTCGGTGAGTTCCGGGCCGGGGGCGTTGATCTTCGTCAGGACGCCGTCGGCCTCGGCCAGGGCGATGTTGGAACGGGTGGCCCCGGCGACCGGGACCGGGGCGACCTCGATGCCCTGCTGGTCGAGCAGTTCGGCGACGAGCGCGCCAGGGGCGCCGCCGAGCGGCAGGACGGCCACCGTGCGCTGCCCGGCGGCGGCGACCGCGCGCGAGACGTTCACGCCCTTGCCGCCCGGGTCCATCCGCTCGCCGGTGGCGCGGATGACCTCGCCCCGGTCGAGGGACGGCACCTCGTAGGTGCGGTCCAGGGACGGATTGGGGGTGACGGTGAGGATCATGTGCGCACTACTTCCGTGCCGCCGCGCTCGATCGCGACGGCGTCTTCGGGGCTCAGCCCGCTGTCGGTGATCAGCAGGTCCACGTCGCCCAGGTCGCCGAAGCGGGCGAAGTGCTCCTGGCCGTGCTTGGAGGAGTCGGCGAGCAGCACCACCCGGCGGGCGGCGGCCACCGCCGCCCGCTTCACGGCGGCCTCGGCGAGGTCGGGGGTGGTCAGGCCGTGTTCGGCGGAGAAGCCGTTGGCGGCCACGAACAGCACGTCGGCGCGGATCTCGCCGTAGGCCCGCAGCGCCCAGGCGTCCACGGCGGCGCGGGTGCGGTGCCGTACGCGGCCGCCGACGAGGTGGAGCTGGATGCCGGGGTGGTCGGCGAGACGGGCGGCGATGGGCAGGCTGTGCGTGACGACCGTGAGGGATGCCTCCAGCGGGAGGGCGGCGGCCATGCGCGCCACCGTCGTACCGGCGTCGAGGATCATCGTGCCCTCGGTCGGCAGCTCCGCGAGGGCGGCCTTGGCGATGCGGTCCTTCTCGTCGGCGGCCGTGGACTCGCGCTCGGCGAGGTCCGGCTCGAAGTCGAGGCGCCCGACCGGGATGGCGCCGCCGTGCACCCGGCGGACCAGCCCGGCGCGGTCGAGGGCCTTCAGATCCCGGCGGATGGTCTCCGCGGTCACCTGGAACTCCTCGGCAAGCGACACGACATCCACTCGGCCGCCGTCACGGGCGAGCCGGAGGATCTCCTGCTGCCGTTCCGGTGCGTACATGTCCGTTCGCCTCCGCCTCATGCCCGAACGTGTGGTTTCAGCGGGAGGCTACGCCGAGATGTCCGGGAAGTAAACAGGTTCGGGCTCAATCGGGCATGATCGGAAATCCGCTACCGGCAGCCGACCACAGAGCGGGCCCGGCACCCCAGGTGCCGAGCCCGTCCCGCGCCGTCCGTCCGGTCACACCAGCGCCGGCTCCTGGTCCTCCCGCCCGGCCGGCGCCTGCTCGCCCTCCACGTGCTGCGCGGGCCGCTTGGGCAGCGCGAACATCAGCAGGAAGATGGCTCCCATCACCGCGGCCACCCAGCCCAGCGCGTTCTCGAAGGCGTCCGCGTAGGCCGGGCCCACCTGCTCCGGGCGCAGGTGCTCGGCGATCGTGCCGAAGAAGACCACCGAGACCAGCCCGAGCCCCAGCGCGTTGCCCATCTGCTGCACGGTGTTGATCAGGCCGGAGGCAGAACCGGAGTGCTCGCGCGGCACCTCGGAGAGGATCGCGTCGGTCAGCGGCGCGACGATCAGGCCCATGCCGGCGCCCATCACGACGAGCGGAAGGGCCATCTGCCACGGGGTGATGGCGAGGCCGTAGTGGCCGGACTCCCAGATGTAGAGCAGCACCCCGGCCGCCATCACCAGCGCGCCCGCCTGGAGCACCCTGCGTCCGAAGCGCGGCACCAGCAGCTGCACCGACATGCCCGCGGCCGCCGACACGGCGATCGAGAACGGCACCCCGGTCAGCCCGGCCCTCAGCGGGCTCCAGCCCAGCCCGATCTGCATGTACAGCGTCCAGACCAGGAAGAACACACCGAGCGCGACACCGAAGACGGTCTGCACGGCGATCCCCGCCGCGAAGCTCTTGACCCTGAACAGCGACAGTTCGACCAGTGGCGAGCCGTCCCGCACGGCCTTGCGCCGCTCGTACGCCACCAGCACCGCGAGGACCACGAGCGAGCCGGCCATCGACAGGTGTCCCCACAGCGGCCAGCCGAGCTCGCGGCCGCGGGTGAGCGGGTAGATCAGCATCAGCAGGCCCAGCGTGACCAGCGAGACGCCCACGAGGTCGAGCTTCAGCGCTCGCGGCGCCCTGGACTCGGTGATGAAACGGCTGCCGAGGACCAGGCCCGCGATCCCCACGGGCAGGTTGATCAGGAAGATCGAGCGCCACTCCCAGCCGAACAGGTTCCACTCGGTCAGCAGCGCGCCGAGCAGCGGGCCGGACACGGCACCGAGGCCGACGACCGCGCCGAACAGCCCGAACACCTTGCCCCGCTCGTGCGCCGGGAAGGTCGCGTGCACGATCGACAGCACCTGCGGCACCATCAGCGCCGCCATGGCGCCCTGCAGGAACCGCGAGGCGACCAGCATCTCGGGGTTCACCGCGAGGCCGCACAGCGCGGAGGCGACGGTGAAGCCCCCTATGCCGACGAGGAAGACGCGCTTGCGGCCGTGGATGTCGCCGAGCCGTCCGCCGGTGATCAGCCCGGCGGCGAAGGCGAGGGCGTATCCGGCGGTGATCCACTGGATCTCGCTGAAGGACGCGCCCGCGTCCCGCTGGATGGACGGGATGGCGATGTTGACGATGGTCACGTCGACGAGGTCCATGAAGGCCGCGGTCATCACGATCGCGAGGGCGAACCAGCGGCGGCGGTCCGTGCCCGGAGGGGTCTCGGTGGAGTTCATGCGCCGACCCTAGGAGCCCAATAGGTCAGATCGTGTCCTAGTGGTGCGGCATCCTCGGCGGCATGACGACGGACACCCCGGCCCGGCTGCTGACGCTCCTCTCCCTCCTCCAGACGCCCCGCGAATGGCCCGGCGGCGAGCTCGCCGGCCGGCTCGGGGTCTCCCGCCGCACGGTCCGGCGCGACATCGACCGGCTCCGTGAACTCGGCTATCCCGTACAGGCGACCAAGGGGGCCGACGGCGGCTACCGGCTCGTCGCCGGCAAGGCCATGCCGCCGCTGGTGCTCGACGACGAGGAGGCCGTGGCCATCGCGGTAGGCCTGCGCGCCGGGGCCGGACACGCGGTGGAGGGCCTGGACGAGGCGTCGGTGCGGGCGCTGGCCAAGCTGGAGCAGGTGCTGCCGAGCAGGCTGCGCCACCGCGTGACCACCCTGCAGGCCGCCACCACCCCGCTGACCAGCGGGGACGGCCCCAGCATCGCGCCCGAGACGCTGACCGTCATGGCCTCGACGGTGGCCGGGCACGAGCGGCTGCGGTTCGCCTACCGGGCCGCCGACGGCACCGAGTCACGGCGTCTGACGGAGCCCTACCGGCTGGTGTCGACGGGTCGCCGCTGGTACCTGGTGGCGTACGACCTCGACCGGGACGACTGGCGCACCTTCCGGGTCGACCGGGTGAGCGAGCCGTTCGCCACGGGCGCGAGGTTCACGCCGCGCGAGCTGCCGACGGGGAGCGCCGCGGAGTACCTGCGGCGGTCGATGCAACGGCAGCAGCCGAGCTACGACTTCGAGGTCACCTTCGCCGCACCGGCCGCCTTCGTCGCCGCCCGGCTGCCGGCGTGGCTGGGCACGCCCGAGCCGGTGGACGAGCACAGCTGCCGGCTGCGCGGGTCGGTCGGGGACGCGACGCGGTGGGTGGCGTTCCGGCTGGCCATGCTGGAGTGCGACTTCACCGTCCACGAGCCGCGTGAACTGGTAGAAGCGGTAAGGGAGTTGGGGGCACGGCTGAGCAGAGCGGCCGGGGCGGGGGCGTAAGCGGCGGGGCCGTGCCCCCGAACCCGACTTCGCGGCCCGGTTCGAGACCGGCGCCTGGGAGGCCGCCTGGTCCTTTGCCGAGGACACCCGGGGTCACGGCAGGCGCCG
>NZ_JAPSKN010000004.1 GCF_031181705.1 Streptomyces sp.
CCGGGTCTGGACTTCGCGGACGCCTTCGACGACCTGGACTGAGCGCGGTACCTGGACTGAGCGCGGTACGCCGGGACCGTGAGGGCAGGGCCGCGCCGCACCCGGCGTCGTCCACATGGACCCGGCGCCGTCCACAGGACCCCGTCCCCCGGGGCACGAACGGCTAGGCTCGCGCCCGTACGAGACGAGCCGTAACCGGGAGACCCATCGATGGCCAAGAAGCGACCCCAGACGAAGGCCAAGCGCCCGCAGACCACGGGCGGGGCCGCCGCCGTCGGCACCGAGGGAGACGTTCCGGTCGTCGGCGCCCGCGAACCCTGCCCCTGCGGCAGCGGCCGCCGCTACAAGGCCTGTCACGGCCGGGCCGCGGCCCACGCCGTGACCGAGCTGGTGCGCCGCCCCTTCGAGGGCCTGCCCGGCGAGTGCGACTGGGTCGCCCTGCGCGAGCTGGTCCCGGCGGCCACGGTCGAACTGCCCCTGAAGGACGGTCTGCCCGAGGGCGTCCCGGCGGTCACGCTGGCCACGGTCCTGCCGATGGCCTGGCCCGCCCTGCGCCGCGACGACGGCTCGGTCCTGCTCGGCCTGCAGAACGACACCTCGTCGGGCGACATCAGCCGCGACCTCGCCGACACCCTCCAGCGCGCCCTGGAAGCGGAGCCGGGCACACCGGTGCAGGGCCGCCGCGCCCCGGCCGACGGTCCGCGCCTGCAGGACCTGCTCGACCCGGAGGGCGGCTTCGAGCCAGAAGTGCACAGCGGCTTCGAGTTCTGGGTCCCGGACCCGCAGAACGCCACGCCGGAGGTGGCCGCCTCCCTGGAGCGGGCCAACGCCGCGGCCATCCCGACGGTCAAGCTCCGGGGCGTGGACGCCGCGTACTGGTGCCAGACGCCGGAGAAGAACCACCTGCGGTGGGTCATGCCGCACCCCGAGGAGCAGCTTCTGGACGCTCTCGCGCGGTTGCACGCCGCGGGCCGTTCCAGCCTCGGCGAGGGCACCCGCCTGGTCGGCTCCTTCCGCGCTCACGGGCTCACGGTGCCGGTCTGGGACCTGCCGAGCGGCGTCTCGGCCGAGGACGTGGAGAAGCCGGCGGCGGAGTTCGCCGAGCGCCTCGCGACAGCCCTGGCCGCGGACGCGCCGCTGACGGCGGACGAGCGCCGGGCACGGGGCGGGCTGACCAACCGGCAGGTCACGCTGAGCTGAGGCCCGGCGCGCGGCAGGCCGGCCGGGACACCGCCCGGCCGGTCCCCCGTGCTCCCGGCGGGTCACAACTCCCGTGGGGGACACGCCAGTCGGTGACTGGAAAGGGCGAGATCGAATTTGCGAACCGCCGATCTCTTGTTACCGTTCCTGTAGCCCGGTTGCTGGTGCATCCCCCGTCGCCAGCAACCGGGTCTTTTCATGGACCCGGCCGCTCACGCCACGCGGTTGCGTGTCAACTCCCCGTTTGCGTTGGTCAGTTGCTCCCGGACCGCAGCAGCAGCGGCCCCTGTCCGGCCCGCCGGGCGAACTCCGCGATCGCCGTGTACGCCACCGGCTCGCCCCGTGCGGGCTCCCGGGGCGTCTCGCAGGTGCCCGGCTCGTCCTCGGCGCCCACCGCGCAGGTGATCCGCACGGTCCGGGCCTGCGGCCCCATCAGGGTGAGCGCGGCGTCGAGCGCCTCACCGGTGGCGTTGCGGTAGTAGGTCCGCGCCCAGGTCCGCGCGCCCTGCGTCATCACACAGGTCTGCGCCTCGACGCCGTCGGGGGAGGAGAGTTCGGGACCGCAGCGCACGGCGGTCGCCAGGCCCTGGCCGAGCGTGGGAGGGTGCGGGACGGCGGACGACGCCCCGGGCGCCTTGCCGTCGGGCGGGGAGGAACGCCGCCCGACGTGTTCCGTGCCGGAGGCGGCCGTGCCGCCCTCGGACCGCACGGCTCCCGCTGCCGCCACCGCCAGCGGCAGGGCGACCGCGCACGCCACCCCGACCCCCGCGAGGGCGAGCAGTCGGGTCTTACGGGGGTCCCGGCGGCGGCCCCGGGAATGACGCGGCATGGCCCCGGAACTTAACGCGCCGGGGCGTGTGCGGCGCCCGGCGCGCCCGACGGTCCTAGAACTCGGGCGCGCTCACACCCGTACGAGTGAGGGCCTCGACCACGGCGTCCACCACGGCCTCGACATCGGGCACCCACGGGGAGGCCGAGCCGGGCAGTGGCGCCCGCTCCCAGCGGATCTCGCCCTGGCCCGTCTCGGAGGGCGGCAGGGCCAGGTAGCCGCCCTCGCCGTGGAAGCGGAGGGAGCCGGGCACGAAGTCCTTGGCGTAGAGCAGTTCGCCGAGCTGCTCCATGGAGTACGGCTTGACCAGGATCGCCCAGCGGGTGGGCGAGGCGACGACCGGGCCGAGCCGCATGCCCGCGTGGTCGAGGACCTTCAGGGCGCGGGCGGCCGGGAGGGCCGGCAGGGAGACCGCGCAGGGGGCCTTGCCGCCGGTGGCCAGGACGATCGGCGCCGCCGGGCGGTTGCTCCACCACCAGCGGACCATGCGCCCGTCGGTGGTGGCCGCGAGCAGGCCTGGGTCGAAGGGATGCGCGCCGGGCACCGTGCAGTCGGGGTCGGGGCAGCTGCAGCGGGAGTGCCCCTGCGGGTCCGCCGCGACGCCCGGCAGCACGGGCCACTGCCATTCCGTCGCGTAGGTCAGGGCCGCGCCGATCAGCTCAGGCCTCCCGTCACTGCGCTGGAACAGGAGCCTGCGTCGCCTTCCGGGGATCTCGCGCATGAGCGCTCGTCCTTTCCGTTGCACGCCTGGCAACACGGTGGTCCATCACAACATGTGTCGATCACTTCACTGTGCGTACCTGTTGGCGCATCACACCCCTGCTTGAGGCAAGGGGAACCCCTATGGGTCGAGCAAGGGCTGCCTCCGCGGCCGTCCCGCCCATACTGCGTCCATCAAGAGCACGGGCGTGGCGTAGGGGTGGCGAAGTATGGCGTTTGCCGTCGCGCGTATTTCTCTCCGCCTCCGCCGCGGGAGGATGGGGCACGGTCGTCGGTGGATAGGACGCCCGGTTCCGTCACCAGGTTCCGGATGGTTCCCAACCACCCCTGGCCTTCTCCGAGTACGTACCCATCACGACCGTTGTGACGCTCCGTCGAGCAAGCCCAGTCGACCGCAATAAGCCGTCCCCTGCGGCAGTTTTAAGCCAACTTTGCATTTCCGCAAGAGGAAGGGGAGTTGTTCTCTCGAACCTCACGGACACCAGGAATCCCAGCAGGACAATGCTGGACATCTCCTCACGAGTGCGTGTACATGTGGAGCCACTGCTGGCGGCGCAGAATGACATGGGGGTTTGCGATGCTTTTGAGCAGTACGCGCCGGTCGGAAGGCCGGACGCCATGAACGCCCCGCACCCTGCGAAAGTGGCTGGAATCGATTCAACGGTTCCGGCCCCCGCACACACTGTCGCGCCCGTCACGGGTATCACCCCGGCCGCCCCGGCAAACCCACCCGCCCCACCCGGCGCGGTGCTCCAGGACCGTCTCGCCGGCTGGGTGTCCGACCTCACCACCCTGCACGAACTGACCGAACGGCTGGCCCGCACCACCGCGCTCGACGAGGCGCTGCACGAGACGCTGCGAGCGGGCGCCGCCCTCGTCGGCGCCCGGCGCGGCCTCGTCGTCCTGGAACCGGGCGACGGCCTCGGCCCGGACACCACCATCGGCCTGGGCCTGGCCCGCGCCGACCTGGGCCACATCGAGACCGTGCCCCGCAGCTCCCTGTCCCACGGCCGGATCCTCGACGGGCTGCCGGGCGGCGAGGCCGCGATCGCCCAGCCCGACCTCTTCGCCGAGGAGAAGCTCGACCCCCGCCACCGCGAGGTCGCGGCCCGCCTCGGTTACGCCGCCAGCTACGCCCTCCCCCTGACCCCCG
Source organism: Streptomyces sp. (assembly GCF_031181705.1). Lineage (GTDB taxonomy): Bacteria > Actinomycetota > Actinomycetes > Streptomycetales > Streptomycetaceae > Streptomyces. The sequence goes on from NZ_JAPSKN010000004.1 coordinate 3,903, forward strand.
AGACCGCAGGCCGTCTCGGCGCAGCCGTCTGGCTCTACGACGAACCCGCCGAGCCCAGCGAGCGCCAGCGCCACCTCGCCGGCCTGTACGCCCGCTACGCCGCCGAGCACCTCGCCCGGCTCCTGGAACTGGAGCGCACACGCGCGTCCATGGCGACCATGTCCGACGAGCTGCTGCCCTCCCGGCTGCCCCGGGTGGCCGGTGTCCAGCTCGCCGCCCGGCACCGCACCGGCCCGCGCGGCGGCGGCGACTGGTACGACGCGCTGCCGCTGCCCGAGGCCGCCCTCGGTCTCGCGGTCGGCTCCGTCACCGGCGCGGGACCCAGCGCCGTCGCCGCGATGGGGCGGCTGCGGGCCTCCCTGCGCGCCTACGCCGTGATGGAGGGCGAGGACCCGGTCGCGGTCCTGTCCGACCTGGAGCTGCTGCTGCGGCTGACCGAGCCCGCCCGCTCGGCGACCGCCCTGTTCGGTTACTGCGAACCGGCCGCCCGCAAGATCACGCTGGCCGGTGCCGGCCACAGCCCGCCGCTGCTGATCGGGCAGCGGCGCACGGAGTTCGTGGAGACCTCCGTCTCCGCCCCCCTCGGCATGCTCGCCTGCTGGGAGGCGCCCAGCGTGGAGATCCTCGCCGAGCCCGGAGAGACGGTTCTGCTCTACACGGACGGGCTGCTGCACCGCACCGGCGAGGCCACGGACCGGGCCTTCGCCCGGCTGCACGCGGCCGCTGCCGGGGTGCCCCGGGCGCTGCGGGGCGATCCGGGCGCGATCGCCGACCACGTCCTGCGCAGCGTGCTGCCGGACGGGCTGGACGCGGCGCGGGGGACGGAGGACGTCGTGCTGCTGGCGGCGCGCTTCGAGTAACGCTCCTCGTCACCGGCCCCGGGCCCCCTTCCGCGCCGCCGTACAGTGGACGGTGGTCCAGTGCCGTATCGAGGAGGATGACCGTGGCCGAGGATCTCGCGGAGACCCCGGAGACTGCCGAAGAAGAGCCGATCAAGCAGCGGAAGAACGGACTGTACCCCGGCGTGTCCGACGAGCTGGCCGAGAACATGAAGAGCGGCTGGGCCGACACCGAGCTGCGCGACCTCGAGCCCGTCCCCCAGGCCGCCGAGACCGCCGCCCGCCGGGCCGCGCTGTCCGCGCGCTTCCCGGGCGAGCGTCTGGTGATCCCCGCGGGCAACCTCAAGACCCGCTCGAACGACACCGAGTACGCCTTCCGCGCCTCCGTCGAGTACGCCTACCTCACCGGCAACCAGACCGAGGACGGCGTCCTGGTCCTGGAGCCCAAGGGCGAGGGCCACGAGGCGACGATCTACCTCCTGCCGCGCTCCGACCGCGAGAACGGCGAGTTCTGGCTGGACGGCCAGGGCGAGCTGTGGGTCGGCCGCCGCCACTCCCTCACCGAGGCCGAGCAGCTCTACGGCATCCCCGCCTCCGACGTGCGCGAGCTGCCCGGGAAGCTGCGCGAGGCCACCGGCCCGGTGCGTGTCGTGCGCGGTTACGACGCCGGTATCGAGGCCGCGCTCACCGACAAGGTCACCGCCGAGCGCGACGAGGAGCTGCGGGTCTTCCTGTCCGAGGCGCGCCTGGTCAAGGACTCCTTCGAGATCGGCGAGCTGCAGAAGGCGGTCGACTCGACCGTGCGCGGCTTCGAGGACGTCGTGAAGGTCCTCGACAAGGCCCAGGCGACCTCCGAGCGCTACATCGAGGGCACGTTCTTCCTGCGCGCCCGCGTGGAGGGCAACGACGTCGGCTACGGCACGATCGCCGCGGCCGGCCCGCACGCCTGCACGCTGCACTGGGTGCGCAACGACGGCCCCGTCCGTTCCGGCGACCTGCTGCTGCTCGACGCGGGCGTCGAGACGCACACCTACTACACGGCCGACGTGACGCGCACGCTGCCGATCAGCGGCCGCTTCAGCGAGATCCAGCGCAGGATCTACGACGCCGTGTACGACGCCCAGGAGGCCGGGATCGCGGCGGTGAAGCCGGGCGCCAAGTACCGGGACTTCCACGACGCGGCCCAGCGGGTGCTGGCCGAGCGCCTCGTGGAGTGGGGGCTCGTCGAGGGCCCGGTCGAGCGGGTGCTGGAGCTCGGGCTGCAGCGGCGGTGGACGCTGCACGGCACGGGCCACATGCTGGGCATGGACGTGCACGACTGCGCCGCCGCCCGGACCGAGACGTACGTGGACGGTGTGCTGGAGCCGGGCATGTGCCTGACGGTGGAGCCGGGGCTGTACTTCCAGGCCGACGACCTGACGGTGCCCGAGGAGTACCGGGGAATCGGGGTGCGGATCGAGGACGACATCCTCGTGACGGAGGACGGCAACCGGAACCTCAGCGCCGGGCTGCCCCGGCGCTCCGACGAGGTCGAGGCGTGGATGGCCGCCCTCAAGGGCTGATCCCCCGCCGGAAGGCACCAAAAATGCGCAGGTCAGCGCTGGTTGACGTGTGAGATCATGACCGACCTTGCCGGGCCGAATCGGGGAACGGGCGCGATCATCATGAAGAACGTTCAGACGGCGCTGACCATGCAGGACGCCATCCTCACCCTGCAGAAGTACTGGAGCGACAACGGCTGCATGATCACGCAGCCGTTGAACACCGAGGTCGGAGCCGGTACGGCGAACCCGGCCACGGCCCTGCGGGTGCTCGGCCCGGAGCCGTGGAGCGTGGCCTACGTGGAGCCCAGCGTGCGGCCGGACGACTCGCGCTACGGCGAGAACCCCAACCGGCTGCAGACCCACACCCAGTTCCAGGTGATCCTCAAGCCCGACCCGGGCAACCCGCAGGAGCTGTACCTCGGCAGCCTCCGGGCCCTCGGCGTCGACCTCAACGCGCACGACGTGCGGTTCGTCGAGGACAACTGGGCCTCCCCCGCGCTCGGCGCCTGGGGGCTGGGCTGGGAGGTCTGGCTGGACGGCATGGAGATCACCCAGTTCACCTACTTCCAGCAGGTCGGCGGCGTCGCCCTGGACCCGGTGTCGGTGGAGATCACCTACGGCCTCGAACGCATCCTGATGAACCTCCAGGGCGTGTCCCACTTCAAGGACATCGCCTACGCGCCGGGCATCACCTACGGCGAGGTGTTCGGTCAGAACGAGTACGAGATGAGCCGGTACTACCTCGACGACGCCGACCTCGACACCAACCACCGGCTGTTCGACGCCTACGCGGCCGAGGCCCGCCGGCTGCTCGACCTGGAGCTGCCGGTACCGGCGTACACGTACGTGCTCAAGTGCAGCCACACCTTCAACGTGCTCGACGCGCGCGGCGCGATCAGCACCACCGAGCGGGCCAAGGCGTTCGCGCTGATGCGCGGCCTGACGCACGAGTCGGCCAAGCTCTGGGAGCGGCGGCGGGCGGCGCTGGAGCATCCGCTCGGGGTCGCGCCCGCGCCCGCCCCGGCCGTACGGGCCCCGCTGCCCAAGGTGCCCGGCGTCGAGACGCTGCTGTTCGAGATCGGCGTGGAGGAGCTGCCCTACGCCGACGTCGTCGCCACCACCGAGGCGGTGCGCGAGTCGGTCACCGCGAAGCTCGCCGAGACACGGCTCGGGCACGGGGCGATCACGGTGATGGCCACGCCGCGCCGGATCGTGATCACCGTCGACGGTGTGCAGCCGCGCGAGCGGGACACCGTGCGGACCGTGCGCGGCCCCAAGGTCGCCGCCGCCTTCAAGGACGGCGCCCCGACGCCCGCGCTGCTCGGCTTCGCCCGCAGCCAGGGCGCCGAACCGTCCGACGTGCGGATCATCGAGGTCAAGGGTGTCGAGTACGTGTCGCTCACCCGGCACGAGTCGGGGCGGCCGGCCGTCGAGGTGCTCAGCGACCTGCTGGCCGAGGTGGTGTCCGGGCTGCGCGCCGGGCGGAACATGCGGTGGAGCGACCCGGGCCTGTCCTTCTCGCGTCCGGTGCGCTGGCTGCTGGCGCTGCTGGGCCGTACTCCGCTGCCCGTGGTGGTCTCCTCGCTCTCCTCGGGCGACACCACGCGGGTGCAGCGGCAGGCGCCCTACCCGGAGGTCCGGGTGACCTCCGCCGAGGGCTATCCGCACTTCCTGCACATGCACGGCATCCTGCTCGACCGGGAGGCCCGCCGCGGGGCGGTGGTGCGCGGGGCCCTGGAGGCGGCGGCCGAGGTGGGCGGACGCATCGACGTGGAGGACCAGGCCGGGCTGATCGACGAGATCACCGACATCCTGGAGTTCCCGTACGCCGTGCGCGGGTCGTTCGACGAGCGCTACCTCGAACTGCCCGCGAGCGTCCTGACCACCGTCATGCGCAAGCACCAGCGCTATCTGCCCGTGCTGGACGGCGACCGGCTCATGCCGTACTTCGTCACCTTCGCCAACGCCCTGTGCGACGACGACGTGGTGCGGGCGGGCAACGAGGCGGTGCTGCGGGCGCGGTACGAGGACGCCGCGTTCTTCTGGCGGGCGGATCTGAAGGTGGCGCCGGAGGAGTTCCGCCGCCGGCTGGACAAGCTGACCTTCGAGGACCGGCTCGGCACGGTCGCCGACCGCGCCGGGCGGCTCGGCTCGCTCGCCCTTGACCTGGCCGGACGCGCCGGGCTGCCGGAGGAGACCGTGCAGGTGGTGCGGCGGGCCGGGGCGCTGGCCAAGTTCGACCTGGCCTCCCAGATGGTGATCGAGTTCTCCGGTCTCGCCGGGGTGATGGCCGAGGAGTACGCCCGCCGGGCCGGCGAGTCCCCCGAGGTCGCCCGGGCCCTGGCCGAGATGGAGCTGCCGCGCTCCGCCGGAGGCGCCCTGCCCGCCGGGGACGCGGGTGCCGTGCTGTCGCTCGCCGACCGGTTCGACCTGGTGACGGGCATGTTCGTCATCGGGGCGGCGCCGACCGGGAGTTCGGACCCGTACGGGGTGCGGCGGGCCGCGATCGGGCTGCTCAACGTGTTGCGCAGCGTCCCGGCCGTGGCGGGGATCCGGGTGGGTGACGGGCTGCGCGCCGCTGCCGTGCGGTACGCGGCGCAGGGCGTGGCGGTGCCCGCCGACCGGGTCGCCGAGGCCGCCGAGCTGATCACCCGGCGGTATGAGCAGCAGCTCACGGACGCCGGGCACGAGCACCGGCTGGTGCAGGCCGTGCTGGTGTGGGCCGACCGGCCCGCGCACGGGGACCGGACGCTCGCCACGCTGGAGCGGCATGTCGGCAGCGAGGCGTTCGAGGCGCTCGCCGCCGCGTTCCAGCGGGTGGTGCGGATCCTCCCCGAGGACGGTGTCGACGGGGCCGATCCGTCCCTGCTGACCGCGCCCGCCGAGCTGCGCCTGGCCGAGAGCGTGCGGACCGTGCGTCAGGCCCTGGAGGGCCGTGAGGACGATCTCGGCGCGCTGATCGAGGTCTCCGCCCCGCTGGTCGAGGCGATCGGCATGTTCTTCGACGAGGTGCTGGTGATGGATCCCGACCCGGCCCTGCGGGCGGCGCGGCTGGCGCTCCTGACGGAGGTGGCGGGGCTCGCGCGGACGACGCTGGACTGGGGAGCGCTGTAGGGCGCACTGCGCAGGGGACACGGCGGTGTTTCACGTGAAACACCGCCCTGCCGGGCCGGTCAGACCGCCATCAGCGGTGCGTCCTCGCGCCACTTGAGGACCTTGTCGAAGCTCACCACGGCTCCGCCCCGGCCCGGCTTGTTGCCGATGTGGACGTGGTCGGCGAGCTCCTCGATGAGGCACAGCCCCCTGCCGTTCTCGGCGTCGGTGGGCGCCGGCCGGACCGGGGGGCGGGACCGGGGGGCGGAGGCCGCGGGGAATCCGGGGCCCGCGTCGGCGACCTCGATCCGGCACTTCTCGCCGTCGAGGTAGGCGGTGACCCGGTAGGCCTCCGAACCGGGGCCGCGTCCCGTGTCCCCGCCGTGCTCCACGGCGTTCGCGCAGGCCTCGCTGAGGGCGACGGAGAGGTCGTAGGAGATGTCGGGATCCACGCCCGCGGTCTCCATCGTGCCGATCAGCAGGCGGCGGGCGAGCGGCACGCTCGCGGCTTCGCGCCGCAGATGGAGTGACCACCAGATGCTCATGCTCCAGCCTCCTGGCCGCGGCTCGACATACCGTTACGTATTGCCCTCCGTGCCCGCGTGTAAGCGTGAAGTTGACGTGAGGCCGCCCATACGGCGGATGCGCACTGGTCCTGATCGGTGTATGTGAGGCGGGCGGCGGCGCAGCGGGGAGCGAGGATCGGCGCAACCGGGGGCGCGCCGGACCAGAGCGTGACGTTCCGGTCGTACGGCATCTTGTGGACCTGCCGCACGGGAGCGGCGGGGCCAGTGCGATGATGAGCCCGCCATGCTTGCCCCCCACACGCCCACGAAGCGCTCCGGAGCCACGCTCCGGATCCTGCGGGCCGCGGTGTTCGCCGCGGTCTGCGTCGTGCTGGCCGGGGCAGGTCACGCACTGGCCTCCTGCGACGGCATCCCGCTGTGGACGCTGGGTGCCGGGTTCCTCGGCGTGGCCGCGGTGGCCGTCCCGCTCGCCGGGCGCGCCCGCACGCTGCCGGGCATCGCCGCCCCGCTCGCGGTCGGCCAGACGGTGCTGCACATGCTGTTCGGCCTGGGCCAGCACGGTACGGCCGCCGTCGCCGCACCGCGGCCGGCGGGTCTGAGCGACGCCGCTCTGGTCCAGCAGGCCGCGCGGTTCGTGTGCGGCACGACGGCGGCGGCGATCAGCCCGGCACAGGCCCACAGGATCCTCACCGACGCCAGGGTCCAGCCGCCCGCGGGAGCGCACACGCACCTGGCCACGGACGCCGCGTCCGGGGCGCCGGTCCCGCTGTGGCCGTCCCTGCCGATGCTGCTCGGTCACGTCCTCGCGGCGCTCGCCGCGGGCTGGCTGCTGCGCCACGGCGACCTGGCGGTGCTGCGCCTGGCCGAACTGTCGGCGCAGGGTGTCGCCGAAGGGGCGCTGATCCGCTCGCTGCGGGCCGCGCTCGCGCTGGTCCGAGTCCTGCGCGCCGGCCTGCCCGGCGCGCCCGAGAACCGTCCGCGCCCGGCGCACGCCCTGCGGCCCGTGCCCCCGATACCCCGCACCATCGCGCTCCAGCACACGGTGATCCGGCGGGGCCCGCCCGCCGCGACGGCTTCCGCAGCCGCACTCGCCCTCGCCGCCTGACACGACGCGACCGCCACCGCTCCGCCGTCCCGGAATCCCGGTTCTTCGAGCCCACGGATGCCCGGACACCCCGGAGGAGGGGCCGCCGTCGTGCGGCACGCGCGCGTGCGCGTTCCCTCTTCCTCATCCCGACTCACAGCGGAGTGCTTCCTTCCATGAAGGCTTCCCGTATCGCCGCGGCCGGTGCCGCCGCCGGTGTCACCGTCCTCGCCCTGGCCGCCCCCGCCTTCGCGCACGTCACCGTGCAGCCCGAGGGCACCGCCGCCAAGGGCGGTTACGCGGTCGTCGACTTCAAGGTGCCGAACGAGCGCGACGACGCCTCCACCACCAAGCTCGAGGTCACCTTCCCGACCGACCACCCGCTGGCCTCCGTCATGCCCGAGCCGATGCCCGGCTGGAAGATCGAGGTCACCAAGTCCAGGCTGGACAAGCCGCTGGAGATGCACGGCGAGAAGATCACCGAGGCGGTCTCCAAGGTCACCTGGACCGCCGACGGCAAGGGCATCGAGCCCGGCTACTTCGAGAAGTTCCCGCTCTCCGTCGGCCAGCTGCCCGAGGACACCGACCAGCTGGTCTTCAAGGCCCTCCAGACGTACTCCAACAAGGAGGTCGTCCGCTGGATCGAGGTGCCGCAGGAGGGCCAGGAGGAGCCCGACAACCCGGCCCCCGTGCTGGAGCTGTCCGCCGCCTCCGAGGACGGGCACCACGACGCGGCCGCCGGCGACGACGCCGACTCCGAGTCGGCCGAGAAGGCCTCCGCCGAGACCGCCGCGGACGACTCCGGCTCCTCCGACGGCACGGACACCACCGCCCGCGTCCTGGGCATCGTCGGCATCGTCGTCGGCGCGGCCGGTGTCGCCTACGGCGTGCTCGCCGGACGTCGGCGCAGCAACGCCTGACGCCGCTTCCCCGCACGGCGCGCACCGGAGCACGCCCCGGTTCACGGGGTCACCCCGGTGCGCGCCGGGCCACCGACATCTGGGACATTTCTCTATGCGCACCAAGACCTTCGCCGCGGCCGCCCTGCTCGCCGCCGCATCCCTGACCCTGACCGCCTGCGGCAGCGGCGACGACAGCAACAAGCCCGTCGCCGTGGTGTCGGAGGAGGCCGGTACCGACAAGGCCGCCACGGTCCTCGACAAGCCCTTCGAGAAGCCGGACCTGGTCCTCACCGACACGCAGGGCAAGAAGTACGACCTCCGCGAGGAGACCGCGGGCAAGCCCACGCTGATCTACTTCGGCTACACGCACTGCCCCGACGTCTGCCCGCTGACGATGAACAACATCGCCGTCGCCACGAAGCAGCTGCCCAAGGCCGAGCAGGACGACCTGCGCGTGGTGTTCGTCACCACCGACCCCGAGCGCGACACCCCGGCCGAGCTGGGCAAGTGGCTCAAGGGCATCGACTCCCGGTTCGTCGGCCTCACCGGTGACTTCGCCACCGTCCAGGCCGGTGCCCGCACCCTCGGCATCTCCATCGATCCGCCGCACAAGGACAAGAACGGCAAGATCGTCTCCGAGCACGGCACCCAGGTCATCGCGTTCTCGCCGAAGACCGACGGCGGCTATGTGCTCTACGGCGAGGACGCCACCGTCCAGGACTACACCAAGGACCTGCCCAAGATCGTCAAGGGGGAGAACCCGTGAGGCGCCTCGGCCCGGCGGCCCTCGTCATAGCAGGGGCCCTGGCCCTGGCGGGCTGCGCGGACTCGGACGCGGGCGGCGACGGCGGCCCGGGCGGCGAGGCGGAGCTCTCCGTCGGCTCCGCCTACATGCCGCAGCCGGTCTCCGAGGAGTTGGCGGCAGGTTTCCTCACCGTCACCAACAAGGGCGGTGCCGCCGACGAGCTGACGTCGGTCTCCAGCGACATCGCCGGCCGGGTCACCGTGCACGAGACCACCGGCGGGGCCATGCGGGAGGTCAAGAGCCTCAAGATCCCAGCCCATGGGCGGCTGGTGCTGAAGACCGGCGGCGACCACCTGATGTTCGAGCAGCTCAAGCGCAGGCCGAAGGAAGGCCAGACCGTCTCCGTCGAGCTGCGCTTCGCCCACTCCGACCCCGTCGAGGTGGAGATGCCGGTGAAGGCCGCCACCTACACCCCGACGACCGGACACTGACGGAGGGACCCCTGTGACCCCGACCATCGCCCCCCGCGTCCGGACCCTGGTGCTGCTGCTCCTGGCCGCGGTCTGCGCCCTGCTCGCCGGGGCCGGCCCGGTCTCCGCGCACGCCGCGGTGACCGGCAGCGACCCCGCGCAGGGGGCGGTGGTCGACCAGGCCCCGTCCCGGATCTCGCTCAGCTTCTCCGAGCAGGTCGCGCTCTCCGACGACTCGCTGCGCGTACTCGACCCCGACGGCAAGCGCGTCGACACCGGCAAGCCGTCCGTGGTCGGTGGCACGACGTACGCCGTGCGCCTGCAGCCGGGCCTGTCCGACGGCACCTACACGGTGGCCTACCAGGTCGTCTCGGCGGACAGTCACCCGGTCGCCGGCGCCTACACCTTCTCCATCGGTGCCCCCTCCAAGACGAGCGTGGCCGTCTCCGGGCAGGGAGCCGACGACGGCGTCGTCGGCTGGCTGTACAACTTCGGCCGGTATGTGTCGTACGCCGGGTTCATCGTGATGGCCGGCGGTGCCGCCTTCGTGCTCGCCTGCTGGCCGCGCGGGTCCGGGGTGCGGCCGGTGCAGCGGTTCGTCGTCTCCGGGTGGCTCGCGCTGACCGCCGCGACCCTCGCCCTGCTCCTGCTGCGCGGCTCCTTCACCGGCTCCGGGAAGGTCACCGACATCGTCGACCTGTCCCTGCTGGGGCAGGTGCTGCAGACCAAGACCGGCGCGGCCCTGGTCTCCCGGCTGCTGCTGCTGGCCGCCGCCGCGCTGTTCATCGCCGTGCTGTTCGGCGCGTACGACAAGCGTGAGGACCCGCAGGAGAAGCGGGACCTGACCTTCGGGCTCGCCATCGGCGGTGCCGTCGTGGCCGCGGGGCTCGCCGCGAGCTGGGCGATGTCCGAGCACGCCTCGGTCGGCATCCAGGCGGGCATCGCCATGCCGGTCGACGTCCTCCACCTGCTGGCCGTCGCCGCCTGGCTCGGCGGACTCGGCGCGCTCCTGGTCGCCCTGTACCGTGCGCCGGCCGGCACCCCCGTCGACGCGTCCGCCGTACGCCGCTTCTCCCGGGTCGCCTTCGGCAGCGTGCTCGTGCTCATCGTGACCGGGACGTACCAGTCGTGGCGGCAGCTCGGCTCCTGGTCGGCCTTCACCGACACCCGGTACGGCCAGCTCCTCCTGGCCAAGATCGTTCTCGTCGTCGTCCTCCTCGGCGTCGCCTGGATCTCGCGCCGGTGGACGGGCCGGCTGGCGCAGACCGTGCCGGCTGCGGCGGAGCGGCAGAAGGTACGGGCCGGGGCGGGGGCCTCCGGTGACACGGAGGCCGCCCTCGACGCGGGTGTGGCGCCTGCCGGGGAGTCCGCCGCCGAGGAACCCGGCGCGGGGAAGTCCAGTGCCGAGACCCCCACCGGGACCCCCGCCGAGCCCACCGACGAGACCCCCGCCGAGCCCGCCGACGCCGAGCGCGCCGCCCAGCTCGCCCGGCAGCGGGCCGCGCGGGACGCCGCCCGGCAGAAGCGGCTGCGGGACGCCGACCCCAACCGCTTCGGGCTGCGCCGCTCGGTGCTGGCCGAGGCCGGCGTCGCGGTCGTCCTGCTCGCCGTCACCACCGTGCTGACCCAGACCGAGCCGGGGCGTACGGAGCAGGAGGCCAAGGCGGCCACCTCGTCCTCCTCGTCGTCCTCCACCGCCGACGCGGCGACGTCCGGGGCGCTCACCCTGAACATGCCCTTCGACACCGGCGGCCAGGACGGCAAGGGCGTCGTCACCGTCGACCTCGACCCCGCCCGCGTGGGCGCCAACGAGATGCACGTCTACGTGGAGCGACCAGACGGCCAGGCCTTCGACATCCCCGAGGTCAAGGTCGAGTTCACCCTCGAGGCCAAGGACATCGGGCCCCTGCCCGTCGTCCCCGACCACCTCGCTACCGGACACTGGTCGGCGAACGGAGTGCAGATCCCCATGGCCGGCGACTGGCAGGTCGACGTGACCGTGCGGACCTCCGACATCGACGAGGTGACCGTCACCAAGAACGCGCAGATCGGCTGAACGACCATGCCCGACCAGTCCTTCCCCCAGGCCCGCAGCCCCGAAGCCGCCCCGGACCGCACCGAGGCGGCCTCCGCCCGCGAGGGCATCTCCCGGCGACGGCTGCTCGGCACCGCCGGCGCCACCGGACTCGTGCTCGGCACGGCGGGCGCCGCCGCGGGATACGCCGCCGCGCCCTCCGAGGCGGCCGCTCCGCTCACCTCGCTCGGCACCGACCGGGCGATGTTTCACGGGAAACATCAGCCCGGCATCATCGACGGCCTCCAGGCCCGTGGCCATCTCGTCGCCTTCGACCTGGCGGCGGGCGCCGGCCGCAAGGAGGCCGCCGCCCTGCTCCGCCGCTGGTCGGAGACGGCCCGGAGGTTGATGGCGGGCGAGCCGAGCGCCCACGGGGACACCGACGTCGCCCGCGACGCCGGCCCCTCGTCGCTGACGGTCACCTTCGGCTTCGGGCACAGCTTCTTCGCCCGGACGGGCCTGGAGAAGCAGCGCCCGGTGGCGCTGGACCCGCTGCCCGAGTTCTCCTCCGACCGCCTCGACAAGAAGCGCAGCAACGGCGATCTGTGGGTGCAGATCGGCGCCAACGACGCCCTGGTCGCCTTCCACGCCCTGCGCGCGATCCAGAAGGACGCGGGCCGGGCCGCCAGGGTGCGGTGGCAGATGAACGGCTTCAACCGCTCGCCCGGCGCCACCGCCCACCCCATGACCGCCCGCAACCTCATGGGCCAGATCGACGGCACCCGGAACCCGAAGCCGGACGAGCCCGACTTCGACCAGCGGATCTTCGTCCCGGAGAAGGGTGAGCCGGCCTGGATGGCGAACGGCTCCTACGCCGTCGTCCGCCGGATCCGCATGCTCCTCGACGACTGGGAGAAGCTCTCCGTCAAGGCGCAGGAGGACGTCATCGGGCGCCGCAAATCCGACGGGGCCGCGCTGTCCGGCGGTACCGAGACGACCGCGATGGACCTGGAGAAGACCGACGCCGAGGGCAACCTCGTCGTCCCGATCAACGCCCACGCCCGCATCACCCGGCCCGACCAGAACGGCGGCGCCGCGATGCTGCGCCGCCCGTTCTCCTTCCACGACGGCATCGACGCCGACGGAGTGCCCGACGCGGGCCTGCTCTTCATCTGCTGGCAGGCCGATCCGCTGCGCGGCTTCGTCCCGGTGCAGCGCAAGCTCGACCGGGGCGACGCCCTGTCGCCGTTCATCCGGCACGAGTCGAGCGGGCTGTTCGCCGTGCCGGGCGGGGCGGCGGAGGGGGAGTACGTGGGGCAGAAGCTGCTGGAGGGGTGAGAGTGGGTCCGTGGGCGGAATTGCGGGGATAGCGCTTCCGCGGGCCTATTAGGGTGAGGTCATGCCAGCGAGCTATGCGTATCTCGGCCCCGAGGGCACCTTCACCGAAGTCGCCCTGCGCACGCTTCCCGAGGCCGCCACCCGGGAGCTCATCCCGTACGTGTCCGTCCAGTCCGCGCTCGACGCGGTACGCGCCGGCGAGGCCGAGGCCGCGTTCGTGCCGATCGAGAACTCCGTCGAGGGCGGCATCACGACCACGCTCGACGAGCTCGTCGCCGGGGCCCCGCTGATGATCTACCGCGAGGTGCTGCTCTCCATCACCTTCGCGCTGCTCGTCCGCCCGGGCACGAAGCTGTCGGACATCAAGACCGTCTCCGCGCACCCGGCCGCCCAGCCGCAGGTGCGCAACTGGCTGAAGAAGCACCTGCCGGACGCGCACTGGGAGTCGGCCGCCTCGAACGCGGACGCCGCCCGGCTGGTCCAGGAGGGCCGGTACGACGCCGCCTTCGCCGGGGAGTTCGCGGCCGCCCGCTACGGCCTGGAGGCCCTGGAGACCGGCATCCACGACGCCGAGAACGCCCAGACCCGGTTCGTGCTGGTCGGCCGGCCCGCCCGGCCCGCCGCCCCGACCGGCGCGGACAAGACCTCCGTCGTGCTGTGGCAGCGCGACGACCACCCCGGCGGCCTGCGCGACCTGCTCGGCGAGTTCGCCACCCGGGGCATCAACCTGATGCTGCTCCAGTCCCGGCCGACCGGCGCCGGCATCGGCAACTACTGCTTCTGCATCGACGCGGAGGGCCACATCTCCGACCGCCGGGTGGCCGAGGCCCTGACGGGCCTGAAGCGGATCTGCCTCCAGGTGCGCTACCTCGGCTCGTATCCGCGCGCCGATGTGCAGCCGGAGCAGGTGCGGCAGCCGCGGCCGGGGACGTCGGACGAGGAGTTCGTGGCGGCGGCGGACTGGGTCGCGCGGTGTCAGGACGGCCGCTTCTAGGCTGGTCGCCGGCCGGTCCACCGGCCGGTCGTACCTGCTGATGGTCGTTATCCACAGAAGTTATCCACAGGTTCGCTTCTCGACCTGGGGACAAGTCGACAACGAACCATGAGTCAGTCGACAAATCGCCCTAGAGGCTCCTGATGCGTCCATCGGCGGGCAGGTCACCCTTCGTCCACCGTTTCCCCTTGCGTAACTCTTTGGGGTGACCCGTTTCCACTCGAAAGTGAGGATAGAGGGGGTTTGCGGTGGGAATTCTCAAGGACGGCCGCGTCTTGCGGAGTGATCAATTCCGAAGTCCACAGATCTTCCACACAGCCTGTGGATAACTCTTCGGCGCATGTGGATTCCTGTGGACAACCGAATCCCAAGTCCCGCTCCCCACAAGGGATTCAGGTCAATGCGGCGCCCGCCGGATGCCTCGTTCCGGGGAGAGGCGTCTCCTTTATTGACACGGCACGCAATTCACTCATAACGGTACGTAAGACCCGACGGGAATAGTGAGTCGTGGGCGGTCATCCCACACCGGTAGCCTGGAGCGCGTGATTGACCTTCGCCTGCTCCGTGAGGACCCCGACCGTGTGCGCGCCTCCCAGCGCGCCCGTGGAGAGGACGTCGCGCTCGTCGACTCCCTCCTGTCTGCCGACGAGCGGCGCAGGTCGTCCGGCGTCCGCTTCGACGAGCTGCGCGCCGAGCAGAAGGCGCTCGGCAAGCTGATCCCCAAGGCGTCCGGGGACGAGAAGGCAGAGCTGCTGAAGAAGGCGAGCCAGCTCGCCGCCGACGTCAAGGCCGCCGACGCGGAACGCGACGCCGCGGCCACCGAGACCCAGGAGCTGCTCCAGAAGCTCGGCAACCTCGTCCACCCGGACGTGCCCGTGGGCGGCGAGGAGGACTTCGTCACGCTGGAGACGCACGGCACGATCCGTGACTTCGCCGCCGAGGGCTTCGAGCCCCGGGACCACCTGGAACTCGGCCACCTCCTCGGCGCGATCGACGTCGAGCGCGGCGCCAAGGTCTCCGGCTCGCGCTTCTACTTCCTCACGGGGGTGGGCGCCCTGCTGGAGCTCGCCCTGGTGAACGCGGCGATGGCCCAGGCCACGGCGGCCGGCTTCACGCCGATGCTGACCCCGGCCCTGGTCCGCCCCCAGTCCATGGCGGGCACGGGCTTCCTCGGCCAGGCCGCCCAGGACGTCTACCACCTCCAGGACGACGACCTCTACCTGGTCGGCACCTCCGAGGTCGCGCTCGCGGCGTACCACATGGACGAGATCCTCGACGCCGACCGCCTCCCGCTGCGCTACGCGGGCTTCTCGCCCTGCTTCCGCCGCGAGGCCGGCTCGCACGGCAAGGACACCCGCGGCATCTTCCGCGTGCACCAGTTCGACAAGGTCGAGATGTTCTCCTACGTCACCCCGGAGGACTCGCAGGCCGAGCACCAGCGGCTGCTGGAGTGGGAGAAGCAGTGGCTGACCTCGCTCGAGCTGCCGTTCCGGGTCATCGACGTCGCCTCCGCCGACCTCGGCTCCTCGGCCGCCCGCAAGTTCGACTGCGAGGCGTGGATCCCCACCCAGGGCAAGTACCGCGAGCTGACCTCGACCTCGGACTGCACGGAGTTCCAGTCCCGCCGGCTGTCGATCCGCGTCCGTGACGGCAAGCAGGTCCGCCCGCTGGCCACGCTGAACGGCACGCTCTGCGCGGTCCCGCGCACCATCGTGGCGATCCTGGAGAACCACCAGCAGCCCGACGGCTCGGTGCGCGTGCCCGAGGTGCTGCGCCCGTACCTGGGCGGCCGGGAGGTCCTGGAGCCGGTGGCCAAGTGAGCGACACGGCCCCCTCCGGCGGCTTCCCGTACAAGCTGGTCGCCACCGACCTCGACGGCACGCTGCTGCGTTCCGACGACACGGTGTCGCAGCGCACCCGTGACGCGCTCGCCGCCGCCACCGCGGCGGGCGCGGCGCACATCGTCGTCACCGGCCGCGCGGTCCCCTGGACCCGGCACATCCTCGACGACCTGGGCTACGAGGGTCTGGCCGTCTGCGGCCAGGGTGCGCAGGTGTACGACGCCGGCGCCCGCCGCCTGCTGACCTCGGTCACGCTGGACCGGCAGCTCGCCGGGGTGGCCCTGGCCAAGATCGAGGCGGAGGTGGGCCCGCTGTACCTGGCCGCGAGCCGCGACGGCCTGGACGGCGAGGTGCTGGTGGGCCCGGGCTACGCGGCGCACGGCAAGCTGCCCGCGACCCCCTTCACGGACGCGTCGGACCTGTGGACCGCGCCCCTGAACAAGCTCTACATCCAGCACCCGACCCTGTCGGACGACGAGCTGTGCGAGGCGGCCACCCGGACCGCCGGCGGTTTCGTCACCGTCACGATGGCGGGCCCGGGCATCGTCGAGCTGCTCCCGCTGGGCCTGTCCAAGGCCACCGGGCTGTCGCTGGCGGCCCGCCGCCTCAAGCTGAAGGCGGCCGACACGATCGCCTTCGGCGACATGCCCAACGACATCCCGATGTTCGCCTGGGCCTCCTACGGTGTCGCCATGGCCGACGCCCACGCGGAGCTGAAGGCGGTGGCCGACGAGGTGACGTCCTCCAACGAGGAGGACGGGATCGCGGTGGTGCTGGAGCGGTTGCTGGGCTGAACCTTCGTGACGCGGTGCGGCGGAGGATGCACGGATCGAACGTGCGCGGGCTTCAGCCCGACCATGGCTTAGCAAGCCAGTGCCTTACCACTCGGCCAATCCTCCGGGTGGGCGGCCCACGCGAGGTGCGAGTCGCGTGCTCGAAGCGGCCGCCCCGGGCAGCTCCCCGTGCGGGGCGGGCTCCACGGAGGGGTAGCGACTACTCCGGAACCCGCCGCGGGCTGCCCTGAAGGGAGCTGGACGTACTGCCGTGCATGGACATCGTCCCGCTCCTCCCCAGACCGTGGCGCCGGGCTCCTCGCCCGGCAGGGACACGACTACTCTGCCTGCCGGGCGAATGGGACGCCACCGATTAAATCGGCGGGCGGGGGCCACCGGTCGGCGGGCATACGGCCGGTCGGGGGCACAAGCCACCGGGCGGGGGCGCATGCCACCGGGCGGCAGCCGAGGGAGGATCAGGCGGCGGGGCAGGGGACCGGACCGGACGGCGCGGACGTCGGACGTCGGACTGCCAAGGCACGGGACCGGACGGCGGTCGCTAGCGCTTGCGCCTGCGCCACCTGCGCCGCCTGACCTTGCTGAAGAACCAGCCCGCGGGCGGCTCGTCGGAGCGCCAGGGCTGCGGCTCCGGTGACTCGCGGCGCCAGCGCGCGGCCAGCATCCGGGCCCGGGCCGACGGCTCGGAGGTCTCGGCGGAGCGTATGAAGTCGTCGTCCAGGACGAGGCCGTCCCAGGTGTCGTCCCCGGACCCGGATCCCGGGTGCCCGCGGTCGTCGTACTGAGCCCTCTCGCCCGCCATGTGTGTCCCTCCCGGCCGTCCAACTCCCGTGCGGTGGCGCTATGTCCTGTTCGCCCAGTGTGCCTCGACGGGGGTGAAGCCCCCGTCAAGGCCGGGGCACGTCACTCCTCGCCGGCCAGCGTGAGCGAGCGCAGCTTCTGACCGGCGTACCAGGTGGCCAGCACCGTGACGGCGACCAGCAGCACCGTCGCCGTGGTCAGGCCCACGTCCGAGGTCACCAGCTCCCCGCCGGCCACCTTCTGCGCCACCGCCAGCGACCACTGCTGGACGCTCAGCGTGCGCGCGCCCGGCACCAGGGAGCCGAACAGGGCCTCCCAGACCAGGGCGTAGACGAGGCCGAACACCACGGCGTGCCGCGAGACCGTGCCGAGCAGCAGGAACAGGGCCGCGTAGGCGATGGACGCGACCAGGGCCGCCACCGTGTAGGCCACGGCGATCTGCTGGCCGTTGCCGTTGAGGATGAAGCCGGCGATGAGCGTCGGCACCGCGGAGAAGACCATGGTCACCGCGATGGCCACGATCAGCTTGGTGAAGATGATGGTCGGCCGCTTGATCGGCTTGGACAGCAGGTACACCACCGAGCCGTCGTCGATCTCCGGGCCGATGGCGCCGGTGCCGGCGATGACGCCGATGATCGGCACCATGGTGGCCAGGGCGAGGCCGCCGAGCAGGTCGGACGCCGTCTGGTCGTCCGCTCCGGCCAGGGCGCGCACGGCCACGGCGATCACGATGAGCAGCAGCGGCAGCGCGCCGAGGATGAGGGCCCGGCGCCGGCCGAGCAGGGCCCGGTAGGTGAGCCGGGCGACTGTGGGGTCGTACATCAGGGCCTCCTACGCCGCGACCAGGTACGAGAAGACGGACTCGAGGGACTCGTCGGACGGCGAGACCGTGAGCAGCCGGATGCCGTGGTCCCTGGCGACCCTGGGCAGCAGCGCGGTGAAGCGGCCGAAGTCGACGGCCTGGATGCGCAGGGCGCCCTCGGCGTGGTCGACCTCGATGCCGGACGTCGACGGGTCGGCGATCAGCGCGGCCGCGAGAGCCCGGTCGTCGCTGGAGCGCACCAGGTAGCGGTGCGGCCGGTCGGTCATCAGGCGGCGGATCTTGCGGAAGTCGCCGCTGGCGGCGTGCCGTCCGGCGACGACGACCTCGATGTGCCAGGCGAGTTGCTCGACCTCTTCGAGGATGTGCGAGGAGAACAGCACCGTGCGGCCCTCGTCGCCCATGCGGCGCAGCAGGTCCATCAGCTGCATGCGCTGGCGCGGGTCCATGCCGTTGAACGGCTCGTCGAGCAGCAGCAGCGACGGGTCGTGCACGAGGGCGGAGGCCATCTTCACGCGCTGGCGCATGCCCTTGGAGTACGTCTGGATCTTGCGGTCCTGCGCGTACTCCATCTCGACCGTGGCCAGGGCCTTCTGGGCCGCCTTGGCGCCCAGGCCGTGCAGCTCGGCGTTGGCGAGGACGAACTCCTTGCCGGTGAGGAAGTCGTACATCGCCTCCCGCTCGGGGACGACACCGATGTGCTTGTAGATCTGCTCGTTGCGCCACACGGCCTGGCCGTCGAGGGTGACCGTGCCGGTGGAGGGGGCCAGGAAGCCGCCCATCATGTTGATGAGGGTGGACTTCCCGGCGCCGTTGGGGCCGAGCAGGCCCGTGACGCCGGGGCCGATGGTCATGGTGATGTCGTTGACGGCGACCACGTTGCCGAACCAGCGGGAGACGTGGTCGATGGAGAGCGTGGTCACAGTCCCACCTTCTTGTAGCGGCGCATCAGGAGGCCGTAGCTCGCCGCGATCAGGCCGAGGGCGACGAGGACGAAGACGACGCCCTCGGCGTTGCCCGGACCCACCCCGCCGGGGAAGGCCGAGGTCGCGCCCAGGAACGCCGACTGCACACCGTCGACCAGGGTGATCGGCGAGAACAGCCCGATCCACGGCACGGCGTCGGCGCTGCCCTGGGCGTCGGCGATGGCCTGGAGGGTGGAGACCGCGCCGTAGGTGATGGTCAGCACGGCGATCACGGCCGCGATGCCGAAGCCGCGGCGCGGGGTGAAGGACGCGATGACCAGGCCGATGCCGGCGAAGAGCAGTGAGAGCAGTGCCACGGAGACGAGTCCCTGTGCGAATCCCTTGGTCTGGTCGGCGAAGTCGAGCTTGGCCAGCAGCGCGCCGACGTAGAGCACGAGCAGGGGAGCGGCCGTGAGGACGAACAGCGCCGAGGCCAGCGCCGCGAACTTGGCGCGGACGTAGTCGGCGGTCTCGATCGGCCGCGAGAAGTACAGGGGTACGGTCTTGAAGCGCAGGTCCCGCGAGACCGACTGGGGTGCCTGCGAGGCGACGTACAGGCTGATGACCGCCTGCATGACGATCGCGTAGCGCGTGTAGTCCAGGGGCAGATCCTTGGCCTTGGTGGCGACCGCGACGGCGACCATGATGGCCGCGGGCACGCACATCACCACGAACAGCAGCATCGGCAGGACCTTGGACTTCACCGAGCGGCCGAGGCCGTAGGCGCCGCGCAGCGACTGCGAGTACAGCGAGCGGCGGGCGTAGGCCCGGCCCAGGCGGGGGCCGTCGTAGCTGCGGTAGCCGATGTTGTGGATGCGGGTCTGGTCGCCCGGTGCCGGGGCCGGTGTCCCCGTGGAGTGCTCAACCGCCATGGCCGACCGCCTCCTTCCGCTGCTCGTGCCGGTCGCCGGCCGTGAAGACCTCGGAGATGTGGTGCCGGCGCTGCTCCATGCGCACCAGGCCGAGTCCGAGGTCGGCGATCACATCTCTGACCAGGTCGTAGGTCTCCTCGCCCTGCGCGCTCAGGTGCAGGACGTGGCCCGCGCCGGGCAGGCCGCTGCCGTCCTCGACGCTCACCCCGCGCGCGTGCAGCGCCTCGCGGACCGCTCGGGTGCCGTCCGGGTGCTCGTCGGTGTCGGTGACCTCGATGGCGAGGGTCGTGGTGATCTGCGTGAAGTCCGTGGTGGAGCTGGAGCGCAGGAGCGTGCCGCCGTCGATGACGACGACGTGGTCGCAGGTGCGCTCCAGCTCGCCCAGGAGGTGCGAGGTGACCAGGACCGAGATGCCGAAGTCGGTGTGGATGCGGCGGATCAGGCCGAGCATCTCGTCGCGGCCGACCGGGTCGAGGCCGTTGGTCGGCTCGTCGAGGAAGACCAGCTGCGGGTCGTGGACGAGGGCCTGCGCGAGCTTCACGCGCTGCTTCATGCCGGTCGAGTAGCCGCCGATCGGGCGGTAGCGCTCCTCGTACAGGCCGACGTGGCGCAGGGTGTCGGCCGTGCGCTCGCGCGCGGCCGTGGGCGGCAGGCCGGACATGCGCGCCATGTGGACGACGAACTCGGTGGCCGAGACGTCGGGCGGCAGGCAGTCGTGCTCGGGCATGTACCCGACCCGCTCGCGGATGGCGGCGCCCTCGGTGGCGACGTCCAGGCCGAGCACTTCGGCACGGCCCTCGGTGGCGGGGGACAGACCCAGCAGGATCTTGATCAGTGTGGACTTGCCGGCCCCGTTGGCTCCGACGAGTCCGGTCACACCGGGCCCGACGTCCACGGAGAGCCGGTCAAGCGCGGTCACCCGGGGGAACCGCTTGCTCAGGCTTTCGGTCGCGATCACAGTCACCCTTCGAAGGTAGGGGCCGTGCGCGTGGCGGTCGTCACTCCGCAGAGCTGTCTTGGGATCAGTCTCGAGTATTACGGGCCCTTAGGGGACCTGGTTCTTGAGAGTTACCACGGGCGGGGAGCCGCTATTGACGAACTCTCTAACAACTGCCAGATTCGCCGGATGACGTTGCTCACGGGTGCGCGGGAGCGCCGGGTGCACACCGGCGGAGTCGAGCTGTGCGTGGCCGAGCTGGGTGATCCGGAGCGGCCCACCGTCGTCCTCGTGCACGGCTACCCCGACAGCAAGGAGGTGTGGTCGCAGGTCGCCGCACGGCTCGCCGGGGACTTCCACGTGGTCGCCTACGACGTCCGCGGCCACGGCCGGTCCACCGCCCCGCGGCCCCTGCGCGGCGGGTTCACGCTGGAGAAGCTGACGGACGACTTCCTGGCCGTGGCGGACGCCGTGAGCCCGGACCGGCCGGTGCACCTGGTCGGGCACGACTGGGGGTCGGTGCAGGCCTGGGAGTTCACCACCGTCCGGCGCACCGAGGGCCGCGTCGCCTCCTTCACGTCGATGTCCGGGCCGTCCCTCGACCACTTCGCCCACTGGATCGACCGGCGTGTGAAGCGCCCCACTCCGCGCCGGGTCGGCCAGCTCCTCGGACAGGGCGCCCGGTCCTGGTACGTCTACCTGCTGCACACGCCCGTGCTGCCCGAGCTGGCCTGGCGCGGCCCGCTCGGCAAGCGGTGGCCGAAGGTCCTGGAGCGGGTGGAGAAGGTGCCCCGGGGCGACTACCCCACCTCGTCCCTGCCTTCGGACGCCGCCCACGGGGCCTGGCTGTACCGCGACAACGTCCGGCCCCGGATGCGCAGCCCACGTCCGGACGCGTACGCGCACGCGCCCGTGCAGGTCATCACGCCCCTGGCGGACCGGTTCCTGTCGGAGCGGCTCGACGAGGAGCTGGAGCACTGGGTTCCGCGGCTGACCCGCAGGACGATCCAGGCCGGGCACTGGATCCCGCGGACCCGCCCGGACCGGCTGGCCGCGTGGATCGGGGAGTTCGTGACGTCCGTGGAGGGCGGAAGCACGCCACAGACGGCCGGCGGGACGCACGCCGAGCGGTTCTCCGGGCAGCTGGTGCTGGTCACCGGCGCGGGCAGCGGCATCGGGCGGGCCACGGCGCTGGCCTTCGCCGAGGCCGGCGCACGAGTGGTGGCCGTCGACCGGAACGCCGAGGCCGCGGCCCGCACCGCCGAGTCGTGCCACCGGGCCGGTGCGCCCGGGGCCTGGGCGGAAACGGCCGACGTCTCCGACGAGCGGGCCATGGAGGAGCTCGCCGAGCGGGTCACCGGCGCGTACGGCGTGGTGGACGTCCTGGTCAACAATGCCGGGATCGGGCTGTCCGGCTCCTTCTTCGACACCACGACGGAGGACTGGAGGAAGGTCCTCGACGTCAACCTGTGGGGCGTGATCCACGGCTGCCGGCTGTTCGGCCGGCGGATGGCCGAGCGGGGGCAGGGCGGCCACATCGTCAACGTCGCGTCTGCGGCGGCCTACCAGCCGTCCCGGGCGCTGCCCGCCTACAGCACCTCCAAGGCGGCCGTGCTGATGCTCAGCGAGTGCCTGCGCGCGGAACTCGCCGGACAGGGGATCGGCGTGACGGCGGTCTGTCCCGGCTTCGTCGACACCGCCATCACGTCGACGGCACACTTCGCCGGGGTCGAGGGGCCGGAGGAGAAGCGGCTCCAGCAGCGGGCGGCCCGCCTGTACGGGCTGCGCGGCTACCCGCCGGAGAAGGTCGCGCGGGCTCTCCTCCGGGCGGTCGCGCGTGACGAGCCGGTGGTGGCGGTGACGCCGGAGGCCAGGACCGCCCGGATGCTGGCGCGGCTCGCGCCGGGGGTGCTGCGCAGGATCGCGAGGGTCAGGCCTCCCCTGTGACAGGACGCCCAAAATCCCTGTCCGGACCGCCAGTTGTCCACAGAGCCGGCCATTTTTCCTGTGGATAACACCACTTGGTTGTGGATCAAACCTGAAGAGTGAAACTCGATCGCGTGATTCACGTCTCTCCCCCACCCTGGTGGGATGGACAACCTCGGCGGGATGGACGAGAGACGCACCGTGAAGGTGTCGAAGTACCTGTCGAAGCATCTGCGCCACCAGCCGGAACGGATCGGGCTCGCTCTCGACGAGGCCGGCTGGGTGGAGATCGACACCCTGATCGCCGCGGCCGCCGCCCACGGCTTCCGGTTCACCCGCGCGGAACTCGATCATGTGGTCGCCACCAACGACAAGCGGCGCTTCGCCGTCGAGGGCACGCGCATCCGCGCCAGCCAGGGCCACAGCATCGAGGTCGGCCTCGGCCTGCCGACGGCGGCCCCGCCCGCGTACCTGTACCACGGCACGATCGTCCGTCATCTGGAGGCGATCCGGGCCGAAGGGCTGCGGCCGATGAACCGGCATGCCGTGCATCTCTCAGCGGACCGTGAGACGGCGACCCGTGTCGGCGCCCGCCGCGGCCGGCCGGTCGTCCTGACCGTGGACGCGGGCGCCATGCACCGCGACGGCCACGTCTTCCACGTCAGCGCGAACGGCGTCTGGCTGGCCCAGGCCGTGCCCTCACGCTATCTGCGCTTCCCGGACCCCGCTGACCTGCCGCGTTCCTCCGACTGGCCGAGGTGACCGTTTCACGTGAAACACGGCGGACCCGCCGGACTCCCTTAGGCTCGTCGGCATGAGTCTGCGTCTGAGCACCGTGATCCTCCCGTACCGCCGCTGGCACGAAGGCGGCCGTACGGCCTGGACCCGTGCCGAGCAGCTCGGCTTCCACACCGCGTACACCTACGACCACCTCTCCTGGCGCACCTTCCGCGACGGCCCGTGGTTCGGTGCCGTGCCCACCCTCACCGCCGCCGCGACCGTCACCGACCGGCTGCGGCTGGGCACGCTGGTGACCTCGCCGAACTTCCGGCACCCCGTGACCCTCGCCAAGGAGCTGATCACCCTCGACGACATCTCCGGCGGACGGGTCACGCTGGGCATCGGCGCGGGCGGCTCCGGCTTCGACGCCACCGCGCTCGGGCAGGAACCGTGGACGCCGCGTGAGCGCGCCGACCGCTTCGCCGAGTTCGTCCCGCTCCTCGACCGGCTGCTCAGCGAGGACGCGGTGTCGTACGAAGGCGACTTCTACGCGGCTCACGAGGCCCGCAACATCCCCGGCTGTGTGCAGCGCCCCAGGCTGCCGTTCGCGGTGGCCGCGACCGGGCCCCGCGGGATGCGCCTCGCCGCCCGGTACGGACAGGCATGGGTGACCACCGGCGACCCCAGGCTGTACGAGAACGGCACTCCTGAACAGTCGCTTCAGGCCGTCCGCGCACAGACCGACAGGCTCGCCGACATCTGCGCCGAGACCGGCCGCGACATGACCGGCCTCGACCGGATCCTGCTCACCGGGTTCACCCCGGAGCGCACCGGCCCGCTGCGGTCGCTGGACGCCTTCGTCGACTTCGCCGGACGGTACGCGGAGCTGGGGTTCACGGAACTCGTGATCCACTGGCCGATCCCCGACTCGGACTTCGCGGCCGACGAGAAGGTCTTCGAGCAGATCGCCATGGAGGCACCGGCGCAGCTGCGCTGAGCGCTTGGCGAGGCCCGGGCAGGAAGCCCTGGTGACGGCGGTATCCACTCACCTGTGCACGGCCCCGCACGCCCGTGCAGGCATATGCGGGACAATGGCCGGGTGACCTCAGCGACCCGACAGCACGAGACAGCGGCCGAGACCCTCCCCCCGCGGCTGATCGCCACCGACCTCGACGGCACCCTGCTGCGCGACGACAAGTCGGTGTCCCCGCGCACGGTCGCCGCGCTGGCCGCCGCCGAGGAAGCGGGCATCGAGGTCTTCTTCGTCACCGGCCGGCCGGCCCGCTGGATGGATGTCGTCAGCGACCATGTGCACGGCCACGGCCTCGCCATCTGCGGCAACGGCGCCGCCGTCGTCGACCTGCACGGCGGCCCCGGGGCCCACCGCTTCGTGAAGGTGCGCGAGCTGGCCCGGGGCAACGCCCTCGACGCCGTGCGGCTGCTGCGCGAGGCGGCGCCGGGCACGGTGTACGCGGTGGAGCAGACGTACGGCTTCTACCAGGAACCGGCGTACCCGAAGCTGCACATGGAGATACCCGACAGCCTCGCCCCGGCCGAGGAACTGCTCTCCGCGGATCACCGGGCGGCCGGCGAGCCCGTGCTGAAGGTCCTCGCCTACCACCCCCAGCTGGACCCCGACGCCTTCCTGACCCTGGCCCGGCTCGCCATCGGGGAGCGCGCCAACGTGACCCGCTCCAGCCCCAGCGCTCTGCTGGAGATCAGCGGCCCCGGGGTCTCCAAGGCCAGCACCCTCGCCCTGTGCTGCGCCGAGCGCGGCATCTCGCACGAGGAGGTCGTCGCCTTCGGCGACATGCCCAACGACGTGGAGATGCTCACCTGGGCGGGCCGGTCGTACGCGATGGGCAACGCCCACCCGGACGTCATCGCCGCCGCCTCGGGACAGACCGTCGCCAACAACGAGGACGGGGTGGCGGTCGTGATCGAGCGGTTGGTGGCCGAGCGGCTCCGGCCGCGCGGCTGACCGGTCAGAGCAGCACTCCACGCGCCGCGAGCCAGGAGACCGGGTTCACCGCCGAACCCGACTCCGGCGTGACCCGCGCCTCGAAGTGCAGGTGCGGCCCGGTGGAGTTGCCCGTGGTGCCCGACTGGCCGATCCACTGGCCCGGATCGACCTGCTCGCCCTGGTCGACCGCGACGGACGCGAGGTGGGCGTACTGGGTGTAGTAGCCGCCCGCGTGCCGCAGCACGATCTCCATGCCGAAGGGCCCGCCGCAGGAGACCCTCACCACCCGCCCCGCCCCCACGGCCCGCACCGGCGTGCCGATCGGCACCGCGAAGTCCTGCCCGGTGTGCCGGTTCGCCCACCGGGCACCGCCGCTGCCGTAGGACGCGGACAGCGTGTACGTCTCCACAGGAGCGACCCACGCGCTCGTGAACGCCGTCTCCGGCTGGTCGAGCCGGACGGCTCCGCGGCAGGCCCCGGCGGCGACCGCGGCGTCCGCCTCTCCTTGGAGCTGTGAGCGGGCCGACTCCAGCTTCTGCTCGATGTCCGCCTTCAGCGCGGCCAGTTGCGTGTTCCGCTTCTCCAGGGCCTGCCACTGGGCCGCGGCCTTCGCCTCGTCCGCGGCGAGCCGGGCCTCGGCCCGGCGGTTCTTGGAGATCGCGTTGTTCACGGCGAGATCGGCCTGTGCGAACGCGTGGTGACCGCGCATCAGGCCGTCGGGGCTGTCGGCCAGGATCATCTGAGCGGCCACCGGCAGGCCTCCGCTCGTGCGGTACTGGGCGCGGGCGATGCGGCCCAGGTCCTCGTGCAGGGCCGCGATGTGCCGCCGCTGGGTGCCGAGGAGTTCCTCCGCCCGCCGGGCCTTGGCCCGTTGCTCCTCCGCCTCCTCGCGGCCGGCCTCGTACACCTGCGTCGCCACCGCGGCCTCCTCGTACAGCCGCACCACCTCGGCGCTGAGACCCGTAACCCCGCCCCCGCTGTGCATCTCGGGGCCCCCGGCGGGATCGGCGGCTTCCTCGTCCGCGGCCATGGGCCGGGCCCCGAGGACCGCCAGCACGCACAGCAGGACCGGAACGACCACGCGGTGGCGGCGAAGTGAACGCATGTCAGAGATCGTCGCCCAGGATCGGGGCCCGGTCGCGCTCATGTCGTACGGCCGGGGGACCGGCTGAGCCGAACGGCTCAGCACGGCACCCCGGCCGGCCCGCTTAGGGCACGACGACGAGCGACTCCGACGCCGCCTCGCGCTCGGCCATCTCCCGCAACGGCCC
Organism: Streptomyces sp.; assembly: GCF_031181705.1. Lineage (GTDB taxonomy): Bacteria > Actinomycetota > Actinomycetes > Streptomycetales > Streptomycetaceae > Streptomyces. The sequence goes on from NZ_JAPSKN010000004.1 coordinate 30,360, forward strand.
GTCCACCGCCACCAGCTCCGCATACCGCCCGCGCTGCACTACCCGTCCCCGGTCCAGCACGATCACCTCGTCCACCGCCTCAAGACCCGCCAGCCGGTGGGTGATGAGCAGCGTCGTGCGGCCCTCGGTGGCGGCCAGCAGGTCGGCGGTGAGCGCGTCGGCCGTCGGCAGGTCCAGGTGCTCGGCCGGTTCGTCGAGCACCAGGACGGGGAAGTCGGCGAGCAGCGCCCGGGCCAGAGCCAGTCGCTGCCGCTGCCCTCCGGACAGCCGCGCCCCGTGCTCGCCGACGAGGGTGTCGAGCCCTTCGGGCAGGCTGTCGGCCCAGTCCAGCAGCCGGGCACGGCCGAGCGCGGCACGCAGGTCGTCCTCGCCCGCGTCCTTCCGGGCCAGCAGCAGGTTCTCGCGCAGCGAGCTGTCGAAGAGGTGCGCGTCCTGTGCGCACAGCCCGACGAGCGCGCGGACGTCGTCACCGTGCAGCGCGTACGCGTCCACGCCCGCGAGCGTGTACGCGCCCGTGTGCGCGTCGAGGAACCGCAGCAGCACCTGGGCCAGCGTCGTCTTGCCGGAGCCGGAGGGGCCGACCACGGCGATCCGGCGGCCCTCGCCGAGGGTCAGGTCCAGCCCGGTGAGCGCGTCCCGGCCCTGCCCCGCGTGCCGCGCGGCCAGCCCCTTGACGACCACCGGGAAGGGCGACGCGGGCGCCTGCCGGGGCCGCTCCGGCTCGACCACCGGCTCCGGCGCGTCCAGCACCTCGAAGACCCGCTCGGCACTGCGGCGCACCCGCTGCCGGTACTGCACGGCGAGCGGCAGCCCCAGCACGGCCTCGAACGCGGCGAGCGGGGTCAGCACGACGACGGCCATGGCGACACCGTCCAGCCGCCCGGCGGCGACGGCCTGCGCCCCCGCCAGTGCCGCGGCCGTGACGGTCAGGCCGGAGATCAGCGCGGTCAGCCCGTCGCCCAGTGCCGTGGCCTTGGCCGCGCGCGAGGCGATCCGGGTGAGTGCCCCGTCCGCCTCACGGGCCTCGGCGGTCCGCGCGGGCAGGGCACCGGCGACGGTCAGCTCAGCGGTGCCGGTGAGCAGATCGGCCACCCGTGTCGCCAGCACCCCGCGGGCCGGTGCCAGCCGGTGTTCGGCCCGCCGGGCCACGGCACCGGTGAGCAGCGGCACGCCCACGCCCGCGGCCAGCAGCCCGGCCGCGAGCAGGGCCCCGGCCTCGGGCAGCAGCCACGCCGTGAAGCCGACGGACGCGGCCGAGACGACCACGGCCGCCCCGGCCGGGAGCAGCCACCGCAGCCAGTAGTCCTGCAGCGCGTCCACGTCCGCCACGAGCCGCGAGAGCAGATCACCCCGGCGGGTCCGGCGCAGCCCGGCGGGCGCGAGCCGCTCCAGCCTGCGGAACACCGCGACCCTGGTGTCCGCCAGCATCCGCAGCACGGCGTCGTGCGACACCAGCCGCTCGGCGTACCGGAACACGGCCCGCCCGATGCCGAAGGCCCGCGTCGCCGTCACGGCCACCATCAGGTACAGCACGGGCGGCTGCTGGGAGGCGCGGGAGATCAGCCACCCGGAGGTGGCCATCAGCCCCACGGCACTGCCGAGCGCGAGACTCCCCAGCAGCAGAGCGAGCCCGAGCCGCCCGCGCCGGGCACCGGACAGGGCCCGGACACGCGCGAGGACACCGCCGGAGGCAGGCAGGCCGACCGGCTCGGCCACGGCAGCGGGCACCGTCGGGCCGGTTCCGGCCGACCGCGCTCCACGGATCGCGGCAGGCGCGGTGGGCGCCCCGGATGCCTCCGGTTCCGCCAGCCGCACCACCCGGTCCGCCACCTGAAGCAGCGCCGGCCGGTGCACCACCAGCAGCACCGTCCGCCCGGCCGCCAGCCGCCGCACCGCCGCCACGACCTCCGCCTCCGTGGCACCGTCCAGCGCCGCCGTCGGCTCGTCGAGCAGCAGCACGGGCCGGTCGGCGAGGAACGCCCGGGCCAGCGCCAGCCGCTGCCGCTGCCCGGCGGACAGGCCCGCCCCGTCCTCGCCGAGCACGGTGGCGGCGCCCTCGGGCAGCGCGTCCACGAACTCCAGCGCCCCGGCGTCCCGCAGCGCCCGCCGCACCGCCTCGTCGTCCGCGTCGGGCCGCGCCAGCCGTACGTTCTCGGTGATGGTCCCGGCGTACAGGTGCGGCCGCTGCGGGACCCAGGCGATCCGGGACCGCCACTGGTCCAGGTCCGCGTCGGTGAGATCGACTCCCCCGGCCAGGACCCGCCCCTCGGCCGGGGTGACGAATCCGAGCAGGGCGGCGAGCAGCGTCGACTTGCCGGCACCGCTCGGGCCGACCAGCGCGACCGTCTCCCCGGGCTCGACCCGGAACGTCACCTCACGGACGGCGTCACCCGACCGGCCCGGGTACCGGACGGTCACGCCCTCGAAGGCCAGCGTGCCCTCGGGCACGGCCCGGGAGCCGGACACCGGCAGGGGTGTCTCCAGGACCTCGAAGATCTCCTCGGCCGCGGCGAGCCCCTCCGCTGCCGCGTGGTACTGCGCCCCGACCTGCCGCAACGGCAGATACGCCTCCGGCGCCAGGATCAGGATCACCAAGCCGATGTAGAGGTCCATCTCCCCGTGCACCAGCCGCATGCCGATCGTCACGGCGACCAGCGCCACCGAGATCGTCGCGAGCAGTTCCAGTGCGAAGGAGGAGATGAAGGCGATCCGCAGCGTCCGCATGGTCGCCCGCCGGTACTCGGCGGTGATCCGCCGGATGGACTCGGCCTGGGCCTTGGCCCGCCCGAAGACCTTCAGCGTCGGCAGCCCGGCGACGACGTCCAGGAAGTGCCCGGACAGCCGCGACAGCAACCGCCACTGACGGTCCATCCGGGACTGGGTGGCCCAGCCGATCAGCACCATGAAGACCGGGATGAGCGGCAGGGTGCCCACGATGATGGCCGCCGAGACCCAGTCCTCGGTGACGATCCGCGCCAGCACCGCCACCGGCACGACCACCGCGAGCCCCAGCTGGGGCAGGTACCGCGAGAAGTAGTCGTCGAGCGCGTCGACGCCCCGGGTGGCCAGGGCGACCAGCGATCCGGTCCGCTGCCCGCTCAGCCAGCCCGGCCCCAGCCGGGTGGCACGCTCCAGCAGCCGCCCCCGCAGCTCCGACTTGACCGCCGCGCTCGCCCGGTGCGCGGCGAGCTCGGTGAGCCAGCCGACCAGCGCCCGCCCGGCCGCGACGGCGACCAGGAGGAGCAGGGGAGTGCCGAGTTCGGACACCGTCCTGCCGTGCTGGAAGGCACCGACCACCACCTCGGCGATGAGCATCGCCTGCGCGATGACCAGCCCGGCCCCGAGCGCTCCCAGGGCGACGACCGCCACCAGGAAACCCCGGGTGGCACGGGCGTAGCGGAGCAGACGCGGATCGATTGGTTTCACGTGAAACACACCTCAGTGCGCGGGATCGGCGATGTGCTGCGTACCGATCCGCTTGCGGAAGACCCAGTACGTCCAGCCCTGGTAGACCATCACGAGCGGCGTGGCGACCGCCGCGCACCACGTCATGATCTTCAGCGTGTACGGGCTGGACGAGGCGTTGGTGACCGTCAGGCTCCAGTCCGGGTTCAGCGTCGACGGCATGACGTTCGGGAACAGCGTCAGGAACAGCACCGCCACCGTGGCCACGATGGTGAGGCCGGACAGGGTGAAAGCCCAGCCCTCGCGCCCGGCCCGGGCCGCGACCAGCGCCATGACCAGCGACGCGACGGCCACGACCACGGCGACGAGCGATGCCCCGTCACCCCGGTCGGACTGCGTCCACAGCAGGAAGACGAGAGCCAGCAGGGCGGTCACCGCTCCGACGCGCAGCGCCAGCTTCCGCGCCCGCTCCCGGATGTCGCCGACGGTCTTGAGCCCGACGAACACCGTCCCGTGGAAGGTGAACAGCGCCAGCGTCACCAGGCCGCCCAGCAGCGCGTACGGATTGAGCAGGTCCAGCACGCCACCGGCGTAGTTGAAGTCCTGGTCGATCTTCACGCCGCGCACGATGTTGCCGAAGGCCACGCCCCACAGGAACGCGGGCAGCAGCGAGGTCCAGAAGATCGCCGTCTCCCAGTTGCGCTGCCAGTTCTCCTCGGGTCGCTTGACGCGGTACTCGAAGGCCACGCCCCGGACGATGAGGCAGACCAGGATGAGCAGCAGGGGCAGGTAGAAGCCGGAGAAGAGCGTGGCGTACCACTCGGGGAAGGCGGCGAAGGTCGCGCCGCCCGCCGTGAGCAGCCACACCTCGTTGCCGTCCCAGACGGGCCCGATCGTGTTGATCAGCACCCGCTTCTCGGGCCGGTCGCGGGCGAGCAGCCTGGTGAGTACTCCGACGCCGAAGTCGAAGCCCTCCAGGAAGAAGTAGCCGGTCCACAGGACGGCGATCAGAACGAACCAGACGTCGTGCAGTTCCATGACGGTGCAGCTCCCTCGGCCTAGTAGGAGAAGGCCATCGGCTTGTCGGCGTCACGGAGTTCGCCGCCGATCTTCGTGGGCGGGTTGAGGTCGGCCTCGGTGAGCTCGGGCGGGCCCGCCTTGACGTACTTGACCAGCAGCTTGACCTCGATGACGGCGAGGATCGCGTACAGCACGGTGAAGACGATCATCGAGGTGAGGACCTCGGCCTGGGAGACACCGGGGGAGACCGCGTCCCGCGTCTGGAACAGTCCGTAGACGACCCACGGCTGGCGGCCCATCTCGGTGAAGATCCAGCCCCAGGAGTTGGCGATCAGCGGGAAGGCCATCGTCCAGACCGCCACCAGCCAGTACAGGCGGGTCAGCCGCGGCCGCAGCGGCGTGCGGAGCAGCACCAGATGCGGCACCTCGTCGTCCCCGGTCCGGAACGCCGCCGGCAGCAGGAACTTCTTCCGGGTGAGCCACAGTCCCAGCAGGCCGATCGAGAACGACGCCATGCCGAAGCCGATCATCCAGCGGAAGCCCCAGTAGGCGACGGGGACGATGGGCTTGTAGTCGCCGGGGCCGAACTTCTCCTGGAGCGCCTTGTTGGTGTCGTTGATGCCCGGCACGTACGACTCGAAGTCGCTGTGGGCCAGGAAGGAGAGCAAGCCGGGTATCTCCAGGGCGACCTTGTTGTGGCCCTTGTCGACGTCGCCGTACGCGAACACCGAGAAGGGTGCCGGCTTCTCGCCGTTCCACAGCGCCTCGGCAGCGGCCATCTTCATCGGCTGCTGCTCGTACATGACCTTGCCCAGGGTGTCCCCGCTGACCGCGGTGAGCAGACCGCCGACGGCGACGGTGACCAGCCCGAGCCGGAGCGAGGTCCGCATCACCGGGATGTGCTTCTTGCGCAGCAGGTGGAAGGCGGCGATCCCCACCATGAAGGCGCCGCCGGTCAGGAACGCCGCGGAGAAGCTGTGGAAGACCTGGTTGAGCGTGGTGTTCTGGGTCAGCACCAGCCAGAAGTCGGTGAGCTCGGCCCGGCCCTTCTCGCCGTTGATCCGGTAGCCGACCGGGTGCTGCATCCAGGAGTTCGCGGCGAGGATGAAGTACGCCGACAGCAGCGTGCCGATCGAGACCATCCAGATGCAGGCCAGGTGGATCTTCTTGGGCAGCTTGTCCCAGCCGAAGATCCACAGGCCGATGAAGGTGGACTCGAAGAAGAAGGCGATCAGGGCTTCGAAGGCGAGCGGCGCACCGAAGACGTCACCGACGAACCGCGAGTAGTCCGACCAGTTCATTCCGAACTGGAACTCCTGCACGATGCCGGTGACCACACCCATGGCGATGTTGATCAGGAAGAGCTTGCCCCAGAACTTGGTCGCCCGGAGGTACTTCTCCTTCTCCGTCCGCACCCAGGCGGTCTGCAACCCGGCCGTGAGCGCGGCCAGCGAGATCGTCAGGGGGACGAACAGGAAGTGATAGACGGTGGTGATGCCGAACTGCCATCGCGCCAGGGTCTCCGGCGCCAAAGCCAGGTCCACGTCGCCGCTCCTTACCTACGCTTGTGAAAGCGTTCACATTCACAAGCCATTATGCAGCACGCACTTTCGACGGGCGGACGGGGGCCTGTGTGATGCTCGTCAACCCTGACGTCCAGGGCGCGAGGGTGCCGGTTTCACGTGAAACAAGAGGCCGGGCATGCAGCGAGCCGGCCGGCGCCACGCGCCGACCGGCTCCGCCTCCCTCTCCTGCTCAGCCGCTAGAGCTCCTTGTGGAACCCTTCCGCCACCTTCAGGAAGATGTCGTTCGCCTCGGCCTCCCCGACCGTCACCCGCACACCCTCGCCCGGGAACGGCCGGATCACCACACCGGCCTGCTCGCACGCCTCCGCGAAGGCCACCGTGCGCTCCCCCAGCCGCAGCCAGACGAAGTTGGCCTGGGTCTCCGGCACCGTCCAGCCCTGGGCGCGCAGCCCGTCGACCACGCGCGTGCGCTCGCACACCAGCGAGCCGACCCGCCCCAGCAGCTCGTCCTCGGCCCGCAGCGAGGCGATCGCCGCCTCCTGCGCGAGCTGCGTCACGCCGAACGGCACGGCCGTCTTGCGCAGCGCCGCCGCCACCGGATCGTGGGCGATGGCGAAGCCGACCCGCAGCCCGGCCAGGCCGTACGCCTTGGAGAAGGTCCGCAGGACGCAGACGTTGGGCCGGTTCCGGTACAGCTCGACACCGTCCGGCACCTCGGGGTCGCGGATGAACTCGCGGTAGGCCTCGTCGAGCACCACCAGCACGTCACCGGGGACCCGGTCCAGGAACCGCTCCAGCTCCGCCCGCCGCACGACCGTGCCGGTCGGGTTGTTCGGGTTGCAGACGAAGATCAGCCGGGTCCGGTCGGTGATCGCGTCGGCCATCGCGTCCAGGTCGTGCACGTCACCGTCGGTCAGCGGCACCTGCACCGAGGTCGCGCCGCTGATCTGCGTGATGATCGGGTACGCCTCGAAGGACCGCCAGGCGTAGATCACCTCGTCGCCGGGGCCGGAGGTGGCCTGGATGAGCTGCTGGGCGACGCCGACCGACCCGGTGCCGGTGGCCAGGTGGGACAGCGGCACACCGAACCGCTCGGACAGCTCGTTCATCAGCCCGGTACAAGCCATGTCCGGGTAGCGGTTGAAGGAACAGGCCGCCGCCGTCACGGTCTCCATCACACCGGGCAGCGGCGGGTAGGGGTTCTCGTTGGAGGACAGCTTGTAGGCCACCGGCCCGCCGGCCGCGGCCGGCTTGCCCGGCTTGTAGGTGGGGATTCCCTCCAGCTCGGCGCGCAGCTTCGGGCTCGTCTCGCTCACCGCAGTCCTCCTCGCGAAGACCGGCGGCCCCTGACCGCCGCCGACATCCAATACTCCTCACCTTATGAGGATTCGGCGCCGCTGCGTATAGCCACGACGAACCGGCGGATGCCGACCTCCCGTGTCCCACCGGCATCACGGGCATCACCGTACGAAGGCGTACGAATGTGGGGGCGCGCCGCACATATATCTACGCGCCGGTGATGCACGCCGTGGCGCGCATCCCCCGTGCAGGTGAGTTGAGACCTCTTCGCAACCTCGGTGCCTTGGCAGGCCCGTGCGGGGCGACACGTCACGTCCTGGCATGAGAGCGCTCAACTCCCTTGCTTTCCACGGTAATTGATCCTTAATGATCATGCAGAAACGTGCCTGTCAACGCGTGCATATGCGTCCGCACTACCCCACCGCATGAGCCCTACTATCGGCTCGCCATGACAGCAGCAGGGAAGCACCAGGTGAGCCGCGCGGAAACCTCACGGCGAGGCAGCCGGCCGGGTCGGGCGGGTATCAGAGACGTGGCCGCCGCCGCCGGAGTCTCCATCACGACCGTCTCCGACGCCCTCAACGGCAAGGGCCGGCTCCCGGACGCCACCCGGCGCCACGTCCGCGAGGTCGCCGACCGGCTGGGCTACCGGCCCTCGGCCGCCGCCCGGACCCTCCGTACCGGCAAGTCGGGCCTCATCGGCCTGACCGTGACCACATACGGGGATGAACCTTTCACCTTCACCGAGTTCGCGTACTTCGCCGAGATGGCGCGCGCCGCCACCTCCGCCGCGCTCGCCCGCGGGTACGCCCTCGTCATCCTGCCCGCGACCTCCCGCCACGACGTGTGGTCGAACGTCGCCCTGGACGGCACGGTCGTCATCGACCCCTCCGACCAGGATCCGGTCGTCAGCGAGCTCGTCCGGCAGGGCCTCCCGGTCGTCTCCGACGGCCGCCCGGCCGGCGCGCTGCCGGTCACGGCCTGGGTGGACAACGACCACGAGGCCGCCGTCCTCGGCATCCTCGACCACCTGGCCGCCGCCGGCGCCCGCCGCATCGGCCTGCTGACCGGCACGACCACGGACACGTACACCCACCTGTCGACCACGGCGTACCTGCGCTGGTGCGAGCGCGTCGGCCAGGATCCGGTGTACGAGGCCTACCCGGCGCACGATCCGTGCGCGGGCGCCGTCGCCGCCGACCGGCTGCTCGCCCGGCCGGACCGCCCCGACGCGGTCTACGGACTGTTCGACCCGAACGGCACCGACCTGCTCGCCGCCGCCCGCCGTTACGGCCTGCGCGTCCCCGACGACCTGCTGCTGGTCTGCTGCAGCGAGTCCACCGTCTACGCCAGCACCGAGCCGCCGATCACCACGCTCTCCCTGAAGCCGCGCCGCATCGGCACGGCGGTGGTGCAGCTGCTGATCGACGCCATCGAGGGTGTGGAATCCGACCATCCGGTGGAGCAGGTGATACCGACGGAGCTGATCGTGCGCACGTCGTCCCAGCGGCGCCCGCCGCGCACGACGGTCAGCCCGCCGCGTTCCCCCGAGGACACCTAGGCCCGCAGCCGGGCCGGGAAAAGGGCGCCCTCCTGGGGAGAAACAGGGCCGGTCCCCCGGAGAGACGGCACCGTTCTCGCGAAGAGAAGAAGAGCGAGGACGGTCACACGGTGGTCGAAGCCCGGCCCAATCGGGGCGAAAGCCGCGGTGAACTGGAGCCTTGCTCTGATTCACCACCCCTGGGTCATCACATGGCGCGATCCGCATTCCTATGATGGGCCCACGACACCGGCGGGCCGCTACGACCAGGCAGTCCGATGCGGTGCAGATGCGGCGCGATGGTGGAGGGGTCGATGACTCAGGGGGCCGGTCAGGGACCCGAGGTGGAGCGGACGGCGACGTTGCGCGACTTCCGGGTGCCCGCGTACGTCCACGAGACCGGTCCGTACGTCCACAGCGTCCACCCCGGCGAGGTCGCTCCGCCGCCGGAGGAGACCTATCCCGAGGGCTACACGCCGACCGAGCGTGACCTCCCCGTCATCAACCGGGGCGACACTGTGCAGGTGACCGTCGACCCCGAGACCACCGTCACCCCGCCGGCCTCCACCGGGCAGGGCCCGCTGTACGTGGTGGGTGACGTGCACGGCTACCTCGACCAGCTGGTGGCCGCCCTCCAGGAGAAGGGCCTGCTGGACGCCGCCGGGAACTGGTGCGCGGGCACCGCCCGGCTGTGGTTCCTCGGCGACTTCACCGACCGCGGGCCGGACGGCATCGGCGTCATCGACCTCGTGATGCGGCTGTCCGCCGAGGCCGCCGCGGCCGGCGGCTACTGCAAGGCGCTCATGGGCAACCACGAGCTCCTGCTCCTCGGCGCCAAGCGGTTCGGCGACACACCCGTCAACTCCGGCGCCGGCACCGCCACCTTCCAGGCGGCCTGGCTGCTCAACGGCGGCCAGAAGACCGACATGGACCGCCTCCAGGACCACCATCTGCAGTGGATGGCCCGGCTGGACGCCGTCGAAGAGGTCGACGGCCACCTGCTCGTGCACTCCGACACCACCGCCTACCTCGACTACGGCCGCTCCATCGAAGAGGTCAACGACACCGTCCGCGAGACGCTCACGCGCAACGACGCGGACGAGGTCTGGGACCTGTTCCGCAAGTTCACCAAGCGGTTCTCCTTCCGCGACGAGGGCGGCGCGGAAGCCGTGCGCTCCCTGCTCGATACGTACGGGGGCACCCGGATCGTTCACGGCCACAGCCCCATTCCGTATCTGCTGGGCGAGGTCGGCTCCGAGGAGGACGAGGACCGCACCGACCCCGTCGTCGAGGGACCGCACGTCTACGCCGACGGACTCGCCATCGCGATGGACGGTGGCGTGACCATGGCCGGAAAACTCCTGGTCCAGCAACTGCCGCTGGCCACGTGAACGTTCACTGGGCAGGCGTGTCCCGTCACCGGTCCGGACCGGTGACGGGTCAATTTCGGTAAACCCCCTGTCACCGGCCACCGTCACCGCTCTACCATCGGCTTATCCGTAGCAGGCTCCCCTCCGTTTCTGCCCGACGGCTCGTCAGCATGCCGAGCCACAAGCCCTACGGAGCATCGGGGGATGCAGATGAACAGCGTTCCGCAGCACCTGCTGAGCGAGGACCGCCAGGAATACGAGCGGATCCTCGATGAGGCGCTGCGCTCCGCACCACACCGCCCGGACCTCGCCGCCGTCGGACAGCGGCTCAACTCCGAACAGCTGCGCACCATGGCACTGAACGCCACCGCGCTCGTCACGGCCGCCGCGTCGGCCGAGTACCAGCACTACGTCAAGGTCCGCGACGAACTCCGCCAGCCGGCGTCATCGAGCTCGCCGTCCGTGCGCGAGTCCGGTGCCGGCGAGCCGGGCACGGGCGGCTCCGGGATCGCCGCGACCATGGGGGAGGTCGCGGCCGAGACCGCGGGCGCGGGCGCCGTCGCCGTCGTCGCCGTCCTCGCGCCGGTCCTGGCCGGAACCGCCGCGGCGATCTTCCTGCTCGTCGGCTACATCCTGCAGATGCTCGACCCGGAGCAGGGGTTCGCCCGGACCATGCTCACCACGGGCTGGGTCTTCGGCGCCGTGGCCGCGGTGGCGATCCTCGTCGCCGCCGTGGGACTGCTGCTCACGGCCCTGCGCAACAAGCCGACGGCGGAGGGCGGTCCTCACGACGCACGGCAGCGAGAGGTGGAGCAGGCCAGAGAGGCCTGGCGGGAGGCGCTGCTGGAGCGCGGCATCCTGCCCTTCCTGCGGGAGGCGCTCGCGGATCCGGGCGCGGCCGCCGCGCTGCACCCCACGTCCGCCCCCGCGCCGGTCAGCCGCATGCCGCACCTCGGCTACGACCGCCCGGGTTTCACCAGCCCGGACGACGGCAGCCGCGGCTCGCGGCCGAGCTTCAGCAGTCCGGACTACACCAGCCCGGACTTCGGAGGACCGGAGCACCAGCCGGAGTAGCCGTCGGCACGCGTGCCGGCACCCGTCGGCTTGCGCTTTCCCTGCGGGGGCGAGCTTTGGGCAGCGCAAACCGGACATTCCGGCAGCGCGTCCTGAGCGGCGTCGGAGGGCCTGCCCCGCGGCCCGCTCGACCGTGCGGCGGCTGAAGGCGTGCACCAGCGCGAGGTGGTAGAGCGCCGGTGCCGTCCGGGGCCACCGGTGGAAACGGTCGTCGCCCAGCAGGTACCGGACGACCGCCACGGCTGCTGGAACAGCACGGCGAACCCCCTGCCGGGGCCGGCCCACGACGCCGTTGGCACATCGATCCCATCCAAGTCTGTGACCTCGGGGATCTCGGGCCGGGCCGGCTTCGCCGTGCTGTTTCCGTGACGCGGTCCTTGAGTCCGGGTCAGTCCGCGATCGGCAGGTACACGCGGTTGCCGCTCGCCGCGAACTCCTTCGACTTCTGGACCATGCCCTCCTCGATCTCGGTCCGGCTGCCCCCGTGTTCACGGCGGATGTCCTGCGAGATCTTCATGCTGCAGAACTTCGGGCCGCACATCGAGCAGAAGTGGGCCGTCTTGGCGGGTTCCGCCGGCAGGGTCTCGTCGTGGAACTCCCGTGCCGTGTCCGGGTCGAGGGCCAGGTTGAACTGGTCCTCCCACCGGAACTCGAAGCGGGCGTCGGACAGGGCGTCGTCCCACTCCTGCGCACCCGGGTGTCCCTTGGCCAGGTCGGCGGCGTGGGCGGCGATCTTGTAGGTGATGACGCCGGTCTTGACGTCGTCGCGGTTCGGCAGGCCCAGGTGCTCCTTGGGCGTGACGTAGCAGAGCATCGCCGTACCCCACCAGGCGATCATCGCGGCGCCGATGCCGGAGGTGATGTGGTCGTACGCCGGCGCGACGTCCGTGGTCAGCGGGCCGAGCGTATAGAACGGGGCTTCATCGCAGATCTCCTGCTGAAGGTCGATGTTCTCCTTGATCTTGTGCATCGGGACGTGGCCCGGGCCCTCGATCATCGTCTGTACGTGGAAACGCTTCGCGATCCGGTTGAGTTCCCCGAGGGTCCTCAACTCCGCGAACTGCGCCTCGTCGTTGGCGTCCGCGATCGAGCCGGGCCTGAGGCCGTCACCGAGGGAGTAGGTGACGTCGTACGCGGCGAGGATCTCGCAGAGCTCCTCGAAGTTCTCGTACAGGAACGATTCCTTGTGGTGGGCCAGGCACCACGCGGCCATGATCGAGCCGCCGCGCGAGACGATGCCGGTCTTGCGGTTCGCCGTCAGCGGTACGTACGCCAGGCGCACACCCGCGTGGACCGTCATGTAGTCCACGCCCTGCTCGGCCTGTTCGATGACCGTGTCCTTGTAGATCTCCCAGGTCAGCTCCTCGGCCCGGCCGTCGACCTTCTCCAGGGCCTGGTAGAGCGGCACCGTGCCGATGGGGACGGGGGAGTTGCGCAGCACCCACTCGCGCGTGGTGTGGATGTTGCGCCCGGTGGACAGGTCCATGACCGTGTCGGCGCCCCAGCGGGTCGCCCAGGTCATCTTCTCGACCTCCTCCTCGATGGAGGAGGTCACGGCCGAGTTGCCGATGTTGGCGTTGACCTTGACCAGGAACCGCTTGCCGATGATCATCGGTTCGATCTCGGGGTGGTTGACGTTGGCCGGGAGCACCGCCCGGCCCGCCGCGATCTCGTCGCGCACGACTTCCGGGGACACGTTCTCCCGGATGGCCACGTACTCCATCTCGGGTGTGATCTCGCCGCGGCGGGCGTACGCGAGCTGGGTGACGGCCTTGCCGTCCCGGCTGCGGCGCGGCTGGCGGGGCCGTCCGGGGAAGACGGCGTCGAGGTTCCGCAGACCGCCGCGGGGTGAGGTGTGCTTGATGCCGTCGTCCTCGGGGCGGACGGGGCGGCCCGCGTACTCCTCGGTGTCGCCGCGGGCGATGATCCAGTTCTCGCGCAGCGGCGGCAGACCCCTGCGGACGTCGGTCTCGACGAGCGGATCGGTGTAGGGGCCGGATGTGTCGTACAACGTGACGGACTGCCCGTTGGTGAGATGCACCTGACGGACCGGCACCCGCAGGTCGGGGCGGGTGCCCTCGACGTACGCCTTGTGCCAGCCGATGGACTTCCCGGCCTCCGCGGACTGTCCGTCCTGAACGGAGGCAGGCGTGCGTGCGTCCTTGTTGGTCATGAGACCTACTCCCTACGCCGGCATTACCCGGTAACAGGTTCGGCGGTCGACGCAGCGGCTTCCGTCTGCCGACGTTCCGTGTGAAACATCACTCGACGTCGGTGATGTTTCATGTGAAACATCGCTGGGACGGAGGTCAGCGCCCTCTCAGCCCGGTGCTCCGAGCTCCCGCGTGTACAAAAGGTGCCTCCACGCTAGCGGCAATCCTGGCGCGGTGAACAGAGGGCCCCCGTCGTTCTTGCGATGATCGGTCGGTGACCACGACACAGCGTCCCCCGTACCCTCCGCCCGAACCGCCCCGCGGATCCGGCGCCGGACACGGCAACGGCCCTGGTGACGGCCGAGAGACCGCCGCCGGGGCCGGGCACGGGCCTGCCCGGGGGGCTGCCCCGGGGCCTGCCCGGGCGCAGGAGCGCGGATACCGGTCGGACTCGGCTTCCGGTGATGCCAGATTCGACGCCCCGGCCTCCGGTGCGGCTTCCGGGAGAGAGCCCGGTGACGGTTCCCCGGGCGAGTACGGGACCGGCTCCGGCGGCGCGTACCGGCCTCGGTCGGATGGCGCGTACTCGCCGCGTGACGACGGCGGGCGCTCACCGCGTGGCAGCGGCGGATACGCGCCGCGCGACGGTGCCCCGTTCGGGCAGGGCGACAGCGGTCGCTACGGTCCGGGAGGCGGTGGCGGGTACGAGCCGGACGACGCGGGCGGCTACGGCCGCGGCGACGGTGGCGGATTCGGGTCGGGCGACCGGGGCGGATTCGGGTCGGACGCCGGTGGCCGCCAAGGCGACGGGTCCGGTGGCGAGTACGGCCCGGGCTCCCCGGGGGCGCGTCCCGGCCCCGGGGGCGGTGGGCAGGGCCCCGGCCCGGGAGGCGGCGGTCACGGCGCCGGCGGAGGTGACGGGCACGGCCACGGTCACGGGTCGGCGCCGGGCGGTGGGCACGGGCATTCCCACAACCACGGTCCGGCCACGCCCGTCTCGACGCATCTGCGCAAGGTCATCGCGGCGATCCTGATTCCGTTCGCCGCGGCGGTGCTGGTGGGTCTCGCCGTGCTGTGGCCCGGCGGCGCCCCGCCGCACGAGCGCACCGGCGTCGGTTTCGACCGACAGACCCAGCAGGCCACGGTCACCGAGGTCGTGGACATCAGCTGCAAGGAGGCCGGTGCCTCGGGCGTCCCGCCGACCGGCGACACCTCCACCGCCGAGGGGTCCTCCGCGGTGCAGCAGGAGAACGGCACCTGCAAACGGGCCACGATCCGGGTCGACAGCGGCAAGGACAAGGGCCGCACCTTCACCGAGATCGTCCAGCCCGACCAGTCCCGCCAACTGCACGAGGGCCAGGAGGTCGTGGTCGCCTACGAGCCCTCGGCGCCGCGGGACCTGCAGTACTCCGTCACGGACGTCAACCGGCGGGTGCCCCTGGCGATGCTCGCCGGCATCTTCGCACTCGCCGTGGTGGCCGTCGGCCGGCTGCGGGGTGTGATGGCGCTGGTGGCGCTGGCCATCAGCTTCCTGATCCTGAACCTGTTCATCCTGCCCGCGATCCTCCAGGGCTCGAACCCGCTGGTCGTGGCGGTGGTCGGCGCGAGCGCCATCATGCTGATCGCCCTGTACCTGTGTCACGGCCTGTCCGCCCGGACGTCCGTGGCGGTGCTCGGCACCCTCGTCTCCCTGCTGCTGATCGGCGTCCTGGGATCGGTGTTCATCGGCTGGGCCGCGCTCACCGGCAACACCGACGACAACACCGGTCTGATCCACGGGCTCTACCCGACGATCGACATGAGCGGTCTGCTCCTCGCCGGCGTCATCATCGGCTCGCTCGGCGTCCTCGACGACGTGACGGTCACCCAGACCTCCGCGGTCTGGGAGCTGCACGAGGCCAACCCGTCGATGGGGTGGCGCGGGCTCTACCGCGCGGGCATCCGCATCGGCCGCGACCACATCGCCTCGGTCGTCAACACGCTCGTCCTCGCCTACGCGGGTGCCGCGCTGCCGCTGCTCCTGCTGTTCTCCATCGCGCAGAGCAGTGTGGGCACCGTCGCCAACAGCGAACTGGTCGCGGAGGAGATCGTGCGCACGCTGATCGGTTCGATCGGCCTGGTCGCGTCGGTGCCGGTCACCACGGCCCTGGCCGCGCTGGTGGTCTCGGCCGACCGCCCGGGAACGGAGACCGCCGCGGAACCCGCCGCGGTGCGCGGGGGGAAGGGGCGGCGCCGCAAGCGCTGATCCCCACGGGCGTGGACCGGATACGGATAAGCGTTCCTGCACGGCCCGGCGGCATCCGGTGAAGCGTTCCTCCACCGTGCCGCCGGCCGAGGTCTCACCCGGCGCCCTGCTCCGCGAGGATGCGGTCGAGGGCCTCGTCGAGATGGGCGTCGAAGTCGGCGAGCGAACCCTCCTGGCCCAACGGGACCAGCTTGTCCGTGCGGTCGAGGAAAGCGACCAGCGGCGCCGTGGACGACCGGAACAGCGCTTGGTCGCTGCCCACCTGAAGCCGGATGAGCACCTCGCCCAGGGCGTCCGGTTCGACCGGCGTGACCCGCACATCGCCCTCGCCGCACGGCCGGCCGACGCCGTCGATCAGCAACTCCCGTCCGAAAGCCCAGGTCACCGGGGCATCACCGGGCAAGTGAAAGGTCAGCCGCACGGCATAGGGATCACTGGTCTCATAGCGCAGCTCCACCGGAATGCGGAAGGAGAGCTCCTCCGACACGAGAAAGCTCATCATGACCTCTGCTTGTACGGACTCGCGCATCGATAACCCCGTCATTCGCCGTCGACTGGCCGGGTACGAACCTCTGACATCTGGTGGAATCTTGCTGAACGTACACAGCAGATCACAAGGAGTGAGTTTTCACATACTGATAGAAAGTGCGAGCGACCCGAGAAGTCGCCCGATCTCGTTCTGCAACTGCCGGGCCACGGGCAGCAGTCGATCCGACTGGTGGGCGGGCAGGGAGATGGCCACCGTCGCCGCCGTGGTGCCCAAGGTCAGCGGAATCGCGGCGCACACCGCGCCCAGCGCGTACTCCTGACGCTCGATCACCGGTTCCATCCGGCGGATGCGCTCCAGGCGTCTCAGCAGGCTGTGGTTGTCCCGCACCGTGTAGGGCGTCAGGGGCTGCACGGGATAGCGGTCGAGGTGATCGCGGCGGGCTTCCTCGTCCAGTTGGGACAGCAGGCACTGGCCGATGGCGTGCGCGTGCCCCGTCTCCCGGAAACCGGCCCACTCCTCGACCGCCGGGTTGCCGGGGGTGTCGGAGACGCACATGACCTCGATCTCGCCCTCGCGGTAGACCGCGTAGTACACGGGCACGCCCAGCGCGTCCCGCCAGCGCGCGAGGGCGTCGACCATCGTGCTGCGACGTTTCTGCCGTGCTCCGCTGCTGCTCAGCAGCTCGGCCGCCTCGCCGAGGAAGAACAGGCCCTTGTCCCGGCGCAGATAGCCCTCGTGCACGAGGGTGCGCAGCAGGTGGTACGTCGTGGGCAGCGCCAGCCCGGTCTCGCGGGCCAGTTGCTTGGCCGGGGCGCCGTATTCGTGCCGGGCGACGGTCTCCAGCAGGCGCATCGCGCGCTGCACGGATCCGATGAGGGTCGCCGGGGGCGAGGGCGGGGAGGGGGCCGCCGAACGGGGTTGCGCGGGAACGGTGTGGAGGTGGACAGGGGCGGTGTCAGCCGGGATCAAGGGTCACTCCCGAGGCGCGAGGGGGCAGCCCGTGCGGAGGAACACGGGTGGGGGTGTACGCCGCTCGCGGGGATGTCCCCGCGTCGAGTTCCGGACTCTATTCGCCTGCCACCGCACGCAGACGGCCCGGGCGGGAAACTTCCCCCGGCCGAGGGAACCGGTGATTCCAGGCGTTTCCCGCTACCCCCACCGGTTTCCCACCGGTCTCACCAGTCGCTGCGCGACGAGGACCCCGCGGTGAACTTCCGTACGACGTAGATCAGTCCGCCGACCAGTGCCACGAAGACCAGCAGCTTGAAGAGCAGTCCGATGACGAAGCCCACCACGCTGGCGATCAGCCCTCCGAACACGACGAGGGCGATGACAGGCACCGCGATCCACTTCACCCACCACGGCAGTCCCGTGAAGATCTCTCGCATCGCCCTCGTCCTTACCTCTCCGCCCGTTCGAGTGCCGGGTCCTGTCGGTCCTTGATGTCCTGCACTCGATGCTAGGTCCGGGACGGGGTGCCACGGGGGCCTCGCACCCCTTGTCCTCCCCTGACCGATCCCCTAGGGAACCCGGGGGCGGCCCCTCAGCTCTCCGGCGGAGAGAACACCACCATGACCCGCAGGTCCTCGGTGATGTGGTGGAACTTGTGTGCGACACCGGCCGGCACATAGATCACGCTGCCGCGTGCCACCTGGGTCGTCTCCATGCCCACGGTGATCGCCGCCCGGCCGCTCACCACGAAGTACACCTCGTCCTGCTCGTGCGGCTTCTGTGGATCCTGCTCGCCCGCGTCCAGGGCGTACAGGCCGACCGACATGTTCCGCTCCCGCAGAAACTGCAGGTAGGCGCCGTCGTTGGCGGCGCGCTCCGCCTCCAGTTCATCCAGCCGGAATGCCTTCATCGCCTTGTCCGCCCCTGCCTCTTGTGCCCTTGTCCGATCAGGTCTGCCACGATCAGACACATGATGAATTTCCTAGTCAAGACGATCGCCAACGCGGGTGCCCTGGCAGTCGCCGTATGGCTGCTCGACAAGATCACCCTGACCGGTGACAGCACGGGCAAGAAGGTCGGCACCCTGATCGTCGTCGCACTGCTCTTCGGCCTGGTGAACTTCCTGGTCAAGCCGGTCGTCAAGCTCCTCAGCCTGCCCCTGCTGATCCTGACGCTGGGCCTGTTCACCCTGGTCGTCAACGCGCTGATGCTTCTGCTCACCTCGTGGCTGGCCGGCAAGCTCGACCTGGGTTTCCACGTGGAGGGCTTCTGGACGGCCGTCCTGGGCGGCCTGATCATCTCGGTCGTCTCCTGGGCGCTGCACGTCGTCCTGCCCGACGAGGACTGAGCCACCGTGACGTACCGCGTCTGTTTCGTCTGCACGGGCAACATCTGCCGCTCCCCGATGGCCGAGGTCGTCTTCCGCGCGCGGGTCGCCGAGGCCGGGCTCGACGGCCTGGTGGAGGTGGACAGCGCCGGCACGGGCGGCTGGCACGAGGGCGACGGCGCCGATCCGCGCACGGTGGCCGTCCTGGCGGAGAACGGCTACTCCACGAGCCACACGGCCCGGCAGTTCCAGCCGTCGTGGTTCTCCCGCCTGGACCTGGTGATCGCGCTAGATTCCGGCCACCTCGGGGCCCTGCGCCGGCTGGCCCCCACGGAGCAGGACGCGCGCAAAGTGAAGCTGCTGCGCTCGTACGACCCCGCCGCCGGTGACGACCTCGACGTGCCGGACCCGTACTACGGGGGGCCGGAGGGCTTCGAGGAGTGTCTTGAGATGGTGGAGGCGGCGAGCACCGGTCTGCTCGCCGCGGTGCGCGAGGACATGGAGGGACGGGCGGCATGAGTGATTCCGTGACGGGTGACCAGGGCGGAACGACGGGAGGCGCGGGCCGGGCGGCCGCGGCCCCCGGTGACGGCACGCGCGCGGTGCGGGCGGGGCTGCCCGAGGCGGTCAAGCACGAGCCCACCCTGCCCGGTCCCGTGTTCGCCGCCCACTTCCACCTGCCGGGCGACCCGACCGGCCCCTACACCTACGGCCGGGACGAAAACCCGACCTGGACGCTGCTGGAGCGCGCCATCGGCGAGCTGGAGGCGCCCGGCGCGGACGATGCCGAGACGCTCGTCTTCGCCTCGGGCATGGCCGCGATCTCGGCGGTGCTCTTCTCCCAGCTGCGCGCCGGTGACGTGTGCGTCCTGCCCGACGACGGCTACCAGGCGCTGCCGCTGGTCCGCGCCCAGCTGGAGGCCTACGGCATCGAGGTGCGCACCGCGCCGACCGGGGGCGACGCACAGCTCGACGTGCTGGACGGCGCGAAGCTGCTGTGGATCGAGACCCCCTCGAACCCGGGGCTCGACGTGTGCGACATCAGGCGGCTCGCCGAGGCGGCACACGCGCGTGGAGCGCTGGTCGCCGTCGACAACACGCTCGCGACCCCGCTCGGTCAGCGCCCGCTGGACCTCGGCGCCGACTTCGCGGTGGCCAGCGCCACCAAGCAGCTCACCGGCCACGGCGACATCCTCCTCGGCTATGTCGTGGGCCGTGACTCCGGGGCCATGGCCGCCGTACGCCGCTGGCGCAAGATCGTCGGCGCGATCCCCGGGCCCATGGAGGCCTGGCTGGCCCACCGTTCGATCGCGACGCTCCAGATGCGCGTCGACCGGCAGTGCGCGACGGCTCTGACGGTCGCCGAGGCGCTGCGCGCTCGGCCCGAGGTGACCGGGCTGCGCTACCCCGGGCTCCCCGAGGACCCCTCGCACAAGATCGCCGCGCAGCAGATGCGGCGCTTCGGCTGCGTGGTGTCGTTCACGCTGCCCACGCGCGCGCGTGCCGACCGTTTCCTCGACGCCCTGCGGCTCGTGGACGACGCGACGAGCTTCGGCGGTGTGCGGTCCACTGCCGAGCGGCGCGGACGCTGGGGCGGGGACGCCGTTCCGGAGGGCTTCATCCGCCTGTCCGTCGGGGCCGAGGATCCGGACGACCTGGTCGCGGACCTTCTGCGTGCCCTGGACGCGTCGGCCGTCTGACCTCCCCGCGGGCGGTCCGAGCCTCCCCCCTCGTGGCTCGGACCGCCCTCCGGTTCCGCGCGCAAGAACCGTCTGACCAAGGCTAGTTGACTCTCTGTCAGTGTCCAATCACGGTAGCGACAGAGACCTATCGACTTATTTATAGTTGGGCGCGGCCGGGGCGCCGGGAGCGGGGGCCGACGACGGGAGGGTGTCAGTGGACCTGGCCTTGCTGCGGACCTTCGTGACCGTGCACCGGGCCGGCTCCTTCACTCGCGCCGCCGCCCTGCTCGGTCTCTCCCAGCCGGCCGTCACCTCGCAGATCAGGACCCTGGAACGGCAGCTGGGTCGCCCCCTGTTCCTGCGGCAGGCCCGCGGCGTGACCCCGACCAGCATCGGCGACGAACTCGCCCACAAGGCCGCGCCGCATCTCGACGCCCTGGTGGAGATCACCGAGACCGGCCTCCACGACCACTCCTCCTTGCGGACGCTGCACCTCGCGGGGCCTTTGGAGTTCACCGCCGAACGAGCCCTGCCCGCGCTCACCGAACTCACCGGCGAGGACGGGCAGGGCTTCGCGCTGCGCGCCTCCTTCGGGAACGCCGAAGAGACCCTGGAAGGGCTTTCCGCCGGGCATCATGATCTGGCCATCAGCACGGCCCGTCCGCGGGGCGCCCTGCTCACGGCGACTGCGCTCTGCGACGAGGAGCACGTCCTGGTCGCCGCCCCGCGCTGGGCCGAGCAGATCGGCACCGGAGATCCGGACCGCAAGCCGGAGCCGTCCCTGGAGCAGGTGCCCGTGGTGGAGGTTCACGAGTCGCTGCCCTTCGTCTCCCGCTACTGGGCCTCCGTCTTCGACTCACGCCCGGCCGCCCCGGGCACGGTCGTCGTCCCCGACCTGCGTGCGGTCCTCGCCTGCGTGATCGCGGGGGCGGGACTGGCGGTGCTGCCGCGGTATCTGTGTGCAAAGGCGCTGGAGCGGGGCGATGTCGTCGCGCTGCACGAGCCGGCGGTGCCGCCCCTGCGCACATACTTCCTGGTCGTCCGGACCGGGACCATGGCCATGCCGCACATCGCGCGGGCACACGACTGGTTGCAGCGGGCGGCGAGCGAGTGGTGCTGAGCCTCTGGCAAGCGAGTGCGGCGGGGGTCACGAAGGCAGGTCGGCCGGGACTCGGGAGCGGGGGTCACGGGGCGCCGGGCCGCTCAGGGAAGGCCCGTCACCCGGGGCACCCGCCCGGTGACATGTCGCGATGTTTCACGTGGAACCAGCCGGGCCACATTTCCCCCATGACCGTCCGACCCGTGGTCAAGCGCACCGCCCGCGCCGTTCTCCTGGACGGTGACGACCTGATCCTGATCAAGCGCACCAAGCCGGGCCTCGATCCCTACTGGGTGACGCCCGGCGGCGGGGTCGAGCCCGACGATCCGACCGTCGTCCACGCCCTCCACCGGGAGGTGTACGAGGAACTCGGCGCGAAGATCGCCGATGCGGTGCCCTGCTTCGTGGACACCGTGGAGCACATCGGGGAGGACGGTGGCGCCACGGGTGTGAAGGTGCAGCACTTCTTCGTCTGCCGCCTGGAGTCCATGGACACCTCCCTCCGCCACGGCCCCGAGGTCGACGAACCCGTCGGCACGTACGAGATCGTGCGCGTGCCGTTCACCCGGGTCGGCATCGCCTCCGTGCATCTCGTTCCGCTGTCGCTGCGGCACTACCTCGACGGCAACATCGAGGGCGTACGGGCCATGCACGCGCCTGACCTGGGCTGAGGCCAGGGCGGATCAGTTCCCGGCGGAGACCAGTTCCTCGAGGGAGTCGTGCCGTATGCGGTCCGACGGGATGCCGATGTCCCTCAGGGCGTCCACACCGCTGCGGATCATCCCCGGCGGGCCCGAGAGGTAGGCGTCGTACTCGTTCCACGGCCCGTAGGCCCGTACGGCGTCCGGGAGCTGCTGGTGCGCCTGCTGGTCGATGATCGCGCGGACCGAGAGCCAGGGGTGGGCCTGCTGGAGGCGGAGCATCGTGTCGATGTCGTACAGGTCGTGGTCGGTGCGGGCGCCGTAGAAGACCTCGACCGGGCGGCGCTCCCCGTGCTCGGCGACATCCTCGACCAGGGCCTTGATGGGCGCGATGCCGGTGCCGCCGCCCAGGCAGAGCAGCCCGCTGTCGGAGGTGTGGTCCACGGTCATGGAACCGGCGGGCGGACCGAGCCGGATGATGTCGCCGGGGCGGGCGCGGTGCACCAGGGCATTGGAGACCCAGCCGGCCGGAACGGCCTTCACGTGGAACGACAGCAGCCCGTCGGAGCGCGGCGCCGAGGCGAAGGAGTAGTGCCGCCAGATCCGCGGCCACCAGGGGGTCTCCACGCTGGTGTACTGCCCCGCGAGGAACGGATACGGCTGGTCGGGCCGGACGGTGACGACCGCGATGTCCGGGGTTCTGAGCTCGTGGGTGACGACCTCGGCGTACCACCAGGCCGGTGCCCGCAGTTCGTCGGCGGCCGCGGCGTCGATCATGATCTGCGAGATGGTGGTGTAGGTCCGGACCCAGGCGGCCTCCATCTCCTCGTTCCAGACCCCCGCGGCGTACTTGCTCAGCGCGCCGATGAGGCATTCGCCGACGGCCGGGTAGTGCTCGGGGCGGGTGCCGTACTTGCGGTGCCCCCGGCCGAGATTCTGGAGGTAGTCGACGAGGACGTCGGTGTTGTCGATGTGCTCGGCGGCCGTGAGCAGCGCCCGGAGCAGCCGGTCCCGTTGGGTGTCCATCGACGCGGGGAACAGTGACCGCAGGTCCGGATGGCGGACGAAGAGCAGGGCGTAGAAGTACGAGGTGACCTTGTCGGCCACGGGGGCGATCTCGGCCATGGCGCGGCGGACGAGGAGGGCGTCCGGGGACGCCTCGGGAGCGCAAGGGGACGGCGCCGGTGCGGGCCGCTGGGCAGGGACACGTGAGGCTGCGGGAGGTGCCACGGCCGAGGCGAAGGGTGCCGGGGTCAGCGTCGTGGGCGCGGGACCCGTCGGCGGGGCCGTGGGCCGGCCCACGGGGCGTATCGCCGCCGGGCGGCGTCCTTCCGCGGGAGCGGGCCGTTGTGCCGGGCCGGGTCCGCTGACAGGCTCCGGCTTCTTGCGGGGCGTGAACCATTCGCCCCCGCCGCCAGAAGTGCCGTTGTCGGCCGACGTGGTGGTCGGAGCGTCCATGGTGTGCCTCGCCTCGAGCATCTTTCGGTCGGTCTGCGCACCTCCCTGTGGGAAGGTGCCTGCTTTCCCCCGTGGACGGGCCGTGTTCCCATCCCTGTCGCGGCCAATGCGGCCACATTCAACCCGTGATCCGGCTCCGTACGGACAAGTAAGGCGGGAGTGTGACATTGCCCGCAGAACTCTCCTCGAGCTTCCCACTCGCCTGGGCGGTTCTCGTCGCATTACCGGAAACGCGGGTCTTCGATCTCTCCGTCCCTTTAGGCTGCATTGCCTGCCCTCGGTCCACACGAAACGGGTCACCCGTCCCTGAAGCGAACCGGAGTCGACCCTACCGGCAGCCGCTGTGCACACAAGTCCCCCCTGCCCCCGTCACGAATGAGAGCAGGACGCGAATCATCGAGGGGCCAACGGGCGCGCGGAATAGACCCATTGCCCCTCCCCGTCGGTCACCTGCTGTTCTTACGTGTTTCACGTGAAACAGCAACTTCGCGTGCACGCGCTCCGCATGCGACTGCAACTGGCCAAAAGCTCGTATGACTCCGCCGAAACAGGTGGACGCCGGGGGCTCCTGTCGGACAGCCTGACCTGCGTGTCGACTCCTTCCCTTGCCGCTCTGCCCATCCGCCGTCTGACGCTGCGCGACCTCGCCGCCTGCGCCGACTTGTCCGAGGACCGGGGGTGGCCGCGGGAGGAGCACAAGTGGGGCTTCCTCCTCACGGCCGGGAAGGGTTGGGGCATCGACGACCCCGACGGCGGCCTGGTCAGCGCCTGCGTCGTCACCGAGTACGGACCGCACGAACGCCCCGCCCTCGCCGCGATCGGCATGGTCCTGGTGGCCGGACGGCATGCCCGGCAGGGCGTCGGACGCCGGCTGATGCGCCACGTCATCTCAGCGATGGGCACCACGCCTCTCACCCTGCACGCGACGCCGAACGGCCGCCCGCTCTACGAGGAACTCGGCTTCAAGGCCACCGGACGGGCGGAGATGGTGGTGGGGCGCTTCACCCCCGGTGGACCGGAGCCGGAGGTCGCCACCCGTGCGGCGACCGCCGAGGACCTCCCGGCGATCCTCCGGCTCGACGAGCAGGTCTTCGGGACCGACCGCACCCACATCGTCACCCGACTGCCCGCCTTCGCGGACCAGTTGCGCGTGGCCGAGGAGGACGGGCGGATCGTCGGCTACGCGGCCGCCTGGCCGAACATGGCGACACACGTCGTCGGTCCGCTCATCGCCCGGGACACGGTCGTGGCCCAAGCTCTCATCGCGTCTCTCGCGGCCCGCACCGACCGCCCGCTGCGCACCGACATCGACGTGCGGCACGAGGAGTTGCTCACCTGGGTGAAGGAGCACGGTCTGGCATCCGTCGCCTTCAACTCGGTGATGACATACGGCCTCACCGAGCTGCCCGGGGACTGGAGTCGGCGCTTCGCTCCGGTCACGGTCGCGGCGGGCTGACGGGCCTGGACACGCCGAACGCCGGCTCCCCGGACATCGGGGAACCGGCGTCGCGATCCGAGGGCCCTGCCGGTCAGGCCAGGGCTTCCACGGCGGCCGTGGCGAAGGCGTGGTCCTGCTCGGGGGCTCCGCCACCGACGCCGATCGCGCCGATGAGGCGGCCGTCGCGGTGCACCGGCACACCGCCGGCGATGAACAGCAGCGGCCGGTCCAGCGCGGTGGGCAGGGTGTGGAAGAGGCCTCCGGGCTGTACGGCGTCGACGAGGTCGGCCGTGGGCGCGTTCAGCTGGAGCGCCGTGTAGGCCTTGCGGGTGCTGGTCTCGCCGGAGATCAGCACGGCGCGGTCGTCCCGCCGGAAGGCGAGCAGGTGCCCGCCCGCGTCCAGGACGGTGACACTGACGGTGACCCCTGCGGCTTCGGCGGCACGGCTCGCGGCGGCGACGAGGGCGTCGGCGTCCTGGGTGGTCAGCGGGGCGACAGCGGTGGTGGTGTTCATGGGGGTGGTTCTCCTGGAGGTTGTGCGGGTGGAACGGGTCGGAGTGGTCCGACCGCTCAGTGGTGGACAGCGGGGCGCTGCTCGGCGGGAGCGGACCCGGTGACGACCGGGCTGGGCGCACCGGCGCGGCGCTCCAGGGCGGCCGAGAGAACGGCCAGGAGCAGGGCGCCGGCGGCGAGGGCGGCGCCGACCCAGTTGGGGGCGGTGTAGCCGAGGCCCGCCGCGATCACCAGGCCGCCGAGCCAGGCCGACAGGGCGTTGCCGAGGTTGAAGGCGCCGATGTTCACCGCGGAGGCCAGGGTCGGGGCGCCGTGCGCCTGGTCGAGGACCCGCTTCTGGAGCGGGGGGACGGTGGCGAAGCCCAGGGCGCCGATCAGCGCGATCGTGACAGCCGACAGGACCTTGTCGTGCGCGGTGAGGGTGAACAGCGCCAGGACGACGGCCAGGGCGCCCAGGGAGACGTACAGCATGGGCATCAGGGCGCGGTCCGCGAACCTGCCGCCGACGAGGTTGCCGCCGACCATGCCGAGGCCGAACAGGACCAGCAGCCAGGTCACCGAGCCGTCGGCGAAGCCGGCGACGTGGGTCATCATCGGCGCGATGTAGGTGATGGCGGCGAAGACGCCGCCGAAGCCGAGGACGGTCATCGCCATCGCGAGCAGGACCTGCACGTTCTTGAAGGCCGCCAGCTCGTGCCGCAGGCGCACACCCTCCGGCTTGGGCATGTCGGGGACGAGCCGGGCGATGCCGATCAGACCGATGACGCCGAGGGCGGCGACGAGGCCGAAGGTGACCCGCCAGCCGACGGACTGTCCGACGAGCGTGCCCAGCGGGACGCCGACGACGTTGGCGACGGTCAGGCCGGTGAACATCATGGCGATGGCTCCGGCCTTCTTGTCCGGGGCGACCAGATCGGCGGCGACGACCGAGCCGATGCCGAAGAAGGCGCCATGAGCCAGCGAGGCGACGATCCGGCCGATCAGCATGACGCCGAAGGCGGGGGCGAGTGCCGAGAGCAGGTTGCCGATGACGAACAGGCCCATCAGCAGCATCAGCATCCGCTTGCGGGAGATTTTGGTGCCGAGGACGGTCATCAGCGGGGCGCCGAACATGACGCCGAGCGCGTAGCCGGTGACCAGGTATCCGGCGGTGGGGATGGAGACCCCGTAGTCGCCCGCGACCTCGGGCAGCAAGCCCATGATCACGAACTCTGTCGTTCCGATCCCGAAGGCCCCGATCGCGAGGGCCAGAAGCGCGAGAGGCATGGAGGGGTAACCTTCCCAGACGATTGCAGGAGCGCTTTGCGTGCGTCCACAATAGTTGCACACGCGGGCTAAGTGCAACCGCCTTATATTGCGCCGGTGCTCTATCCTGGATGTCAGCGGCTCCGGGACGGAGGAACCTCAATGACAGCGACGGACCCCGCGCTCACCGCCCTCGCCCAGGGCTGGTGCGCCCTCTCCCTGCTGCACGGGAGGATCGAGGCCCACATCGAGCGCGCCCTGCAGGCGAAGCACGACCTCAGCGCGCGCGAGTACTCCCTGCTGGACGTGCTCAGCCGGCAGCACGACGGCGACGGCGGCCATCTGCAGATGAAGCAGGTCGCCGACGCGGTCGTCCTCAGTCAGAGCGCCACCACACGCCTGGTGACCCGCCTGGAGGACCGTGGGCTCCTGGAGCGCTACCTGTGCCCCACCGACCGCCGGGGCATCTACACGAACGTCACCGAGTCGGGCCTGAAGCTGCTGGAAGAGGCGCGGCCGACCAATGACGCCGCCCTGCGCGACGCCCTCGACGAGGCGGCGAAGAACCCCGAACTGGCCCCGCTGGTCCGGGTCGTCGAGACGCTGAAGGCCCCGGTGCCCGCATAAGCCGCCCCGGTGCCGCACCTGCGTAGGGTGCACCCATGGGAGATCTCGACATACGCACCGCCGTCGCCGAGGACGTCCCGGCGATCGTCGCCCTGCTGGCGGACGACCCGCTGGGCGCACAGCGCGAGTCACCGGACGACCTCACCCCGTACCTGACCGCGCTGGAGCGGCTCAGCGCCGACCCGAACCAGCGCCTGGTCGTCGCGGTCCGCGAGGGCCGTGTCGTCGGCACGCTCCAGCTGACGATCATCCCCGGGCTGTCCCGGCGCGGCGCGACCAGGTCGATCATCGAAGGCGTGCGCATCCACGCCGAGGAGCGCGGCGGCGGTCTGGGGTCCCAGCTCATCGAGTGGGCCATCGACGAGTCCCGTGCGGCGGGCTGCCAGTTGGTCCAGCTGACCTCCGACAAATCCCGCACCGACGCCCACCGCTTCTACGAGCGGCTCGGCTTCACGGCCTCCCACACGGGTTTCAAGCTCCCGCTCTAACCGGTAGGCCGAGGCGCCCGTGTTTCACGTGGAAAACGGGCGCCTGGCGTCACCTCCCGCTCAGCCGATCCCGCGCCAGCCCTCGGGGTCGACCCCTCCGGGCACCGGAGCCGTCCCGTCGTACGGCTGCCGGGTGAACACGAACGAGCCGAGGTCCAGATGGCTCACGGATCCGTCCGGCCTCCGTACGGCCTTGAGCAGCTCTCCGGCGTAGTAGCCCTCCAGGCCGGTCCAGGTACCGTCCCCGTTCGGGCGGAAGCGCGAGCGGCGCCCGTTGCCGGACAGCGGCTCCAAGGAGGCGAGGCCGTCGGCCGTGAGCCGCAGGGCGAAGGCGTACGTCCCCCAGTACCACTGGCCCGTCAGCTCCAGCGCGGCCGGCTCCACCTCACGCATCGGGGTCCACGGAGCGGGGATGCGCGGCTCCGCCTCGGCGACGATGCGGACGAGGTCGGCGGCGACCGCCGACACCAAGGGGCCCGAGGTGCAGTTGGCCAGGACGACCGCGGCCGCGTCGTCCTCCACGCTGACGCTGATGTTCGCCAGGAAGCCCGGCAGGGATCCGCTGTGCCCCACGAGCAGGCGGCCGTGGCGGTGCTGGATCTGCAGGCCGAGACCGTAGGCGTCGCCGGACATGACGTCCACGGCCTCCGCGGGCGCCGCCGGCGTCCGCATCTCCAGCAGGGACTCGGGGCTCAGCACCCGCTCGTCGCCCCGCACGAGGAAGGCCGCGAACCGGGCCAGGTCCGCGGTGGTCGACCAGAGTTGCCCGGCGGGTGCCATGCGACCGAGGTCCTCGGCGGGCTCTGGCAGCAGCACGTCGGCCCAGGGGTGCACCGCCCATCCGCCCGCATGCGGGGTACTCGGCCGTGCGCTCGTCCGGTCCAGCCCCAGGGGTTCGAGCACTTCGCGCCGTAGTGCCTCCTCCCAGGAGGTCCCGCGCAGTTCCTCCACGAGCGCGCCCAGCAGCGCGTAACCGGGATTGGAGTAGTGGTGCCGTCGGCCGACGGGGTGCAGAAAGGGCTGCTCGCCGAGGACGTCGGACAGCTCCGGCCGCAGGGATCCCGGGGTGCGTTCCCACCAGGGCTCGGGCGTCTCGGCCACCAACCCGCTCGTGTGCGCGAGCAGTTCGGCGATCGTGGCCTCCCCCGCGCCCGTTCCCGGCAGATGCTTCTCCAGCCGATCCCCGAGCCCGAGCAGTCCTTCGTCGCGCAGCCGCATCACGAGGACGGCGGTGAAGGTCTTGGTGATCGAGCCGATCCGGTACTGCACGGTGTGATCGGGCCCGTGCCCCTCCACCGATGTCCGGGCCCCGTGCCACACCACCCGGCCGTCCCGGACCACGGCCGCGACCAGCGACGGCGCCCGTCCCTCAGCCTGTGCCACGGCGATCCGGTGCTGCAGTGCGCGCCCCGTGGCGGGAAGCAGTTCTTCCTGAGGTGTCGTCATGGGCCCAGTCCATCCGGCCCGGTCGCGGGAGTCGACTTCTTTTGCCGCGCGTCTTGTCACCGCGCGGCGTGGATCAGGTCTGCGCCATGTCCACGAACCGCGAGTAGTGGCCCTGGAAGGCGACGGTGATCGTCGCCGTCGGGCCGTTTCGGTGCTTGGCCACGATCAGGTCCGCCTCGCCCGCGCGGGGCGACTCCTTCTCGTAGGCGTCCTCGCGGTGCAGCAGGATGACCATGTCGGCGTCCTGCTCGATGGAACCGGACTCACGCAGGTCGGAGACCATCGGCTTCTTGTCCGTGCGCTGCTCGGGGCCTCGGTTCAGCTGGGAGAGCGCGATGACCGGGATCTCCAGTTCCTTGGCGAGCAGCTTGAGGTTACGGGACATGTCCGAGACCTCCTGCTGACGGCTCTCCGCCCGCTTGGACCCGCCGGACTGCATCAGCTGGAGGTAGTCGATGACGACCAGCCGCAGGTCGTTGCGCTGCTTGAGGCGACGGCACTTCGCGCGGATCTCCATCATCGACAGGTTCGGGGAGTCGTCGATGTAGAGCGGAGCGGCGGAGACGTCCGGCATCCGCCGGGCCAGACGCGTCCAGTCGTCGTCCGTCATCGTGCCGGAGCGCATGTGGTGCAGGGCGACCCGTGCCTCGGCGGACAGCAGGCGCATCGCGATCTCGTTGCGCCCCATCTCGAGGGAGAAGATCACGCTCGGCAGGTTGTTCTTGATCGAGGCCGCGCGGGCGAAGTCGAGCGCCAGCGTCGACTTACCCATGGCGGGACGTGCGGCGATGACGATCATCTGGCCGGGGTGCAGACCGTTGGTGAGCGAGTCGAAGTCCGTGAACCCTGTGGGCACGCCGGTCATCTCGCCGCTGCGCGAGCCGATCGCCTCGATCTCGTCGAGCGCGCCCTCCATGATGTCGCCGAGCGGCAGGTAGTCCTCACTGGTGCGCTGCTCGGTGACGGCGTAGATCTCAGCCTGGGCGCGGTTGACGATCTCGTCCACGTCGTCGTCGGCCGCGTATCCCATCTGCGTGATCCGCGTGCCCGCCTCGACCAGGCGGCGCAGGACCGCACGCTCGTGGACGATCTCCGCGTAGTAGGCCGCGTTGGCCGCCGTGGGCACCGTCTGGACGAGGGTGTGCAGATAGGAGGCCCCGCCGACCTTGTTGATCTCGCCGCGCTTGGTGAGCTCGGCCGCGATCGTGATCGGGTCGGCCGGCTCGCCCTTGGCGTAGACGTCGAGGACGGCCTGGTAGATCGTCTCGTGCGCCGGCTTGTAGAAGTCGTGGCCCTTGAGGATCTCGACGACATCGGCGATGGCGTCCTTGGACAGCAGCATGCCGCCGAGGACGGACTGCTCGGCCTCGATGTCCTGGGGGGGCACCCGCTCGAACGACGTGCCCGAGCCGCCGTCCCACACCCCGTTGTCCGGACCGCGCTCGTGCTGTTCCTCGCGGGCCCGGGCGCCGTCGCCCCGTCGGCGGGAGGAGGGCAGACGATCACTGGGCCCGCTGTCGGCCCACGGGTCGTCCAAGGGCTCGGAAATGCTCACCGAGCCACCTCCTCCCGTCCGCCGCAGCAGACCTCACCGTGCCTCTCTGTTCTACGGCACGGCACTGACAAATGAGAGGCCCAACTCCGGTTGACCAGCGCCGGTTTTGTGGCGTTTCGAAAACCGGCGGACGGAGCGGGCGCCGGACCACGGTAGGCCTCTCGGCACCGTCAGCCAATCTGGTTATCCACAGGCCATGTGGACGACGGCCCAGATGCTGTGGAGAACTCGGCCAAACCTGTGCACGACCCGGTGGACAGGCCTGTGAACAAGCAGCACCCCAACCTAAAGAGCCCTCTCTGACCTGCATCTTTGCCATCCACCGGCTGTGCAGAAGAAAAACTTCCCCAACCGGCGCAAGATCGCTGCGAAAGGTGCACAGCAGTGCGCGTCCCCGAACGGAAAGTAAGGGTCACAAAAGCTTTGCATCTCTTACCTGTGGACGATTAGATTGGTGCGCATGACACAGGCCCCCGCGCGCCGCCGAGACGGCCGCAGACAGCACGACCGAGAGATCGTCGCGCTGGCCGTGCCGGCCTTCGGCGCACTCGTCGCCGAGCCCCTCTTCCTGCTGGCCGACACCGCCATCGTCGGCCATCTGGGCACGGCCCAGCTCGCCGGTCTCGGTGTCGCCTCGGCCTTGCTGATGACCGCCGTCAGCGTCTTCGTCTTCCTCGCCTACGCCACCACGGCGGCGGTCGCCCGCCGCGTCGGCGCGGGTGATCTCCAGGCCGCCATCCGTCAGGGCATGGACGGCATCTGGCTGGCGCTGCTCCTCGGCGCCGCCGTCGTGGCCGCCGCCCTGCCCACGGCACCCCACCTCGTGGACCTCTTCGGGGCGTCGGAGGCGGCAGCCCCCTACGCCACCACCTACCTGCGCATCTCCGTGCTCGGCATCCCCGCCATGCTCGTCGTCCTCGCCGCGACCGGCGTTCTGCGCGGACTGCAGGACACCAAAACCCCGCTCTACGTCGCCATCGCCGGATTCATCGCGAACGGTGCCCTCAACGTCGGGCTCGTCTACGGGGCCGACCTGGGGATCGCCGGCTCCGCCTGGGGCACGGTCATAGCGCAGTGCGGGATGGCCGCCGTCTACCTCGTGGTGGTCCTGCGGGGCGCCCGCAAGCATGGTGCCTCGCTGCGTCCGGACGCCGCAGGGATCAGAGCATCCGCGCAGGCGGGTGTGCCCTTGCTCGTCCGCACCCTCTCCCTGAGGGCGATCCTGATGATCGCCACGGCGGTCGCCGCCCGGCTCGGGGACGCCGACATCGCGGCCCACCAGATCATCCTGTCCCTGTGGAGTCTGCTCGCCTTCGCCCTCGACGCCATCGCCATCGCGGGGCAGGCCATCATCGGCCGCTACCTCGGAGCCGGTGACGCCCAGGGCGCCCGTGACGCCTGCCGTCGGATGGTCGAGTGGGGCATCGCCGTCGGGGTTGTCCTCGGCATCCTGGTGGTCATCACCCGCCCGGTGCTCCTGCCCCTGTTCAGCAGCGACCCCGCGGTCAAGGACGTGGCCCTGCCTGCCCTGGTCATCGTCGCCCTCTCCCAGCCGATCTGCGGCATCGTCTTCGTGCTGGACGGGGTGCTGATGGGTGCCGGCGACGGCCCCTATCTCGCCTGGGCAATGCTGCTCACTCTCGCGGTGTTCACCCCGGCAGCTCTGCTGGTGCCGGTGCTGGGCGGCGGGCTCACCGCGCTGTGGGCCACCATGACGCTGATGATGACCGTACGGATGCTGACCCTGTGGCTCCGCAGCCGCTCGGGGCGCTGGATCGTGACGGGCGCGACCCGCTGACCGTTTCACGTGAAACATCGACGGTTTCACGTAACAGTGACGTCCACGGAACGGGCCGTTTCACGTGAAACCGGCTCCGTCGTCCGGAGACGGAATCCAACGCCAGACACGACGATGGGGCCGCACCCCGCAGGGCACGACCCCATCACTCACTGCTTCAGCGAGTGCGGCACTCAGGCCGCGACGACCTCGACGTTGACCTTGGCGGCAACCTCGGGGTGCAGACGCACGGACGTCTCGTGAGCGCCCAGCGTCTTGATCGGCGAGCCCAGCTCGATGCGGCGCTTGTCGACCTCGGGGCCACCGGAAGCCTTGATCGCGGACGCGATGTCGGCCGGGGTGACGGAACCGAAGAGACGACCGGCGTCGCCCGAGCGGACGGCCAGACGGACCTTGACGCCCTCGAGCTGGGCCTTCACCTGGTTGGCCTGCTCGATGGTCTGGATCTCGTGGATCTTGCGAGCACGACGGATCTGCTCGACGTCCTTCTCGCCACCCTTGGTCCAGCGGATCGC
Organism: Streptomyces sp.; assembly: GCF_031181705.1. Taxonomy (GTDB): domain Bacteria; phylum Actinomycetota; class Actinomycetes; order Streptomycetales; family Streptomycetaceae; genus Streptomyces. The sequence continues at coordinate 63,265 of NZ_JAPSKN010000004.1, forward strand.
GAACTTCCGCGGGATCAGGTAGTTGCGAGCGTAGCCGTCCTTGACGTCGACGACGTCGCCAGCGGCGCCGAGGCCGGAGACCTCGTGGGTGAGGATGATCTTCATGAGTCGGTCACCCTTCCCTTATCGCGCGGTGGACGTGTAGGGCAGCAGCGCCATCTCACGGCTGTTCTTGACGGCCGTGGCGACGTCACGCTGGTGCTGCGTGCAGTTGCCGGTCACGCGGCGGGCACGGATCTTGCCGCGGTCGGAAATGAACTTCCGCAGCATGTTCGTGTCCTTGTAGTCCACGTACGTGACCTTGTCCTTGCAGAAAGCGCAGACCTTCTTCTTCGGCTTGCGCACAGGCGGCTTCGCCATGGTGTATCTCCTGTGTGATCAAGAAGTGTGGGTGCGAACCCGCCCTTAGAAGGGGGGCTCGTCCGAGTAGCCGCCGCCACCGCCGCCGCCGGAGTTTCCACCCCAGCCGCCGCCACCGCCCTGGCTGCCACCGGCGGGAGCGCCGGTCGCCCACGGGTCGTCGGCAGGAGCTCCGCCGCCCTGCTGGCCGCCGCCGGGGCCGCCGCCCCAGCCGCCGCCACCCTGGCCGCCGCCGCTGCCGCCGCCGTAACCGCCCTGGCCACCGCGGCCGCTGGTCTTGGTGACCTTGGCCGTGGCGTTGCGCAGGCTGGCGCCGACTTCCTCGACGTCCAGCTCGTAGACCGTGCGCTTGACACCCTCACGGTCCTCGTAGGACCGCTGCTTCAGCCGGCCCTGCACGATGACGCGCATGCCTCGCTGGAGCGACTCCGCGACGTTCTCCGCCGCCTGACGCCAGACCGAGCAGGTCAGGAACAGGCTCTCGCCGTCCTTCCACTCGTTCGTCTGGCGGTCGAAGGTGCGGGGAGTGGACGCGACACGGAACTTCGCGACGGCCGCACCGGAGGGGGTGAAGCGCAGCTCGGGGTCGTCGACAAGATTGCCGACCACCGTGATGACGGTCTCGCCTGCCATGGGGGAACCTCTCGGCGGGTTTGCTCTGGCTGCTTGCTACTCGAATCCCGGGATCAGCTGAGCGTGGAAGCTCAGTGCATCTCGGGACGGAGGACCTTGGTCCGGAGGACCGACTCGTTCAGGTTCATCTGGCGGTCGAGCTCCTTGACGACCGCAGGCTCGGCCTGCAGGTCGATGACCGAGTAGATGCCCTCGGGCTTCTTCTTGATCTCGTACGCGAGACGACGACGACCCCAGGTGTCGACCTTCTCGACCTTTCCGCCGCCGTCACGGACGACAGAGAGGAAGTTCTCGATCAGCGGGGAGACAGCGCGCTCCTCGACGTCGGGGTCGAGGATGACCATCACCTCGTAGTGACGCATGTGGAACCCACCTCCTTTGGACTCAGCGGCCACGGTCGTTCCGTGGCAGGAGGGTTGTGATGCGTAGGCAACGGTATCGGCCACCACTGACAATCAGGGGATCTGTGGAGAAGCCCTTGCCATGACATGGGCAGACACCGGTGCGGACGGTACACAGTACCCGCACGACGGCTTCCGGTTGAAATCCGGTCGCGAGGGCAGCCAATCTGTACACATCGGGTGTGTATGGCGCTACGATGCGCCGACTTTCGCAGGAGGTGCCCTATGGCACAGGTATTGCGACCCAACGCCGCCGGCGGCCTCTTCGCCACGGACGGCAAGCCCCACCCCCTCCAGGACACGCTGCTCGCGGTGACCCTCGTGCTGGGCCTCACCGCGTTCCTCACGGCGATCATCAGCGACGACCTGCACGTGCTCAGCTCCTGGGCCGGCCTGGTGGGCATTCTCACGGGCGCCTACGGCCAGTGGGTCTCGGAGACGACGCGGGAGCGCTTCGGCCTGATCCTGGGCCTGGGCGCGTCGGGTGTCGGTTTCTTCCTGGGCATGATGCACGGCGGCCTCATCGGCTGACGCCGGAGCACCCCTTCTCGAACAGCGGACGACGCCCCGGCCGTCCTCGGGCCGGGGCGCAGGTTCCGTACGCCCAACCGGCGCGCTCCCACGGCGCAGTAGGCTTCGCGCGAGAGCCGGAGCCCCTGAACCCATGGGGACACACCAGCCCGAGGAGCGCCCCGAATGAGCCTGACCCTGAGGACCATCAGTCGAGAGCAGCATCTGGCCTACATCCAGAGCCTGCCGTCGGCGAGTCACATGCAGGTCCCGGCCTGGGCTGATGTCAAGGCGGAGTGGCGCTCCGAGAACCTCGGCTGGTTCGACGAGCGCACCGGCGAGCTGGTCGGCGTGGGTCTCGTCCTCTACCGGCAGCTTCCCAAGATCAAGCGCTACCTCGCGTACCTGCCCGAGGGCCCGGTCATCAACTGGTTCGCGCCGAATCTGCAGGAGTGGATCGAGCCGATGCTGGCGCACCTGAAGCAGCAGGGTGCCTTCTCGGTGAAGATGGGACCGCCGGTGATCATCCGGCGCTGGGAGGCCACCTCCATCAAGGCGGGCATCCAGAACCCTGACGTGAAGCGGCTGCGGGACATCGAGGCCGACCACATCGAGCCGCGCGCGTTCGAGGTGGCCGACAAGCTGCGCCGCATGGGCTGGCAGCAGGGCGAGGACGGCGGCGCGGGCTTCGGCGACGTCCAGCCGCGCTACGTCTACCAGGTGCCGCTGGCGAACCGTTCCCTGGAAGAGGTCCACAAGAACTTCAACCAGCTGTGGCGCCGCAACATCAAGAAGGCCGAGAAGGCCGGCGTCGAGGTCGTCCAGGGCGGCTACCAGGACCTCGAGGAATGGCAGCGGCTCTACGAGATCACGGCCGTGCGCGACCACTTCCGGCCGCGCCCGCTGTCGTACTTCCAGCGCATGTGGACGGCCCTCAACTCCGAGGACCCCAACCGCATGCGGCTGTACTTCGCGCGGCACAACGGCGTGAACCTGTCGGCGGCGACGATGCTGATCGTCGGCGGACACGTCTGGTACTCCTACGGCGCCTCCGACAACATCGGCCGCGAGGTCCGGCCGTCGAACGCGATGCAGTGGCGGATGCTGCGGGACGCCTACGCGCTCGGGGCGACCGTCTACGACCTGCGCGGCATCTCGGACTCGCTGGACGAGACCGACCACCTCTTCGGCCTGATCCAGTTCAAGGTGGGCACCGGTGGCCAGGCGGCCGAGTACCTCGGCGAGTGGGACTTCCCGCTCAACAAGCTGCTGCACAAGGCGCTCGACATCTACATGTCGCGTCGTTGATGTCCCGTTCAGTGCTTCTATACCTCTGACACACGGCAACCACGAGAAAGGTTCCAGGTCCGGCCATGGCGCTCACGCTCTACGTCGACACCGCGCGCTGGCGGGCGCACCACAAGCACGTGCAGGAGCAGTTCCCCGGCCTCGTGCCGGTCTGCAAGGGCAACGGCTACGGTTTTGGGCACGAGCGGCTGGCGGAGGAGGCCACGCGGCTGGGCTCGGACATCCTCGCCGTCGGCACGACGTACGAAGCCGCCCGGATCAAGGACTGGTTCAGCGGGGACCTGCTGGTGCTGACGCCCTACCGGCGCGGCGAGGAGCCGGTGCCGCTGCCGGACCGGGTGATCCGCTCGGTCTCGTCGATAGACGGTGTGTACGGCCTCGTCGGTGCCCGTGTGGTGATCGAGGTGATGTCCTCGATGAAGCGGCACGGCATCGGTGAGCAGGACCTGGCCCAGCTGCACGCCGCCATCGAGAACGTCCGCCTGGAGGGCTTCGCGCTCCACCTGCCCCTGGACCGTACCGACGGCTCGGACGCGGTCGAGGAGGTCATCGGCTGGATGGACCGGCTCCGCGCGGCCCGGCTGCCGCTGCACACGATGTTCGTCAGCCACCTCAAGGCCGAGGATCTCGTCCGGCTCCAGCAGCAGTTCCCGCAGACCCGGTTCCGTGCCCGCATCGGCACGCGCCTGTGGCTGGGGGACCACGACGCCACCGAGTACCGCGGCGCCGTCCTCGACGTCACGCGCGTCGCCAAGGGCGACCGTTTCGGCTACCGGCAGCAGAAGGCGGCCTCCGACGGCTTCCTGGTGGTGGTGGCGGGCGGAACGTCGCACGGGGTGGGCCTGGAGGCCCCGAAGGCGCTGCACGGCGTCATGCCGCGCGCCAAGGGCGTCGCCCGCGCAGGCCTCGCGACGGTGAACCGGAACCTTTCTCCCTTCGTCTGGGGCGGCAAGCAGCGCTGGTTCGCCGAGCCGCCGCACATGCAGGTGTCGATCCTGTTCGTCCCCGCGGACGCGCCCGAGCCGAAGGTCGGTGAGGAACTGGTGGCCCATCTGCGGCACACCACCACGCAGTTCGACCGGCTCGTGGACCGCTGACCGCCGTGGTTCAGCGAGAAGGCCGTACAGGGTCTCCCTGTACGGCCTTCCGCATGACCGGTCCGGCGTCCGGCGTCGTTCGCTCAGAGCGAACCACCGGCGGCGTCCTGCTTGCCCCACTCGATCGGCGTTCCCGTGGCGTGGGCGTCGTCTGCCTGCCGCCGGGAGCGCGCCGCGGGTCCGAGCACGAAGACGTCCGCGGCACCGTCGAGCACTCCGCCCGAGGGATCGTCGTCGCCGGACCGGCGCACCGGGTCGCGCTCCGGCAGGAAGATGTCGCGCACCACCATCACGCAGAGGTAGAGCGTGCCCAGCAGGTGCAGGGCGATGGCCCAGTGGTAGCCGTCGGTGGGCAGCCCCTTGTGGGCGTCCCCGCTGGTCGTGTACGCGAGGTACAGCCAGATCCCCAGGAAGTACGCCACCTCGCAGGCCTGCCAGATCAGAAAGTCCCGCCACTTGGGCCGGGCGAGGGCGGCCAGGGGCACCAGCCACAGCACGTACTGCGGTGAGTAGACCTTGTTGGTGAGGATGAACGCCGCGACGATCAGAAAGGCGAGCTGGGCGAACCGCGGACGGCGCGGAGCGGTCAGCGCGAGGGCCGCGACACCCGCGCAGCACACCAGCATCAGCAGCGTGGCGAGGGTGTTGACGGTGTCGGTGGCGAGCGGGTCGTCCGAGTTCTGGGCCATGATCAGCCAGAAGGAGCCGAAATCGACGCCCCGTTCCTGGCTGAACGTGTAGAACTTCGACCAGCCTTCGAAGGCGAAGAGCATCACCGGCCCGTTCACGACGATCCAGGCGACGGCCGCGCCGCCCACGGCCGTGGCGAACTCGCGCCATCGGCCGGCGCGCCAGCACAGCACCAGCAGCGGCCCCAGCAGCAGGAAGGGATAGAGCTTGGCGGCCGTGGCGAGCCCCAGCAGGACACCGAAGGCCAGTGAGCGGCCGCGGGACCACATCAGCATCGCCGCGGCCGTCAGAGCGACCGCCAGCAGGTCCCAGTTGATCGTCGCCGTCAGCGCGAAGGCGGGCGCCAGGGCGACCAGCAGCCCGTCCCAGGGACGCCGGGCGTGGGTACGGGTCACGCAGACGGCGATGACGGACGCGCAGACCATGAGCATCCCGGCATTGACCATCCAGTACCACTGCTCCTGGTCCTGGATGGTGCCGCTGCCGGGCGTGAGCCAGGAGGCGACCTCCATGAAGACGCCGGTCAGCACCGGGTACTCCAGGTACTGCATGTCGCCGGGGAGCCGGTCGAAGTACGGCACGAGCCCGTCGGCGAATCCGCGCCCCTGGTAGAGGTGCGGGATGTCCGAGTAGCAGGCGTGCGTGTACTGCGAGCTGGCGCCGAAGAACCAGGCGCCGTTGTAGCAGGGTGCTTTCTGGACCAGGCCGAGGGCGAACATCCCGATCGCCACCATGGCGATCACCCGGACGGGAGTCCACCAGGACGCCCCGAGCAGGGCGCGCCGCCCGAGCGGGCCGCCGATCAGCTCGCTGCCGGCCCGGGCGACCTTGTCCTCCTGGGTCGGCCGCACCAGGTCCGGCTCGTGGACGCTCGCTGGCGTCGTTTCTGCGCTGGGCATGTCGCACATCCTGCCGTACGTGTCCGGAAAAACGTCGAGGGCCGCCGTACCCGAGGGGGTGCGGCGGCCCATGTTTCACGTGAAACAGCGTGTTTCACGTGAAACACCCAAGCCGGGCGATCGTCGGCTATCCGGCAGGGCCTCCGAAGATGCCTCCGTTGCCATTGCCTCTGGTGCTGCCGCCGTCCAGGTTCGTATCGGTCGGCGTGGGCTCGCTACTCGCTCCTCCGTCCGTGCCCCCGTTGTCCTCGCCGCCGTTCTGCCCGCCGTTGTCCTCCTCGTCGCAGCCGAAGAAGCCACAGGTGTCGCTGGGCGTGGGCGACGGCGAGGTCGGCGTCTCGCTCGGGGTCTCGCTCGGGGTCTCGCTCGGCGTCTCACTCGGCGTCTCACTGGGAGTCGGCGTCGGCGACGGGGCGCCCACCGCGTCCTGGACGTCGCCGATCGGCTCGGCCTCGGGGAAGCCGAGGTCGGGCTTGCCCTCGAGCGCGGCCTTCATGTACTCGGTCCACACCAGCGTCGGGACGTCACCACCGTGGATGGACTCCTCGCCCGCCGTGCCGTTCATGGAGAGAAGCTTGGCGCTCTTGGGGTCCTCACGGAACATCGCGACCGAGGTCGACAGCTGCTGCGTGTAACCGACGAACCACGCCGACTTGTTCTCGTCCGTCGTACCGGTCTTGCCGGCCGCCGTACGGCCCAGGGACAGCGCGTTCTTACCCGTACCGTTCTGGATGACGTTCTCCAGGACGTCCGTGACGTTGTTCGCCACGTTCTCGGGCATCGCCTGCGTGATCCTCGGCTTCTCGAAGCCGTCGATTTCCTGACCGTTGAACTTGACGCTGGTCACCGAGTACGGAGCGGCCTGCTTGCCGGCGGCGGCGAACGTCGCGTAGGCATCGGCCATGCGGATCGCGCTGGGGGTGGAGGTACCGAGCGCGAACGACGGGTTGAGCGTGGCGAAGCTGCTGTCCAGGATTCCGGCCTTCTCGGCCACATCCCGCACGTTCCTCATCCCCACGTCCATGCCGAGCTGCACGAACGGCGTGTTGACGGACTGCTCCATCGCCTTGCGCAGGGTGATGTAGCCCCAGGGGCGGGGGCTCTCGTTCTTCTGCAGGAACGGCGTGTTGTCCTTCTTCAGGACGTACGAGCCGTCGTTGTTCAGGACCTTCAGGCGGTCGTTGCCGTTGTACTTGCTCATCGGCGAGAGCGGACCGTCACTGCGGTAGGTCCCGTACTCCATGGCGGCCGCGAGCACGAACGGCTTCCACGTCGAACCGACGGGGACACCCGAGGTGTCCGCGTTGTTGTTGAAGTGGCCGTTCTCGTAGCCGGCGCCGCCGTAGAGGGCGACGATCGCACCGTCCTTGGGCTTCACCGACGCCGCGCCGAACTGGACGTGCTTGTCCCGCTCGCGCTTCTCCGGGTCCAGCTTCTCCTTCTCGATCTTCTTGACGGCCTTGGCCAGGGCCTCGACCTTGCTCTTCTCGAAGGTCGTCCTGATCTGGTAGCCGCCCTGGTCGAACTGCTGCTCCGTGATGTCGGAGTGGTTCAGGACGTACTTCTTGGCCGTGTCCACCAGGTAGCTGATCTGGCCGCTCATGCCCTTGGTGGCCTTACGGCCCTGCGGCGTGGGGTACTCCTTGATCGCTTTCTGGTACTGGGCGTCCGTGAGCTTGTCGTCGTTGTGCATCTGCTCGAGGATCCAGGCCCAGCGCTCCTTGGACCGCTTGAGGTTGTCGTCCTTGTTCGCCGCAGGGTCGAGGCTCTCGTTGCCCGCCGGGTCGTAGTACGTCGGGCCCTTGAGCAGGGCCGCGAGGAAGGCGCACTCGCTCGGCTCGAGTTCGTGGGCGTCCTTGCCGTAGTACGTCTGGGCGGCGGCCTGGATGCCGTAGGCGCCCCGCCCGTAGTACGAGGTGTTGAGGTAGCCCTGGAGGATCTGCTTCTTGCCGAGCTTCGTGCCCACCTTGATGGAGATGAACATCTCCTTGAACTTGCGGGAGACCGTCTGCTCCTGGCTCAGGTACGTGTTCTTCACGAACTGCTGGGTGATCGTCGAACCACCCTGCGTGTCACCGCCCCGGGCCATGTTCGCCAGGGCCCGCGCGATGCCCATGGGGTCGACGCCCGAGTCCTCGTAGAAGGTCTTGTTCTCGGCCGAGATCACGGCGTCCTGCATGGCCTTCGGGATCCGGTCGATCGTGACGTTCTGCCGGTTCTGGCCACTGCCCGTCGCGACCATCTGCTGGCCGTTGGACCAGAGGTAGACGTTGTTCTGCGAACGGGCCGCCGCGTTCTCCTCGGTGGGGACGCCCACCATGGCGTACCCGATGCCCGCCACGGCCACCAGGCTGCCGAAGAAGCCGAGGCACAGGCCGGAGACGAGCTTCCAGGACGGCAGCCAGCGCTGCCAGCCGTATTTGGCGGCCCGCGGATAGTCGATCAGCCGCTTCCTGTCGGACACGGCGCCCGCACGCCCTCGGCCGGCGGCGGCCCCGGCCGCGCCCATGGCTGCGCCACGCCGGCCGCCTCGCGGCGGTTCGGCCGCTCTGCGGCGGCCGCCCCCACTTCTCTGCTGCGCCGCACGCCGGGCCTCGGCACGGCCGCCGTACGCACGCTCCTCACCCCCCGAGCCGTAGGAGTCCGACCCATAGGAGTCGGACGGAGACCCGGTGGCGCCTCGCGGTGCCGCTCGGCGGCCGGAGGACGAGCCGGACTGGCCGCGTCGGGCCGCGGCACGTCCGCCTCCCTGCGGCTGCGGCGGTTTGCGACGGTGCTCGCTCATCGAACGACTACTCCTCGGGCAGGCGCACCCGTGCGCGCCTGGAAACGGCGGCTGGTTTCCGGTCCCCCCGAAGTACGGATGCGGTCGGCTCCGCATTCATCGGTCCCGCATGCACCCGTACTACACCGAAGACCACGACGCTCTCGGGCGTCACTCGGTTCCCGGTGATGTGCATGGCGCACAGACTACGCACCGTCAAAACCTGCCGAGGCCCGAAGTTCACCTCAAATCAGGCAACTCGCATCCGATGAATCGGTGATGTGATCCCGTTCACCACACCCCCTCTTGTCGCGTGCGGAAGGCCGTTCTATCGTCGTGATGTATCGAGTCGATACATCAGCTCGACACATCGCTCCGAGACATCGGAGCGATACACCGGACGGAGACCCGCACACCGGGCGGAGAGGAGGCGACGATGAGCCGGCGTTCCGGCATCCTCGAGTTCGCCGTACTCGGCCTGCTCCGCGAATCTCCGATGCACGGCTACGAGCTGCGCAAACGCCTCAACACGTCCCTGGGCGTGTTCCGTGCGTTCAGCTACGGGACGCTCTACCCCTGCCTCAAGACGCTGGTCGCCAACGGCTGGTTGATCGAGGAACCGGGGAACGAGTCCGAGGCCGTGCCCCTCACCGGCCGCCGCGCCAAGATCGTCTACCGATTGACGGCGGAAGGTAAGGAACACTTCGAGCAGCTGCTCTCGCAGACCGGGCCCGACGCCTACGAGGACGAGACCTTCGCCGCCCGTTTCGCGTTCTTCGGGCAGACCTCACGCGATGTACGCATGCGCGTACTGGAAGGCCGCCGCAGCCGGCTGGAGGAGCGCCTGGAGAAGATGCGCGCCTCCCTGGCCCGGACCCGCGAGCGACTCGACGATTACACGCTTGAGCTCCAGCGCCACGGGATGGAGTCCGTGGAGCGCGAGGTGCGCTGGCTGAACGAGCTCATCGAGAGCGAGCGGGCGGGACGGGACCTCAAGGGCCCCGCCTCCGGGGACCCCGCCTCGCGTGACACCACATCTGGAGCGTCGGGCGGCCTGCCCCGGCCGGGGGACGACTCCCGGCCGGATACGCCCGACGACACCGCCACGTGAGAGCCCTTCGCGGGCCTCACTCGTACACACAGGGAGCAACCGGAATGGGTTCGGTGCGCGTAGCCATCGTCGGCGTGGGCAACTGTGCCGCGTCGCTGGTGCAGGGAGTCGAGTACTACAAGGACGCCGACCCGGCGGCCAAGGTGCCGGGCCTGATGCACGTCCAGTTCGGCGACTACCACGTCCGCGACGTCGAGTTCGTCGCCGCGTTCGACGTGGACGCCAAGAAGGTCGGTCTCGACCTCGCGGACGCCATCGGCGCCTCCGAGAACAACACCATCAAGATCTGCGACGTGCCCCGCACCGGCGTGACGGTCCAGCGCGGCCACACCCTCGACGGCCTCGGCCGGTACTACCGCGAGACCATCGAGGAGTCCGCCGAGGAGCCCGTCGACGTCGTCCAGGTCCTCAAGGACCAGCAGGTCGACGTCCTGGTCTGCTACCTGCCCGTCGGCTCCGAGGACGCGGCGAAGTTCTACGCCCAGTGCGCCATCGACGCCAAGGTCGCCTTCGTCAACGCCCTCCCGGTCTTCATCGCCGGCACCAAGGAGTGGGCCGACAAGTTCACCGAGGCGGGCGTCCCGATCGTCGGCGACGACATCAAGTCGCAGGTCGGCGCCACCATCACGCACCGTGTCATGGCGAAGCTGTTCGAGGACCGGGGCGTCGTCCTGGACCGCACGATGCAGCTGAACGTCGGCGGCAACATGGACTTCAAGAACATGCTCGAGCGCGACCGCCTCGAGTCGAAGAAGATCTCCAAGACGCAGGCCGTCACCTCCCAGATCCGCGACCGCGAACTGGGCGAGGGCAACGTCCACATCGGCCCGTCCGACTACGTCGCCTGGCTCGACGACCGCAAGTGGGCCTACGTCCGCCTGGAAGGCCGCGCCTTCGGTGACGTCCCGCTGAACCTGGAGTACAAGCTGGAGGTCTGGGACTCCCCGAACTCCGCCGGCGTCATCATCGACGCCCTGCGCGCCGCGAAGATCGCCAAGGACCGCGGCATCGGCGGCCCGATCCTGTCGGCGTCGAGCTACTTCATGAAGTCCCCGCCCGTGCAGTACTTCGACGACGAGGCCCGCGAGAACGTCGAGAAGTTCATCAAGGGTGAGGTCGAGCGCTGACGCGCCACAACCAGTCGCTCCTGCCAGGGCTGTGAGGGTCCCCGGGTCGCATGACCCGGGGACCCTCCCCGTATGTGAGGCTGGTCCCCATGGCCGTCGTCCGTGACCTGCGCGTACTGCTGCGCTTCCAGGGCTTCCGGCGCCTGCTCGCCGTCCGTCTGCTCTCCCAGGGCGCCGACGGTGTGTACCAGGTCGCGCTCGCCGCCTACGTCGTCTTCTCCCCGGAGAGACAGACCTCGGCGGTCGCGATCGCCTCCGCGATGGCCGTACTGCTGCTCCCGTACTCGCTCGTCGGCCCCTTCGCCGGCGTCCTGCTGGACCGCTGGCGGCGCCGCCAGGTCCTGCTCCACGGCAGCCTGCTGCGCGCTCTGCTGGCCTGCGCGACGGCCCTGCTGATACTCAGTCCGGCGCCGGACTGGCTCTTCTACGTCTCCGCCCTGTGCGTCACCGCCGTCAACCGCTTCGTGCTGTCCGGCCTGTCCGCCGCGCTGCCGCGCGTGGTCGACACCGAGCGGCTGGTCCTCGCCAACTCCCTCTCCCCGACCGCCGGAACGCTGGCGGCCACCGCGGGCGGTGGCCTCGCCTTCGTCGTCCGCCTGGTGGTGGCGGACTCCGACGCCGCCGTGGTGCTCGTGGCGGCCGGGCTGTACCTGTGCGCGGCCCTGGCGACGCTGAGCATGGCACGGGAACTCCTCGGCCCCGACCGCAGCGCGGTGGGTGTGCGGATCGGCGACGCGATCACCGGCACGGTGCGCGAACTCGCGGCAGGCGTGAGGCACCTGGCCGCACCGGCACGCCGGGAGGCAGCCTGGGCCCTCGCGGCGATGTCCCTGATGCGGTTCTGCTACGGCGCTCTGCTCGTCATGCTGCTGATGCTCTGCCGGTACGCGCTCACCTCGACCACGGACGACGGGCTCGCCCTGCTGGGGCTCGTGTTGGGCGTCTCGGGCGCCGGCTTCTTCGCGGCGGCGGTGGTGACCCCCTGGGCCGCGGGGCGGCTCGGACCGGGTCGCTGGATCGTCGTGTGCGCCGGTGCCGCAGCCCTGCTGGAGCCCGCGCTCGGGCTGCCGTTCGCCACCGTGCCCCTGCTGGTCGCCGCGTTCGTTCTCGGTCTGACCACCCAGGGCGCGAAGATCGCCACGGACACCATCGTCCAGTCCTCCGTCGACGACGGCTTCCGTGGCCGGATCTTCTCCGTTTACGACGTCCTGTTCAACGTCTTCTTCGTCGGTGCGGCCGCCGTGGCCGCCCTGATGCTGCCGCCGGACGGCCGATCCGTGCCGCTGGTGATCACGATCGCCGTTATCTACGCGACGGTAGCGGCTGCTATGGCCCGGTATGGCCGTGAGTCAGTGTCACATCAATGACACAGAGCCACTTCTGACTACTGCGTTGTCAGTGGGGACCGTTACCTTACGTGGGTCTTATCTCGCGACATGTTCGCGTCACTCATCCATGTTTTTAGGGGGACCCCCAAGTGTCTACTCCGCCGCCCCAGGGCAACCCGTTCGCACAGAACCAGCCCGCGGGTCAGCCCCAGGCTCCGTACCCGCCGCAGGGCGGCTACCCCCAGCAGCCCGGCCAGCCCGGCATCCCGCCGCAGGGCGCGGGTCCGTACGCCCCGGTTCCGCCGCAGCCGTCCGGCCGCAAGCTGAGCTTCAAGACCATCAAGAACGTCGTGATCGTCGTCGCGGTGGCGGGCATTGCCATCGGCGGCTGGATCACCAGCCGGGACGACGCGAACACGGCGGCCGTCGGCGACTGCATGCACCGCGGCAGCACCAACGACAACAACCCGGACCTCGAGGTCGTCGAGTGCAGTGACGCGAAGGCTCAGTTCAAGGTGCTGGCCAAGATCGAGGGTTCCTACATGACGGAGACTCTGGCGTCGAGCAAGTGCGAGGCCGAGGCCAAGGACTTCCAGTACACGTACACCGAGAGCGGTGACGGCAAGGACTTCCTGCTCTGCCTGCAGGACCACAAGAAGTAGCGCGGACGCGGAGAGGGGCGGTGTTTCACGTGAAACACCGCCCCTCGTGCTGTTCCCGGGTCATGTTTCACGTGAAACATGACCCCGTTCCCGTTCCGCAGGCTCAGCCCTCCTGCTCGGCCCACCACTCCTTGAGCACCGCGACGGCCGCGTCATGCTCCATCGGCCCGTGCTCCAGCCGCATCTCCAGCATGTGCTTGTAGGCGCGACCGATGACCGGACCGGGGCCCACGCCCAGGATCTCCATGATCTGGTTGCCGTCGAGGTCGGGACGGATGGAGTCCAGCTCCTCCTGCTCCTGCAGCCGGGCGATCCGCTCCTCCAGCCCGTCGTACGCCCGGGACAGTGCCGCCGCCTTGCGCTTGTTGCGCGTGGTGCAGTCCGAGCGCGTCAGCTTGTGGAGGCGGTCGAGGAGCGGGCCGGCGTCACGGACGTAGCGGCGGACCGCGGAGTCCGTCCACTCGCCGGTGCCGTAGCCATGGAAACGAAGATGGAGTTCGACGAGGCGGGAGACGTCCTTCACCAGCTCGTTGGAGTACTTCAGCGCGGTCATGCGCTTCTTGGTCATCTTCGCCCCGACCACCTCGTGGTGGTGGAAGGAGACCCGGCCGTCCTTCTCGAAGCGCCGGGTGCGCGGCTTGCCGATGTCGTGCAGCAGGGCGGCCAGCCGGAGCGTCAGATCGGGACCGTCGTCCTCCAGCGCCATCGCCTGCTCCAGGACGATCAGCGTGTGGTCGTAGACGTCCTTGTGCCGATGGTGCTCGTCACGCTCCAGACGCAGGGCCGGCAGCTCCGGCAGCACGCGGTCGGCGAGGCCGCTCTCCACGAGCAGCGACAGTCCCTTGCGCGGGTGCGGAGAGAGGATCAGCTTGTTCAGCTCGTCCCGAACCCGCTCGGCCGAGACGATCTCGATCCGTCCGGCCATCTCCTTCATCGCGGAGACGACCTCGGGGGCGACCTCGAAATCGAGCTGGGCCGCGAAGCGCGCGGCCCGCATCATCCGCAGCGGGTCGTCCGAGAAGGAGTCCTGCGGAGTGCCCGGGGTGCGCAGGACACGCGCCGCGAGATCCTCCAGGCCCCCGTGCGGGTCGACGAACTCCTTCTCCGGCAGCGCGACGGCCATCGCGTTGACGGTGAAGTCCCGGCGGACGAGATCCTCCTCGATCGAGTCGCCGTACGACACCTCGGGCTTGCGCGAGGTCCGGTCGTACGCTTCCGACCGGTAGGTGGTCACCTCGATCTGGTAGCCGCCCTTGTGGGCGCCGACCGTGCCGAAGGCGATCCCGACCTCCCAGACGGCGTCCGCCCAGGGGCGCACGATCTTGAGCACGTCCTGGGGACGGGCGTCGGTCGTGAAGTCGAGGTCGTTGCCGAGCCGGCCCAGCAGCGCGTCCCGGACCGAGCCGCCGACCAGGGCGAGTGAGAACCCGGCCTCCTGGAAGCGGCGGGCGAGGTCGTCGGCGACAGGGGCGACCCGCAGCAGTTCACCCACCGCGCGGTGCTGCACCTGGCTCAGGACACTGGACGTTTCTTCGTTGGCGTTCGGCACAAAAGAAGAGGGTACGTGGCCCGGGCACCCGTGAGCGCCCCGTATATCGGGTGGGGACACGCCCCGCCATACACACACAAGCGCTGCCCTTGCGCGGGAAAGAACCGCTCCCTTCCATAGAGCCGCATACCGGGCAACGGAGCGCCGGTCCGCGATCTTGTGGGGCGGACCGCGGCACTTCCCCTCAGCGCGCATCGTTACCATGCGTGGACGCACATTCCGACGACCACTGACGACGACGAGGGACGGGCGAGCGCGTGGCCGACGCGGCAGACTTCCAGGGGACCAGTGCCTCACCTGCCCGCCGGTGGCTGCGGCGCACCGGGGCACTGCTCGCCGGTGCGCCCCTGCTGGCCGGACTCCTCCAGCTGCCCGGCGCGACCCCCGCGGACGCGGCGGGCCAGGAGTCCCCGCAGGCGGCCTCCGGCGCGGGCTCGGTCTCCGTCGCGGTCGACTCGCTCACCCCCAGCGCCCCCACCGAGGGGGACACGGTGACGGTGTCGGGCACGGTCACCAACAACGGCAAGCAGGCGGTCACCGACGCCCACGTCGACCTGCGGGTGGGCCCTCAGGTCGGCACCCGCTCGTCGATCGACACCCTGGCCAGGAAGAGCGACGACATCCAGGGCCCCGTCGGCGAGGAGGTCGGCGGCAAGTACACCGAGAAGTTCCCCAGACTCACCCCGGGCGTTGCGGAGCCCTTCACGATCTCCGTACCGGTGGACGAGCTGGACCTCGGCGGGGACGGCGTCTACCAGCTGGGCGTCACCCTCTCCGGGGAGACGGCCGCGCAGCCCTGGGACCGGGTCCTCGGCATCCAGCGCACGTTCCTGCCCTGGCAGCCGGAGGAAGCCGGCACGAAGACCAGGACCACGTTCCTGTGGCCGCTCGTCTCCACCTCCCACATGGCGGCCGAGACCGGGTCGAACGAGCAGCAGACGCCGGTCTTCCGCGACGAGGAGCTCGCGAAGGAGATCTCCCCGGGCGGCCGCCTCGACCAGATGGTGTCGCTGGGCAAGAGCCTCGACGTCACGTGGGTGGTCGACCCGGACCTGCTGGCGTCCGTCGACGCGATGACGAGGAGCTACGAGGTTCGCGCCGCGGACGGCACCACCACCGCCGGCAGGAACCAGGAGCTCGCCAAGAAGTGGCTGACCGAGCTCCAGCAGGCGGTCGCCGGCAAGGAGGTCGTCGCCCTGCCCTACGGCGACCCCGACCTGGCCTCCCTCGCCCACAACGGCACGAGCGTCACCGGCTCGCTGAGCCACCTCAAGGAAGCCACCGACGTCGTCGACGACACGGTGAAGACGATCCTCCATGTGAAGCCGGACACGGACTTCGCCTGGCCCGTCGACGGTGCCGTCGACCCGTCGATCGTGAAGGTCGCGACGTCCGCGGGCGCCGACAAGGTGATCGCCCGCGGCGACAGCCTCCAGGACAACCTGTCGTACACGCCCTCCGCCGCCCGGCCCATCGGCGGCGGCACCACGGCGGTCGTGGCGGACGCCAGGATGTCCACGCCGTTCCAGGGCGATCTGACGAAGGCCTCCGCGTCCACCCTCGCCGTGCAGCGCTTCCTCGCCCAGAGCCTGACGCTGGGCCTGCAGACCGGCAAGCAGCGCAGCGTCGTCGTCGCCCCGCAGCGCATGCCCACGGTCAGCCAGGCCCAGGCCATGTCGGAAGCCCTTGCGGCCCTGCAGGGCGGGAACTGGTCCGAGTCGCAGGACCTCGCGGACGCCGCCAAGGCCAAGCCCGACCCCGCGGCGAACACGAAGGTGCCGCCGGCGTCGGACTACCCCCGTGACCTGCGCAGGCAGGAACTGCCGCGGGCCGCGTTCGAGCAGATCGCCAGGACACAGGGCAAGCTCGACAAGTTCAAGGTGATCCTCACCATCCAGTCGCGGGTGGTCACCCCGTTCGGCCGGGCCATGAACCGCGAGATGTCCACGTCCTGGCGCGGCCGGAACGTCGCAGCCGTGGGCTACCGCAGCGACATCGAGTCCTACCTCGACGGGCTCATCGACGGGGTCAAGCTGATCAAGAAGACGGAGACCAAGCTCTCCGGCCGCAGCGCCACGATCCCCGTGACCGTTCAGAACAACCTGGTGCAGGGCGTCGAGCACCTGCAGCTGCGGCTCACGTCGCAGAACCCGACCCGCCTCAAGATCGGCGACGCCGCGTACAAGGAGCAGCCCGTCGCGGTCAACGGCGGCCACAGCCAGTCGGTGAAGTTCACCACGTCCGCCAACGCCAACGGTCAGGCCAAGGTGGTCGCCCAGCTGTACACGGAGGACGGCCGGCCCTACGGGGACCCCGTCGCCTTCGACGTGCGGGTGACCGAGGTCACCCCCACCGTGATGCTGGTCATCGGCGGCGGCTTCCTGCTCCTGGTCCTGGCCGGCTTCCGGATGTACACCCAGCGCAAGCGCGCCGCCGCCCGCGAAGCCGCCGAGCCGGAAGAGGCCGCCGAACGCGAGGAGACTGCCGGCGACCCGCAGGAGCCGGTCGGCGCCCCGCAGAACCCGCACACCGCCGGCGACCGTCGCAGGGAGGAGTCCGCTGCCGGCTCCCGGGCAGGCGCCCCGGAGCAGCCGAGTGACCCGGCCCCGGACACCGCAGCGGAAAGCGCCGACCCGTCCGGCACGGGTGAGAGAGTGGACCGTTGAGATGTCGTGGCCGGTGGGCCCGGGACGATGAGGTGGGGTAACCATGAACGCGCCGTACGACGGTGACCGCGGTCGTGCCGCGGGGAGCCCGGGCCACCCCGAGTCGGGCGGGCCCGAGGGCTCGCCGGCCGAGCACGGCCAGGTACCGCCGCAGCCGCCCGCGGACATGTACCTCCAGGACGCCTACGCCCCGGACCCCTACCAGGCACACGACCTCGCCGCCCAGGACCCGGTCGGCGAGGCGCTCTACGACCGCGCCGCGCACCCGCCGCCCACCCCGGGCACCTACCAGCCGCAGCAGCAGCTGTACGCCCAGCCGCCGCAGTCACCGTACGCCCCCGACCCGCGGGTGTGGGCCCAGACGCCCGCGCCCGAGCCGGACGGCCCGACGCGGCACCTGCCGTACGGCGACGACCCCCGCACCACGCAGTTCGTCGGCGTGGACGACCTCGTCTCCCACGCGGGCGAGCCGCGCCAGGAGCCGGACGCGTTCGCGCACCTCTTCCGCGACCAGCAGCAGAGCAGCGGCCACCCCTCGTACGAGTCGCCCTCGCTCCCCGGCCCGTCCCCGGCGCCCATGGCGCAGGGCCGGTACGCGGCACCGGAGCAGACCGCGGCGACGGCCTCCCTGACCGACGAGCCCTCCGACCCGGAGCCCACCGCCGCGCCCGCCCCGAAGAAGGCCGGCCGCGCCGGGGGCCTGATGAAGTCCAGCGCCGTGATGGCGGCGGGCACGATGGTCTCCCGCCTCACCGGCTTCGTCCGGTCGGCGCTGATCGTCTCGGCGCTGGGCGTCGGCCTTCTCGGTGACACCTTCCAGGTCGCCTACCAGCTGCCGACGATGATCTACATCCTCACCGTCGGCGGCGGTCTGAACTCCGTGTTCGTACCGCAGCTGGTGCGCGCCATGAAGGAGGACGAGGACGGCGGCGAGGCGTACGCCAACCGGCTGCTGACCCTGGTCATCGTCACGCTCGGCGGGCTCACCGCGCTCTCGGTGCTCGGCGCGCCGCTGTTGATCCGCGTGCTGTCCAACGGCGTCGCCAGCGATCCCGCGGCGAACCAGGTCGCCATCACCTTCGCCCAGTTCTTCCTGCCCACGATCTTCTTCATGGGCATCCATGTCGTGATGGGCCAGATCCTCAACGCCCGCGGCAAGTTCGGCGCGATGATGTGGACCCCGGTCCTGAACAACATCGTCATCATCGTGACGCTGGGCATGTTCATCTACGTCTACGGCACCGCCGCCGACTCCGGGATGGAGGCCGCGACCATCCCGCCGGAGGGCCAGCGCCTGCTCGGCGTCGGCGTCCTGCTCGGCCTCGTGGTCCAGGCCCTGGCGATGATCCCCTACCTGCGGGAGACAGGGTTCCGGCTGCGGCTGCGCTTCGACTGGAAGGGCCAGGGGCTCGGCAAGGCCGTCACGCTCGCCAAGTGGACGGTCCTGTTCGTCCTCGCCAACCAGGCGGGCGCCATGATCGTCATCCAGTTGTCCACCGCGGCGGGCAAGGCCTCGCCCGTCGACGGCACCGGCTTCGCCGCCTACGCCAACGCGCAGCTGATCTGGGGCCTGCCGCAGGCCATCATCACGGTCTCCCTCATGGCCGCGCTGCTGCCGCGACTGTCGCGCTCGGCGGCCGAGGGCGACGGCGGCGCGGTCCGGGACGACATCTCCCAGGGTCTGCGCAACACGGCCGTCGCGATCGTGCCGATCGCCTTCGGGTTCCTCTCGCTCGGCATCCCGATGTGCACGCTGATGTTCGGCTCCTCGGGCACCAGCGAGGCGACCAACATGGGCTACATGCTGATGGCGTTCGGCCTCGGCCTGATCCCGTACTCCGTGCAGTACGTGGTCCTGCGCGCCTTCTACGCCTACGAGGACACCCGAACTCCCTTCTACAACACGGTCATCGTCGCCGCGGTGAACGCCGGCGCCTCGGCGGTCTGCTACTTCGTCATCCCGTCCCGCTGGGCCGTGGTCGGCATGGCCGCCTCCTACGGACTGGCCTACGCGATCGGCGTCGGCGTCGCCTGGCGCCGACTGCGCAAGCGGCTCGGCGGGGACCTCGACGGTGCCCGCGTCCTGCGGACGTACGCCCGGCTGTGCATCGCGTCGGTCCCGGCCGCCCTGCTCAGCGGCGCTGCCGTCTACGGCATCGGCCACACGCTCGGCCAGGGCGTCGCGGGCTCGCTCGCCGCGGTGTTCGCCGGAGGTGCCGTGCTGCTCGGGGTCTTCTTCGTCGCCGCCCGCCGCATGCGCATCGAGGAACTCAACTCGCTGGTCGGCATGGTCCGCGGGCGCCTGGGACGCTAGGGCGGGGTGGTAGGCGCACAACCATCGTCAGCCACCGCGTGTCGTGCATAGCGGCGGACTGTGGGCACAATTGGTTTCGGCGTCGGACGGCGCGCAACGGCTGCCGGCCGGCGCGCAATGGATGGGGAGGCAGGAACGACGGTGGCGGAACGGAGTACGGCTGCCGTCGACGTGGCAGACAACAGCGGCGACACGTCGCTGACCGCACAGGCGGACCAGTCCACGGCCGACGGGGTGGCCAAGAACCGGGAGCGGGACACGGACAGCGACGAGGTACAGGAGAGCACCCGGGCCGACGGTTCCGGAAAGACCTCGACGCCTGAGCTGCACAGCGGCCACAAGCTCGCCAGACGCTACCGCCTCGAGGAGTGCGTCACCCGTCTGGACGGTTTCAGCAGCTGGCGTGCCGTGGACGAGAAACTCCGCCGTGCCGTCGGCGTGCACATCCTGCCCGCGGACCACTCACGGGCCCGGTCCGTCCTGGCCGCCGCCCGCTCCTCCGCGCTCCTCGGTGACCCGCGGTTCGTGCAGGTCCTGGACGCGGTGGAGGAGAACGACCTCGTCTATGTGGTCCACGAGTGGCTCCCGGACGCGACGGAGCTGACCACGCTCCTCGCCTCCGGGCCGCTGGAGCCGTACGACGCCTACCAGATGGTCAGCCAGGTCTCCGCCGCCATGGCCGCCGCCCACCGTGAGGGCCTCGCCCACCTGCGCCTGAACCCCAACGCCGTCCTGCGCGCCTCGACCGGCCAGTGGCGCATCCGCGGCCTCGCCGTGAACGCCGCGCTGCGCGGCATCTCGTCCGACACCCCGCAGCGCACCGACACCGAGGCCATCGGCGCCCTGCTGTACGCGGCACTGACCCAGCGCTGGCCGTACGAGAGCGACGCCTACGGGCTGTCGGGGCTTCCGAAGGACATCGGCCTCATCGCACCGGACCAGGTGCGGGCCGGGGTGCACCGCGGCCTGTCCGAGCTCGCCATGCGCGCCCTCGCCAACGACGGTGCCACCGCCTCACGGCACGAGTCGCCGTGCACCACGCCCGAGGAGCTGGTGAAGGCGATCGGCGAGATGCCGCGCATCCGCCCGCCGGAGCCGGCGTTCACCGCCCCGCCCGAGTACCAGCGCACGACCTACCAGCAGGGTACGTACGGCCGCCAGGCCCCCGGTGCCGCCCAGCCGATCGTGCCTCCGCCGCCCCCGTTGCAGAGCCGCACCGGCAAGGCCCTGAAGTGGGCCGTGTCCGCACTCCTGATCGCCGCGCTGGGTCTGGGCAGCTGGCAGCTGGCCGACGCCCTCATGGACCAGGGCGGCTCCTCGGACGACCCGACCAAGACGCAGAACAACGAGGGCGGAGACAAGAACAAGAACCGCCCGGCCCCGAAGCCGCTCGTTATCAAGGGCTCCGAGGAGTACGTCGCCAAGGGCCAGGCCCAGCACGCCGCCGACGTCGGCAAGACCTACGACGGCGACACGTCCACGGGCTGGCGGACCAACAGCTACCTCGACGGTCCGAAGATGGTGATAAAGCCGGGTGTCGGCATCGTCTACGACCTCGGATCCGAGCAGCAGGTCTCGGCCGCGTCCCTGTCGCTCCGGTACGGCGGCGACCACACCACGGTCGAGCTGTACGCGACCGACTCCCTCGGTTCCTCCACCCCGCTGAGCTCCATGAAGAAGCTCGGCGACGCGACGACGAGCGGCACCTCCGCGAAGGTCACCGTCGACAAACCCGTGCAGAGCCGGTACGTCCTGGTCTGGCTGACGGCGCTGCCGTACTCGGGCGCCGACCCGTCGAACTTCAGCGACCCGGGTTACAAGCAGGCCATCACCGAAGTGAAGTTCACGGGCTGAGAGCCGACCGAGGGGAGGGGTTCCATGGGGGACCGCGCCGAGCACAGCGGTGCCACGGATCAGGATCTCCTCGCCCGGCATGTCGAGGGCGACCCCGATGCCTTCGGTGAGATCGTCCGGCGGCACCGCGACCGGCTCTGGGCCGTCGCCCTGAGGACGCTGGGGGACCGCGAGGAGGCCGCTGACGCGGTCCAGGACGCCCTCGTCTCCGCCTACCGGGCCGCCCACACCTTCCGGGGCCAGTCGGCGGTCACGACCTGGCTGCACAGGATCACGGTGAACGCCTGCCTGGACCGGGCCCGCAAGGTCGCCTCCCGGAAGACCTCCCCCGTCGACGACACCGAGCGGCTGGAGCAGCTGCTGGAGCCGCACGAGTCGGCCTCGGCCCCCGCCGAGCGCAACGATCTGCACCGGCAGCTCGTCGAAGCGCTGGGCACGCTGCCGGCCGACCAGCGCGCGGCACTGGTCCTGGTGGACATGCAGGGCTACCCCGTCGCGGAGGCGGCCCGCATCCTGGATGTGCCGACCGGCACGGTGAAAAGCCGGTGCGCACGCGGCAGAGCCAGACTCCTGCCGCTGCTCACCCACCTCCGGCCGGAGGGCAGAGGCAAGAAGACGGGCGCGGAACGGAACCGGACGCCGGAGCCGGCCGTCCCACCCGCAGCGGGACCGCTCCCGGCGGAACCGCCGGACACAGGACCGAGCGACTCAGCTGTAGTGAAGGGCGGAGGTGGACGAGCGTGACGTCGACGACCGACATGGCCGGGCACCCGGATGTCGCGGAGATCTCCGACCTCGCCGAGGGCCTCCTCCCACCGGCCCGGAGCAGCGTCCTGCAACAGCACCTCGACTCCTGTGAGCTCTGCGCGGACGTCTACGCGTCCCTGGAGGAGATCCGCGGGCTGCTCGGCACCCTGCCGGGCCCGCCGCGCATGCCCGCCGAGGTCGCCGGCCGCATCGATGCCGCTCTCGCCGCCGAGGCTCTGCTGACGGCCACGCGCCCGGAGGTCTCCGAGAACCCGGCCGCAGCCACCGATGCTTCCGGCTCAGGGCCGGGCTCGGCTACCGAGGCCGACGAGGGCGCCCGTCCCGACAGCGACGCCGCCGGCTCCGATTCCGCCTCCGGTTCCGGTTCGGAGGACGCAGACGGTGCGCATGTTTCACGTGAAACATCGACGCCCGCTGACCGGCCCGCCGGACGCCCTCGCTCCTCCACCACCGGCCCCGGACGCAAGGGACGCACACGGAACGGACGGCGCAGGATCGCCGTTCTCGGCACCGTCTTCACCGCCGCAGCCCTGGGCCTGGGATCCGTCCTGCTGTCGTCCCTCGGCGACGGACAGCCCGCGCGCGACACGGCAGAAGGTCGGCAGACCGCCCCCGCGGACACCTTCTCCGAGGGCAAGCTGCGGAGCCAGGTCTCCGACATCCTCTCCGAAAACAAGAGCGAGACCGAGGGCGGCGGCGACTCCCGCAGCCCCTTCGGTGCGGCCACTGCCCCGGGCACCAACCACCCCAGGGTTCTGAAGGGGGTCGTAGTACCCGGCTGCGTGCGTGAGGGCATCGGGCGTGAGGACAACGCCCTCGCCGTCGAGAACGGCAGGTATCAGGGGAAGAAGGCCATGCTCGTGCTGCTTCCCGATGCTGCCGACGCGACGCGGGTCGCCGCCTACATCGTCGACGCGACGTGTGTGGATCAGCAGGGCTCCGCCTCCAAGGGCACGGTCCTCCTGGAGCGCTCCTACCCGTCTCCCTGAGCCGGCGCTTCGTCTCCCCCTGCGCGGTATCCGCGCAGGGAGACATCTCCGTGTGCCCGGACACAGCGGGAATGCGCGCCCCTTAGGATCCGTTGGGTGGGGTGAGAGCTTCGAGAGAAGCTCCCACCGGTCCATCGACGCAGTCCAGAGACGAGGAATCAAGCCGTGAGCGACGTCCGTAACGTGATCATCATCGGCTCCGGGCCCGCCGGTTACACGGCGGCGCTGTACACCGCACGCGCGTCGCTGAAGCCCCTGGTGTTCGAGGGCGCCGTCACCGCGGGTGGTGCGCTCATGAACACCACCGACGTCGAGAACTTCCCGGGCTTCCAGGACGGCATCATGGGCCCCGAGCTCATGGACAACATGCGCGCCCAGGCGGAGCGCTTCGGTGCCGAACTCGTCCCGGACGACGTGGTGGCCGTCGACCTGACCGGTGAGATCAAGACCGTCACGGACACGGCCGGTACCGTCCACCGGGCCAAGGCCGTCATCGTGGCGACGGGCTCGCAGCACCGCAAGCTCGGTCTGCCGAACGAGGACGCCCTCTCCGGTCGTGGCGTGTCGTGGTGTGCCACCTGTGACGGGTTCTTCTTCAAGGACCAGGACATCGCCGTGATCGGTGGCGGCGACACCGCGATGGAGGAAGCCACCTTCCTGTCCCGGTTCGCCAAGTCCGTCACCGTCGTCCACCGGCGTGACACCCTGCGTGCCTCCAAGGCCATGCAGGAGCGTGCCTTCGCCGACCCGAAGATCTCGTTCGTGTGGGACAGCGAGGTCGCCGAGATCCAGGGCGACCCGAAGCTCTCCGGCCTGAAGCTGCGCAACCTCAAGACCGGCGAGCTCTCGGACCTGCCGGTGACCGGTCTGTTCATCGCCATCGGTCACGACCCCCGCACCGAGCTCTTCAAGGGCCAGCTCGACCTGGACGAGGAGGGCTACCTGAAGGTGAACGCGCCGTCGACGCGCACGAACCTGCCGGGCGTCTTCGGTGCCGGCGACGTCGTGGACCACACCTACCGGCAGGCGATCACCGCGGCCGGCACCGGCTGCTCCGCCGCTCTGGACGCCGAGCGCTTCCTGGCCGCCCTCGCGGACGAGGAGCAGCCGGAGCCCGAGAAGACCGCAGTCTGACCCCTCCCTACCCGCCCCACGCACCAACAGTTAAGGAGCCCGCCGTGGCCGGCACCCTGAAGAATGTGACCGACGACTCCTTCGAGCAGGACGTCCTCAAGAGCGACAAGCCCGTCCTGGTGGACTTCTGGGCCGCCTGGTGCGGCCCGTGCCGTCAGATCGCGCCGTCCCTCGAGGCGATCGCCTCCGAGTACGGCGACAAGATCGAGGTCGTCAAGCTGAACATCGACGAGAACCCGGGCACGGCCGCCAAGTACGGCGTCATGTCGATCCCGACCCTGAACGTCTACCAGGGTGGCGAGGTCGCCAAGACCATCGTGGGCGCCAAGCCGAAGGCCGCGATCGTTCGCGACCTGGAGGAGTTCATCGCCGAGTGAGACGGCTGAGCAGTCGCTCCTGCGGAGCATGTTTCACGTGAAACACGAATGGGCCGGCCCGGAAGGGCTGGCCCATTCGTGTGTCTGCCTGCCACTACAGCGGCCGGAGCGCCGGTTCCTTCTGAACGGCTCCCAGGAGCCGGTCAAGTGCCATCTCCACGTCTTCCTTCCACGAGAGCGTGGATCGCAGCTCCAGTCTCAACCGTGGGTGGGTGGGATGTTGCCGGACCGTCTTGAAGCCCACCGCCAGGAGATGGTCGGCCGGCAGCACACAGGCCGGCTCCTTCCAGCGCGCGTCTCCGAATGCCTCGATCGCCTTGAAGCCGCGCCGCAGCAGATCCTTCGCCACCGTCTGCACCATCACCCGGCCCAGCCCCTGCCCCTGGTAGTCCGGCACGATGAACGCGGTCATCAGTTGGACGGCGTCAGGAGAGACCGGGCTCGTGGGGAACGCCGTGGAGCGGGGGACATAGGCGGGAGGGGCGTAGAGCACGAAGCCCACCGGCACGTCATCCACGTAGACGACCCGGCCACAGGAGCCCCAGTCCAGCAGGACCGCTGAGATCCAGGCTTCCTTCTCCAGGTCGGACGTGCCCGCCTTTACCGCTGCCTCACCGCTGACCGGGTCGAGTTCCCAGAAGACACACGAGCGACAGCGCTGGGGAAGGTCCTGAAGGTTGTCCAGCGTGAGCGGTACAAGCCGACGCCCCATGAAGGCTGTTCCTCGCTTCCTTCGCCCGCCGCATCGCAAGCGGCTGTGAGAGCACTCCGTTCCCTGAGGAGACTGCCGATGAACCCACCGACGGCTCCCAGCCCCAAACCGGCGCTCACCAGACCGGTGCGGCTCATCGTTCGCATCGCCCTTGTCTCCCTCTCAGAGGTGCTGCCGGGTGGTCGCGCCGTACCCGAACGCATCGTATCGATGATGCGATTCCATCGAAACCGCCCGAAAGGAAAGAGCGGGCCACGTTCCGGTACACACCGGACACGGCCCGCTCTGTCGGATGCACAGCCGAGACTCCGTCCGGAGACTCAGGACTCGCTTTCCTCGGAGTCGCCCTCCAGAAGACTCTTCTGCAGGACCGGACCCTCGCCGGGAGCGAGGGAACCGAGGATCCGCTCAAGGTCCTCCATTGAGGCGAACTCGACGGTGATCTTGCCCTTCTTCTGCCCGAGGTCGACCTTCACCCGCGTCTCGAAGCGGTCCGAGAGCCGCGTGGCGAGCTCGGACAGCGCGGGCGAGACCCGCGCCCCGGCCCGCGGCCCCTTGGGCCGCTGAGCCTTCTGGGGCCGCGACCCCATGAGGGTCACGATCTCCTCGACGGCACGCACCGAGAGCCCTTCGGCGACGATGCGGTGGGCCAGCTTGTCCTGCTCCTCCGAGTCCTCGACGGACAGCAGGGCCCGGGCATGGCCGGCGGAGAGCACACCCGCGGCGACCCGGCGCTGCACGGCAGGCGAGAGCTTCAGCAGCCGCAGGGTGTTGGAGACCTGCGGCCGGGAGCGGCCGATGCGGTCCGCCAGCTGATCATGCGTGCAGTTGAAGTCCCTGAGCAACTGGTCGTAGGCGGCGGCCTCTTCCAGCGGGTTCAGCTGAGCGCGGTGCAGGTTCTCCAGCAGGGCGTCCAGGAGGAGCTTCTCGTCCTCTGTGGCCCGGACGATCGCCGGGATCGCCTCCAGGCCCGCCTCACGGCAGGCCCGCCAGCGACGCTCGCCCATGATGAGCTCATAGCGGGCGGGGCCCACCTGGCGGACGACGACCGGCTGGAGGAGCCCCACTTCCTTGATGGAGGTGATGAGCTCGGAGAGCGCGTCCTCGTCGAAGACCTCACGCGGCTGCCGCGGGTTCGGCGTGATCGCGTCGAGCGGGATCTCGGCGAAGTGCGCACCGATGGGCGCAGCAGGCAGGGCCGGGGCAGCGGGCTGCGCCGGTTCCTCGGTTTCACGTGAAACAGCCGGCAGCGTCGCTACCTTCGCTGCGGCCACCCCACGCTCGTTGGGCAGCACGGGCACTGCCGCGGGGGATGTGGCAGCGGCACCCCCCGTCGCGGCCTGGGCCACCGACTTCTCTGTCGGGGCGGCAGGGATCAGTGCGCCGAGACCACGGCCCAGCCCCCTCCGTCGCTCGCTCACTGAATGCCCTCCACCATGCTCGGGTCGTTCTGCTGTGCGCCGATGTGGGCGTGTGTGGCGTCATAGCTGATGCCCACGCCCCTCAGCGCGATCTCTCGTGCCGCCTCAAGATATGAGAGGGCACCACTCGATCCTGGATCGTAAGTCAGGACGGTCTGCCCGTAACTCGGCGCTTCGGAGATACGGACGGACCGGGGGATGCTCGTCCGCAACACCTCGTCGCCGAAGTGCGTGCGCACCTCCTCGGCGACCTGCGACGCCAGACGCGTCCGGCCGTCGTACATGGTGAGCAGGATGGTCGACACGTGCAGGGTGGGGTTGAGGTGCCCCCGCACCAGGTCGACGTTGCGCAGCAACTGGCCCAGACCCTCCAGCGCGTAATACTCGCACTGGATCGGAATCAGGACCTCCTGGCCCGCCACCAACGCGTTGACCGTGAGGAGCCCGAGCGAGGGCGGACAGTCGATGAGGATGTAGTCCAGCGGCTGCTCGTACGCCTGGATGGCGCGCTGCAGTCTGCTTTCCCGCGCCACCAGGGAAACCAGCTCGATCTCCGCACCGGCGAGATCGATCGTGGCG
>NZ_JAPSKN010000088.1 GCF_031181705.1 Streptomyces sp.
GGCGCTGATCATGGGCGTGGGCGGTCACTTGGCGTCGGCGTAGCACCGGACCACCGCCGTCGTGAACGGGAACCGCACCGGCGTCCGCCCGAAGGTGAGCGACCCGGCCAGGTCCGCCGCCTCGCGGATCGCCGCCACGACCGTCTCCGCCTCCTCCTCGGGGCAGTGCACGATCACCTCGTCGTGCTGGAAGAAGACCAGCTCGGCCGCGAGGTCCGCGCAGGTTCTGCGCAGCGCGGCGAGCAGCAGCAGTGCCCAGTCGGCCGCGCTGCCCTGGACGACGAAGTTGCGGGCGAAGCGGCCGCGGGCCCGGGCGTTGGTGGACGCGTAACCGGGCACCCACTGCTGCGGGTCGTCCTCGGAGAGCGGGATGCCCGCCTCCTCCGCGCCCTCGTCGGCCGCCCGGGCCGCCGGGGGACACGTGCGGCCCAGCCAGGTCCGCACCAGCCGGCCCTCCTCCCCGGCCCGCGCCGCCTCGTCGACGTACGCGACCGCCCGGGGGAAGCGGCGGCGCAGCGCGGCGAGGTTCTTCAGGCCGTCGCCGGAGGTCTGCCCGTACACCGCGCCGAGCACGGCGAGCTTGGCCTGGTCGCGGTCGCCGGAGAAGGCGCGCTCGGAGACCGACTGGTACAGGTCGCTCTCCCGGCCGGCCACCTCCATCAGCCCGGGGTCGCGGGAGATCGCGGCGAGGACGCGCGGCTCCATCTGGTCGGCGTCGGCGACGACGAGCCGCCAGCCGGGGTCGGCGACCACGGCCCGCCGGATCACCTTGGGGATCTGCAGCCCGCCCCCGCCGTTGGTCACCCAGCGTCCGGTCACCGTCCCGCCCGCGAGGAACTCGGGTCTGAACCGGCCGTCGCGCACCCAGTCCTGGAGCCACGACCAGCCGTGGGCGACCCAGATGCGGTACAGCTTCTTGTACTCGACCAGCGGTTTCACGGCCGGGTGGTCGACGGACTCGATCTCCCAGCGGCGGGTCGAGGAGATCTTGATGCCGGCCTGGGCGAAGGCTTTGATCACGTCGGCCGGCAGATCGGGGCGGACCCGGCGGCCGAACGCGGCGGACACCTCGTCGGCCAGCTCGGCCAGGCGGCGGGGCTCGCCGCCGCCCGCGTACCGCTCGCCGAGCAGGTCGTGCAGCACCGCGCGGTGCACCTCGGCGCTCCAGGGCAGCCCGGCCCGGTTCATCTCCGCGGCCACCAGCATGCCCGCCGACTCGGCGGCGGTCAGCAGCCGCATGCGGTCGGGGTGCTCGGCCCGCTCGTGCCGTCGCTGCTGCTCGGCGTAGACCGCGAGGAGGTCCGGCAGGGGCAGCCGGACGCCCTGGGGCTCGAACAGGGAGGACTGGGAGCCCGGCTCCGCGGAGCGCAGCGGCGGATCGGGTGGTACGGGGCCGCCGCGCAGCCGGGCCAGGGCGGCCGCGGCCGAGCGCGGTTCCCCGTACCGCCCCTCGTGGCCGAGGAGGAGCGTCTCGGCGGCCTCGATGTCGTAGCACCGCTCGACTCGCACCCCCGCGGCGAGCAGGCGCGGGTAGACCTCGGCGGTGGAGCGCCACACCCACCGCGTGACGCCGGGACGGCTCCGGACGGCTTCGGCGGGGTCCGCCTCCCGCCGCACCGGACCGGCGGGCAGCCCGTCGGGGCCGAGGGGGGCGACGTCCACGCCACCGTCCTCGGCCGGGGCGAGCGCCCAGCGGTCGGCCATGTCGCGAGTGTGCCAGGGGGGTCTGACAGCGCCCCTCGCCGCACGCGCCGTCAGGACTCGTCGGGCGTGTCCTGCCGCGCCCGCACGATCTTCTCCAGCGTGCGGGCGACGTACCGCTCGGTGCGTTCCTTGTCGATGCCGAGGCCGCTGAGGACGCCCTCGCCGTTCTCGTGCTCCAGCAGGGCGAGCAGGATGTGCTCGGTGCCGATGTAGTTGTGGCCGAGGCGCAGGGCCTCACGGAAGGTGAGTTCCAGGACCTTCTTGGCGGCCTGCCCGTACGGCACCAGCTCGGGGGCCTCGTCCACGGCCGGCGGGAGGGCCGCCGTCGCCGCCTCGCGTACCGCGTCGAGGGAGACGCCCTGCTCGATGACGGCCTTCGCGGCGAGGCCCTCGGGTTCGGCCAGCAGTCCGAGGACGAGGTGCTCGGGCACGCCCTCGGCGTTGCGCGCGGCCTTGGCCTCGTTGTGCGCGGCCATGACCGTGTTGCGGGCCCGGGGCGTGTACCGGTTGAAGCCCTGGCCGGGATCGAGGTCCGCCGACTCCTTCGGCACGAAGCGCTTCTGCGCGGCCTGGCGGGTGACTCCCATGCTCCTGCCGATGTCGGTCCAGGACGCGCCGGACCGCCGTGCCTGGTCCACGAAGTGGCCGATGAGGTGGTCGGCCACCTCACCGAGGTGATCGGCGGCGATCACCGCGTCCTGGAGCTGCTCCAGCGGTTCCTGGTGCACCTTCTTGATCGCCGCGATCAGGTCGTCGAGGCGCACGGATGACGTGATGTGCGGGTTCGTCGTCATACTGTCAACCGTAGGTTGCACCCCCTGGGGTGTCAACCGGTGGTTGACACTTGCCCGGTGGGAGGCGTGGCACCATCGGCTCGTGAGTACGTCCAGCACCGTCGACCGCGCGTTCGAAGCCGCCCTCTACGCGACCGGTGAGACCGCCCTCGACACCGGCGCGTCCCTGCTCGCCTCCGATCCGGCCGCGGACGCGGAACTCGGCCGGCGCGGGCAGGAGTTCGTGGCGGCGGCCTGGCGGCGCGGCTGGCAGCCCGCCGACGTCGTACGGACCGTGCGCCGGGAACTGGGCGACACGCACCTCGCGCTCGTCTGCGCCCTGATCCGCGCCCAGGCCCCGGGCGACGTGCCCCGCGGCCGCCGCTGGAGCGCCCAGCTCGCGCAGCTGCCCGCCGGAACCCCGCCCCGCACCGACCGCTTCTCGCACGCCACCGCCGTGCTGGAGCTGTACCGCCTGCTGCTGCGTCTGCCCACCCTGGAACCCCTCGACGAGGCACCGGGGGAGGCGAGGACCGAGTCCCGCATGCTCACCCGCATCCGCGCGCTGCTCGCCAAGGCGGAGGCGACCGGCTTCCCGGACGAGGCGGAGGCGCTCAGCGCCAAGGCCCAGGAGCTGATGGCCCGGCACAGCGTCGACGAGGCGCTCCTCGCGGCCCGGGCCCCCTCGCCCGACACACCCGGCGCCTGCCGGATCGGCGTCGAGCCGCCGTACGAGCAGGCCAAGGCGGTGCTGCTGGACGCCGTCGCCACGGCCAACCACTGCCGGGCGGTGTGGAACGAGCCGCTCGGCTTCTCCACCGTCGTCGGTTTCGAGACCGACCTGGAGGCGGTCGAGCTGCTCTACGCCTCCCTGCTGGTGCAGGCCACCACGGCGATGACGAAGGCCGAGGCCGCGCAGCGTGCCGGTGGCCGCAGGCGCACCAGGGCGTTCCGGCAGTCGTTCCTCGCGGCCTACGCCCACCGCGTCGGCACCCGCCTGGCAGCCGTCGCCGAGACCCAGGTGTCCGACGACCTGCTCCCGGTCCTGGCCTCCCGGGACGTCGCCGTCACCGGCCGGCTGGACCGGATGTTCCCGGAGACGACCACCACCCGGCTGCGCGGGGTGAACGACGCGGCGGGCTGGACGGAGGGGGCGCAGGCGGCGGACCGGGCCCGGCTGAGGCACCGGCCGCCGCTGCGCTGAGCCGCCGTCAGTCCCCGGCGGACTCGAAGCCGCTCACCGTGGCCTGCGCCTGGCCGCCGTCGTCCGGCCGGGCGACCGGGCCGTAGGACCACTTCAGTTCGTGCGCGTCCCCGGGGGCGCCGGGCAGGGTGAAGGACGCCGCGTGCGCGACGAGGCTCTTCGCGGGGTCGGCCTCGCCGCGGACGTAGGTGATCGTGAAGGACGTGGTGGCACCCTTCCCCAGGGTGAGCGGCTGGGCCTGGGCGCCCTCCTCCGGGAGCACGTCGGTGGTGCCGCTCTCGGCCAGGAGGTCCACGGCGGGGAAGCCCTTCAGGGTGCACTCCGCGCCCTTGTTGGTGAGCGTCACGGTGACGGTGCCGGTGTCCCCGGCGGCCGGGGCGGCGCCGGCCCCGACCTCGACGCCCAGGTCGGCCAGTGCGCAGGCCGAGCCGTTCGCGGGGTCCGCGTTCTTCGTGTCGTCGTCGCCGGAGCCGCCGGTGTCGCCGCCGCAGGCGGTCAGCAGGAGCGTCGAGGCGACGGCGGCGGTCAGGGCGAGGGGGAAGGTGCGCATGAGGTCCTCTGGGCGTGATGAACGAAAAGGCGGTGCCAGGCTCCAGGATCATCACGCACCCGCCGGTCCCCCGGGCACGCACCCCCCGCGAATCCCCCGAACGAACCGCTCGTGCCCCTACTGCGCCCCGAGGCTCGCCGTGGGCAGACCTGTCGGCAGCTTGCCGCCCTCCGCCTTCGTGTACGTCTCCTCGCCGAGGCCGCCCTCCCAGGTGACCTTCATGCTGCTGCCGTTCACGGAGTCGACCGTGCCCGTGGCCCGGCTCTCGCCGCCGTCCGTGCACTTCAGGCGGATCATGCGCCTCCCGGACTCCTCGCCCGCTGTGCCGCTGCAGATGCTCCCGCCGGTGGCGAACAGCGCGGCCTGTTCGCCGGTGATCACCAGGGCCACGGCCTTGCCGTCGGTCGTCGCGAGCCAGCTGCCCGCCAGCTCACCGGCGCCCGCGCCGCCGGAACCGGAGCCGGAGTCCGAGCCGCCGGTACCGGCGGACGCCGTCGCCGAGGGGGCCGGGCTCGACGCCGGGTCGTCCCCGGAGTCACCGTCGCCGCTGCACCCCGTCAGCACGAGCGCGCCCACCAGCCCCGCGGCCGCCGCCGCGCCGCGCACCGCGCCGAAGCGGCGCCAGAACGTCACCGAAGTCACTGCAAGCCCCCTAGCTGTAGCCGGCCGGCCGGTCCGGAACAGCACCGGCCGGCCCATGGCCGGAACGATCGCAGCAAGCTACCAGGGGCCGTCAAGAGCCTCGGGGACGGTCTCCTACCAGGACGATTTCCGCACACCGGGCAGATAGCCCGCGTGCGCCTGCTCCCGCAGGTTCACCCGGGACAGCCCGAAGGCCCGGAAGTAGCCGCGGGGCCGCCCGTCCACCTGGTCCCGGTTGCGCACCCGCGTGGCGCTCGCGTCCCGGGGCTGCCGACGCAGTTCCGCCTGCGCGGCCAGACGCTCGGCGTCCGTCGAGGACGGCCTGCGGATGATCTCCTTCAGCTCGGCCCGCCGGGCGGCGTACCGGGCGACGATCTCCTGCCGCCGGTCGTTCTTCGCGATCTTGCTCTTCTTCGCCATCAGACCTTCCCTCCCCGGGCGCGGATCCGGGCCACGGCCGCCTCGATCCCGATCGTGTCGACGGTCTTGATCCCCCGTGCGCTCAGCCGGAGCCGCACGTGCCGGCCCTCGCTCGGCAGCCAGTAGCGCTTGGACTGGATGTTGGGGTCGAACCGGCGGGACGTGCGCCGGTGGGAGTGCGAGATGCGGTTGCCGAAGCCCGGCTGTGCGCCGGTCAGCATGCAGTGCGCGGACATGGGTGGTGACGTACCTCTCTGCCTCGGTTGATGCAAATGGAATTCGTTTTCAGTATCATAGCGGCATGGCACGCAACGAACTCCGTCCGGTCATCAAGCTCCGGTCCACCGCCGGGACCGGCTACACCTACGTGACCCGCAAGAACCGCCGCAACGACCCGGACCGACTGACCCTGCGCAAGTTCGACCCGGTCGTCGGCCGCCACGTCGACTTCCGAGAGGAGCGCTGACCATGCGCCAGGGAATCCACCCGGAGTACGGGCCCGTCGTCTTCCGTGACCGTGCCGCGAACTACGCCTTCCTCACCCGCTCGACCATGACGAGCGAGAAGACGATCGAGTGGGAGGACGGCAACACCTACCCCGTCGTCGACGTCGAGATCTCCGACGTCAGCCACCCCTTCTACACCGGCACCGCCCGCGTCCTGGACACCGCCGGCCGCGTCGAGCGCTTCGAGCGCCGGTACGGAAGGAAGGGCTGACCCCGTGGCTGTCTCCCCTGGGCTGCCCGTCGTGATCGTCGGCGGGCTGCACGCCGACGCCCGCCGGGCGGCCGTGGACCGGCTGCTGGCGGAGGTGCCCGGCAGCGTCGTCCTCCACCACGACCTGGCGACGGCCGCCGCCGGCACGGTCGTACGGACCGTGCGGGACGCCGGCGGCATCCTCGACGCGGGGGAGGCGCCGCTCGTCAACGACTGCGCGTGCTGCGCCCTGCGCGAGGACCTGGTCCCGGAGCTGGAGCGGCTCCAAGGCGCCGGTGCCACCCGGCTCGCCGTCGTCGAGCTGTGGGACTCCGTCGAGCCCAAGGCCATGGCCGAGGTCGTCACGGCCGGCGGCCTCACCGTCACCGGCGTGATCACCGCCGTCGACCCGGCCCTGGTCCTGCCCTACCTGGGCAACGGCGACGACCTGGCCGAGGGCGGGCTCGCCGCGGCGGCGACGGACCAGCGCACGGTCGCCGACACCTTCGCACGCCAGCTGGAGTACGCCCCCGTCCTCGCGGTCGCCGAGTCCCCCGAGGCCGACGACGAGGACCGGGAGCTGCTCGCCCAGCTGCATCCGACGGCCCTGCGGGTGCCCATCGGGCAGGAGGCACCGGCCGTCCCGGACGGCGACGGCCTGACCGTGCCGACCCCGCGCCTGCGCCCGCTCTCGCCCCTGGCCCGGGCGGCCTTCGCCGGCTTCGACGTCGAGGCGGCCGCCGCCGCCCAGCACCCGGCCTGCGCGCTGCTGCCCGCCGAGGCCGACGCGCACGGCGTCTCCACCCTGGTCTGGAGCAGCCGCCGCCCCTTCCACCCGGAGCGGCTGTACGCCGCCCTGGAGGATCTGACCTGCGCTGCGGCCCGCAGCCGGGGCCGGTTCTGGCTCGCCGACAAGCCCGACACGCTGTTCCACTGGGACGCGGCGGGCGGCGCCCTGTGCGTGGAGAGCGCCGGACCCTGGCTGGCGTCCCTGCCGGACGCGGCCTGGGAGATGGTCCCGCCGGTGCGCCGCGCCGCCGCCGCGCTGGACTGGCACCCCGAGCACGGCGACCGCTGCCAGCACCTCGTCTTCACCTCGCCCGGCCTGGACCGGGACGGCCTGGAGCGGCTGCTGGAGTCCTGCCTGCTGACCGACGCCGAGTACGCCGCCGGGCGCGACGCCTGGCAGCGGCTGCCGCACGCCTTCGACACCCTCCTGGAGGTCTGACCCCACCATGCCCCGCAAGCCCGAGCGCAAGCCCGCGAAGAACCGGCCCAACCCCCTGGACCAGGCCGGGATCACGTACATCGACTACAAGGACACCGACCTGCTGCGGAAGTTCATCTCCGACCGCGGCAAGATCCGCAGCCGCCGCGTCACCCGTGTGTCGGCCCAGCAGCAGCGGCAGCTGGCCCGGGCGATCAAGAACGCGCGCGAGATGGCCCTGCTGCCGTACTCCAGCCGCTGAACGCGGCCCGGGCCGGGTGAGGTTCCCCACGCTTGACGCGTGGGGGACCCCGTGGGCGTGGAACGACGGGCTCCGCACCCGCTCCCGGGACGCTCCCCGGCCGGCTGCGTGCCCGGTCGGCCGCCACGGGCCGGACATCCGGCGGACCGCCGTCGGGACACGCCGTCCGAGTCGTCAGGTGCCGTGCGCCCCGCGGGGATCCGGCGATGGTCCGGGCCGGCCTCGGCCCGCGGGACGACCTCCCCCTCCTGCGCGTGGCCCGTTTCTCCCTGCCCCCGGCCGTGTCCACCGCTTCCGGATGACGGTCGGCGGGCCCCTCCCGCAGCCGCACAGCCGCCTGCCCGTGCCGCCGAGCGGATGCTCCGCCTCCACGGGACCTCCGCCGAACCCGCCGACTTCACCGCCGTCCGCCGGGAACGTGCGACGGGGCGGGGGCGTCCAACCAGGCAGGGGCTTCGGCGAAGCGGGTGAAGCGGGTGAAGCGGGCGCCGGAGCTGTAACCGGAGGACCACCCGCCGTGCACGTGCATCTGCCCATGCATCTGCACTTGAACAGAGCTATGATCCGGGTCAGTTGACCGATGCATCAATGGCCACACCAGCCAGTGCACCACCGGGGAGCGACCTGTGGACCACGACGTGTACAACGGTATGGCGGCCACCAGGCTGCGCGGTGTGGCCTGGCAGAAGAGCCGGCACAGCAACTCGCAGGGCTCGTGCGTGGAGTTCGCCCGGCTGCCGGGCGGTGACGTGGCCGTGCGCAACTCCCGCTTCCCCGACGGCCCGGCGCTGGTCTACACCCGTGCCGAGATCGAGGCGATGCTGCTCGGTGTGAAGGACGGCGAGTTCGACCACCTGGTGGGTGGCTGACGGCCCGGCCCCGGCGACTCGGGGCGACGGGTGGCCTACGCGCCGTGACGCGCGTAGAACCGCGGCGCGAGGATGCGCCGCGGTTTCTCATTCCGCGTGCGGTCGCGATCCGGCCCGGGGCAGCCGGAACAGTGCCCACACCACCTTGCCGCTGAGCGCGCCGGCCATCGGGTGCCAGCCCCAGCTGTCGCTGAAGGAGTCGACGAGGAACAGCCCGCGGCCCGACTCGGCCGAGAAGTCGTCGGTCTCCCGGGCGACGGGGCTCTCGTGACTGGGGTCGCGCACCGCGCACACCAGCCGCTCGGTCCACCGCATCAGGTGCAGCCGCACGGGCGGCTCGTGTGCTCCGGCGCACGGG
This sequence comes from Streptomyces sp., assembly GCF_031181705.1. Taxonomy (GTDB): domain Bacteria; phylum Actinomycetota; class Actinomycetes; order Streptomycetales; family Streptomycetaceae; genus Streptomyces. Next base: position 8,686 of record NZ_JAPSKN010000088.1, read on the forward strand.
GTGTGCGCCGTCAGCCCGTGCCGCAGGGCGTTGGTGACGAGCTCGGAGACGACGAGGCAGACGTCGTCGAAACGCTCGCCCATGTCCCACTGGTCGAGTGTTCTGCGGGTGAACGTCCGTGCCTCGCGCACCGCTTCGTAGCGGGCGGGAAGCGCACAGGAGGCGGCGTCGGACACGGCCGCGGGGTCGAGCGGCGGAAGGCCCTGCCGTAACGGCTCGAGCATGGTCGATCCATTCGTCCCCATGCGAGGCACTCCCGGGTATTCGCGGTCGGTGCGATGCGGCGGTGGTGCGGGACCATGGTTTCGGATGCGTACAGCAGATGCAAGGGCAGATGCACGTGCAGGTGACCGGAATAAGACGTCCCGTACCGCTTCTTGGTCAATTTTTCCGTCAACTTCGCGTCGCCTTCCGGCCGTTCACTCGCCCTCTTCTTGAGCACGTGCGCGTGCGCCGGCTGTCTCGATTCCGTTTCCGTAACCGGACGAGTACTGCTCGGAGTGTTTTGATGGCAGACTTCGGCCCCTGAAGACGTTGGGGAGGCTGGCGAACGTGAGCGCGGGAGAGCCGGGATCGGTGGTGCGGCGCATGCTGCTCGGATCACAACTCAGGCGACTGCGTGAGGCGCGGGGCATCACGCGCGAGGAGGCGGGCTACTCGATCCGCGCCTCCGAGTCGAAGATCAGCCGGATGGAGCTGGGCCGGGTGAGCTTCAAGACCAGGGACGTCGAGGACCTGCTGACGCTGTACGGCATCACGGACGAGCAGGAGCGGGCCTCCCTGCTCTCGCTGGCCAAGGAGGCCAACGTCGCCGGCTGGTGGCACAGTTACTCGGACGTGCTGCCCAGCTGGTTCCCGACCTACGTCGGCCTGGAGGGCGCCGCCTCGCTGATCCGGGCCTACGAGGTGCAGTTCGTGCACGGCCTGCTGCAGACCGAGGCGTACGCGCACGCGGTGGTCCGGCGGGGCATGCAGGGCGCCAGCGAGGCCGACGTGGAGCGGCGGGTGGCGCTGCGCCTGGAGCGGCAGAAGCACCTGGTCGACGAGCGCGCGCCCGACTTCCACATCATCCTGGACGAGGCGGCGCTGCGCCGCCCGTACGGCGGCCGCGAGGTCATGCGCGGCCAGCTCCAGCACCTCATCGACCTCTCCGAGCGGCCCAACGTGCGCCTGCAGGTGGTGCCGTTCAGCCTCGGCGGCCACTCCGGCGAAAGTGGCGCGTTCACGATCCTCAGCTTCCCGGAGTCCGACCTCTCGGACGTCGTGTACCTGGAGCAGCTCACCAGCGCGCTGTACCTGGACAAGGCCGAGGACGTCGCCCAGTACGAGAAGGCGCTCAAGGAGCTGCAGAGCGACAGCCCGGGCCCTTCGGAGAGCCGGGACCTTCTGCGGGGCCTGCTCCAGCTCTCCTGAAGTACTCCGCCAACTCTCCTGAAACACAAGTACGATGACGTGTGATCAGATCGTGAAGGCGCGATCGAGGGTCTGCCAGGGATCGAGGGATCACACATGTCGTCGTCCTACTTCACCGACCTTGCACAGCAGTACATCGACGGTGAGTGGCGCCCGGGTACCGGTTCCTGGGACATCATCGACTTCAACCCGTACGACGACGAGAAGCTGGCGTCGGTCACCATAGCCACGGTCGACGAGGTCGATCAGGCGTACCGGGCGGCGGCCCGCGCCCAGAAGCAGTGGGCCGCGACCAACCCGTACGCCCGCCGCGCGGTCTTCGAGAAGGCCCTGAGCCTCGTCGAGGAGCGCGAGGCGGAGATCTCCGAGGCCATCATCGCCGAGCTCGGCGGCACGCGCCTGAAGGCCGCCTTCGAGCTGCACCTGGCCAAGGAGTTCCTGCGCGAGGCGGTCCATCTGGCGCTGGCCCCCGAGGGGCGGATCATCCCCTCCCCGGTGGACGGCAAGGAGAACCGCGTCTACCGCGTGCCGGTCGGGGTCGTGGGCGTGATCAGCCCGTTCAACTTCCCGTTCCTGCTGTCGCTCAAGTCGGTCGCCCCGGCGCTCGCCCTCGGCAACGCCGTGGTGCTCAAGCCGCACCAGAACACCCCGATCGTCGGCGGCGCCCTGGTGGGGAAGATCTTCGAGGACGCGGGGCTGCCCGGCGGCCTGCTCAACGTCGTCATCACCGACATCGCCGAGATCGGTGACGCCTTCATCGAGCACCCGGTCCCCAAGGTCATCTCCTTCACCGGCTCCGACCAGGTCGGCCGGCACGTGGCCACGGTCTGCGCCCGGCAGTTCAAGCGCGCCGTCCTCGAACTGGGCGGCAACAGCGCGCTGGTGGTCCTGGACGACGCCGACGTCGACTACGCGGTCGACGCGGCCGTCTTCAGCCGGTACGTCCACCAGGGCCAGGTCTGCATGGCCGCCAACCGCGTCCTGGTCGACCGGTCGGTGGCCGACGAGTTCACCGAGAAGTTCGTCGCCAAGGTGAAGTCCCTCAAGGCGGGTGACCCGCGCGACCCGGAGACCGTCATCGGCCCGGTGATCAACTCCCAGCAGGCGGACGCCCTCGCGGGCGTGGTCGAGCAGGCGCTCGCCGAGGGCGCCACCGCCCTGGTGCGCGGCGGCCGCACGGACAACCTCGTGGAGCCGTCCGTGCTGACCGGTGTCCCCGCCGACTCGGCGCTGCTGCGCCAGGAGGTCTTCGGCCCGGTCGCCTTCCTCGTGCCGTTCGACGGCGAGGAGGAGGCCGTGCGCATCGTCAACGACTCCCCGTACGGGCTGAGCGGCGCCGTGCACACCGGGAACATCGAGCGCGGCGTGAACTTCGCGAAGCGGATCGACACGGGCATGTTCCACGTGAACGACGGCACGGTCCACGACGAGCCGATCGTCCCGTTCGGCGGCGAGAAGCACTCCGGCCTGGGCCGGCTCAACGGCGAGACGATGCTGGACGCCTTCACGACGACCAAGTGGATCTCGGTGCAGCACGGCCGGAGCCGCTTCCCGTTCTGATCCCGCGTGACCCGGTGGGCTCTTGCGGACAGAAGCTGACCGCAAGAGTCCGTAGTTTCGTCCTTGTCAGGCAGCAGCGACACAGACGAAAGGCGGCCGGTCATGGTGACGCACGTGGGACCCGAGGCACCCGGAGACGAGCGCGGAGCACTTCTGTCCTTCATCGCCGAGCAGCGCGGCGGCGTCCGCAGGGCGCTGCTGGGCCTGACGGCGGAGCAGGCGTCGTCCCGGCCGAGCGCCAGCGAGCTGTCCCTGGCCGGGCTGCTGAAGCACGTCGCCGAGGTCGAGCAGGGCTGGATCGCCCGGGCCAAGGGCGAGCCGCCGGCCGTCCAGCGGGACGAGTCGAACTGGCACGAGTGCTTCGTGCTGGCCGGGGACGAGACCGTGGAGTCGCAACTCGCGTACTACGAGAAGGTGGCCGCCGAGACGGAGGCCTTCATCCGCGCGGTGCCCAGCCTCGACGACACCTTCGAGCTGCCCGCGACGTCCTGGAACCCGAAGGACGAGCGGCTCTCGATGCGCTGGCTCTGCCTGCACCTGATCCGCGAGACGGCCCGGCACGCCGGTCACGCCGACATCATCCGCGAGTCGCTGGACGGCAGGACGGCCTTCGAGCTGGTGGCCGCGGAACAGCAGGTGGCGGCCGGGTCCTAACCTGGACCGCATGTCAGCGATCCGTCTCCTCGTGCTCGGCGCGGTCCGTATGCACGGCCGCGCCCACGGCTACCAGGTGCGCAACGACCTGGAGTACTGGGGCGCGCACGAGTGGTCCAGCGCCAAGCCCGGCTCGATCTACCACGCCCTGAAGCAGATGGCGAAGCAGGGGCTGCTGCACGCGCACGAGGTCGCCCCGTCCACGGCCGGCGGGCCGCCGCGCACCGAGTACGAGGTCACCGACCGGGGCACCGAGGAGTACTTCCGGCTGCTGCGGCAGGCGCTGGTCACCTACGACCAGCGCGGGGACGTGAAGACGGCCGCGGTCGGCTTCGTGGTCGACCTGCCCCGGGCGGAGGCGGTCGCGCTGCTCAAGGAGCGCACCCTGCGGATCGAGCAGTGGCGGGCCTCCGTCCTGGAGCACTACGTGCCCGAGGAGGGGCCCGGGCAGCTGGGCCACATCGGGGAGATCATGAACATGTGGGTCCACACGGCCGACTCCGAGGCCGAGTGGACCCGCGGCCTGATCGAGCGCATCGAGGGTGGCGCCTACACCTTCGCCGACGAGGGCGATCCGTTCGTGGGGGTCCTGGCCGAGGGTGAGGAGAACCCGTACGCGACGGGGGAGCGGCATCCCGGGGACGCTCTCTAATCAAATTTGACGAATGGCTGCGGCCGCGTTACCTTCGCCCGTGTAGTCAACTTTGACTAGCGAGGGAGGCTCAGTGGCCGACGCGGCGATCACCGTCGAAGGCGCGGAGAAGAGGTACGGCGCGAAGAAGGCGCTGGACGGGCTCGACCTCACGGTCGCGCGCGGCACGGTGCACGGGGTGCTCGGCCCGAACGGCGCGGGCAAGACCACTCTCGTCAGGGTCCTGTCCACGCTGCTGCGGCCCGACGCCGGCCGGGTCGAGGTCGCCGGCCACGACGTGGTGCGCGAGGCCTACGCCGTCCGGCTGCGCATCGGCCTGCTCGGCCAGCACGCCGCGCTCGACGAGGAGCTCGGCGGCCGGCAGAACCTGGAGCTCTTCGGCCGGCTCCACCACCTGGGCGCGCGGCGGGCACGCGCGCGTGCCGGTGAACTCCTGGAGCGCTTCGGCCTGGCCGACACCGGCCGCAAGGCGGTCCGGCAGTACAGCGGCGGCATGCGGCGCCGCCTGGACCTCGCGGCGTCCCTGATCACCGAGCCGGAGGTGCTCTTCCTGGACGAGCCGACCACCGGTCTCGACCCGCGCGGCCGCGCCGAGGTGTGGAACTCGGTCCGCTCCCTGGTCGGCGGCGGCACCACGGTGCTGCTCACCACCCAGTACCTGGAGGAGGCCGATCAGCTCGCCGACCGCATCTCGGTCGTCGACTCCGGCCGGGTCGTCGCCGACGGCACGGCGGACGAACTGAAGGCCGCCACCGGCGGCGACCGCATCGACGTCGTCCTGCGGGACGCCGGGCACCTGGGCGCGGCCGTGGCCCTGCTGCCCCTCACGGGCGTCACCGTCGACGTGGACCGCCGGCTGCTGAGCGCCCCGGTGACCGACCGCATGGCGGCGCTGTCCGAGGTCGTGGGGGCCCTGCGGAGGGCCGGGATCGAGGCGGAGGACGTGGCGCTGCGCCGCCCGACGCTGGACGAGGTGTTCCTGCACCTCACCGCAGACGACCCCGACGACCGCCGAGCGAAGGAGGCCGCGTGACCGCCCACGCCCTGACCGACTCCTGGACCATGACCCGCCGGGAGCTCGCCCGCTGGGGGCGCCAGCCGGTCCAGGTGGCCGTCGGCCTGGTCTTCCCGGTGATGCTGCTGCTGATGTTCGGCTACCTGGTCGGCGGCGGCCGCGGCGTGGCCGGGGACTACCGCGACTACCTCGTCCCGGGCATGCTCGCGCTCACCATGGCCTTCGGCCTGGAGGGCACGATGCTCGCCGTCACCCAGGATCTCAACAAGGGCGTCATCGACCGCTTCCGCTCGATGCCCATGGCCAACGGGGCGGTGCTGGTGGGCCGTTGCGCCGCCGACATGCTCCAGTCGGCGCTGACCCTGCTGGTGCTCGTCGCCGTGGGCGCCGCCCTCGGCTGGCGCCCCGGCGGCGGCCCGGCCGCCCTTCTGGGCGCCCTGGGCCTGCTGCTCCTGTTCCGCTTCGCGATGCTGTGGATCGGCATCCACCTGGCCCTGGTGGCGGGCAGGCCCGAGCTGGTCCAGGCGGTGCAGATCCTGGTCTGGCCGGTCGGCTTCCTGTCCAACGCCTTCGCGACCCCCGACTCGATGCCCGGCTGGCTCGGCACGGCCGTGGAGTGGAACCCCCTGTCCCACACCGCCACGGCCGTACGGGACCTGTTCGGCGTGCCCGGCACGGAGTCCGGGCACGTGGGGTGGGCGGTGGTCTGGCCCCTGGCCCTGCTCGCGGTGTTCTTCCCGCTGGCGGTCAGGAGGTTCGCGCGGCTGAGCCGTTGAAGGCCGAGCCGTCGCTGCGGCCTCTCCGGCCATTCCCGTCCGCTCCGGGCGACGACGGAAAATGGCCGGGCAGGCCCTAGTGGTGGAAGCCGGTCGCCGCGTCCTTGTCCCGGGTGAGCGGGCCCGGCTGCCGGCGCAGCTCCGGCAGCAGCCGTTCCAGGTCCCGCGCGAGCAGGTCGGCGAGGTCGGCGGAGAAGCCGTTGCGGCACACCACCCGCAGCACGGACAGGTCCTCGCGGTTCGCCGGGAACGTGTAGGCGGGCACCAGCCAGCCGTGCTCCCGCAGCCGCCGCGAGACGTCGAAGACGTCGTACGCCGTCACCTCCGGCGCGGTCGTGAAGGCGAAGACCGGCAGCTGGTCGCCCCGGGTCAGCAGCCGGAAGTCGCCGAGCGCCGCCACCCGCCCGGCGAGCCCGGTGGCCACGTCCCGGGCGGCCTGCTGCACGGCCCGGTAGCCGTCCCTGCCCAGCCGCAGGAAGGTGTAGTACTGCGCCACGACCTGGGCGCCCGGCCGGGAGAAGTTCAGCGCGAACGTCGGCATGTCGCCGCCCAGGTAGTTCACCCGGAACACCAGCTCCTCGGGCAGCGCGTCCGCGTCCCGCCACAGCGCCCACCCGACCCCGGGGTAGACCAGCCCGTACTTGTGCCCGGAGGTGTTGATCGACGCCACCCGCGGCAGCCGGAAGTCCCACACCAGGTCCTCGTCGAGGAACGGCGCGACCATCGCGCCGGACGCCCCGTCCACGTGCACCGGGATGTCCAGCCCCGTCCGTTCCTGCAGCGCGTCCAGCGCCGCGCACAGCTCGGCGATCGGCTCGTAGGAGCCGTCGAACGTGGAGCCCAGGATCCCGACGACCCCGATGGTGTTCTCGTCGCACAGCCCGGCCGCGGCCTGCGGGTCCAGATGGAACCGCTCGCCCTCCATGGGCACCAGCCGGGCCTCCACCTCCCAGAAGTTGCAGAACTTCTCCCAGCAGACCTGCACGTTGACGCCCATCACCAGGTTGGGCCGGGCGCCCGGGTAGCGGTCGGCGTTGCGCTTGGCCCAGCGCCGCTTCAGGGCCATCCCGGCGAGCATGCACGCCTCGCTCGACCCGGTCGTCGAACACCCCACGGCGGCGGCCGGGTCGGGCGCGTGCCACAGGTCGGCGAGCATCGCCACGCAGCGCCGCTCCAGCTCGGCGGTGCGCGGGTACTCGTCCTTGTCGATCATGTTCTTGTCGCGGCACTCCGCCATCAGCACCCCGGCCTCCGGCTCCATCCAGGTGGTGACGAAGGTGGCGAGGTTCAGCCGGGCGTTGCCGTCGAGCATCAGCTCGTCGCGGACCAGCTGGTGGGCGGTCGCCGGGGCCATGGGCTGGTCCGGGAGCCGGTGCGTGGGCGGGGCCTCGGCCATGTCGCCGACCGGGTTGGCGGGGCCGTAGAAGGGGTTGACGGACAGTCGGCGTTCGGCGGAGCGGCGGGTGCCGTCGTCGAGCGGCATGGGAGCCTCCAGGGGGGTGGGGAAGGGGCGTCAGCGGACCGGGGTGCCGTCCTCGCGCAGTTGCATCTGGGGGCGGCCCGTCACCAGCAGCCAGGCGGGCAGCGAGGCGACGCAGAGCAGGGCGATGATCTCCGGCGAGGCGACCAGCACCGCGGCGACGAAGAGGCTGACCCAGCCCTGCCGGGTGATCGCCAGCAGGATCCCGAGCACCGCGGCCGACACCCCCACCGCCGGATGCACCCCAAAGACCAGGGCATGGGCGCACAGCCCGAGGGCGGTGCCGACGAACACGGCCGGGAAGATGCGCCCGCCCCGGAAGCCGCAGGACGCGGCGACGAGCAGCGCGGCCAGCTTGACCACCGTCAGCAGGGCGTACTCCCCGGCCGACCTGCCGTCCGGGTCGCGGGCCAGCTCGGCGATCTCGTCGAGCCCCTTGAACAGGGTCAGATGACCGCCCAGGGCCGCCAGACCACCCAGCACGAGCCCGCCCGCCGGGAGCATCAGCATCGGGTGCCGCAGCCCGCGGAAGGCGCCGTGGACGTACGGGAACGCCCGCACGGCGGCCATGCCCAGCAGCGCTCCCGCCGAGGCGATGACGACGGCCGCCAGCAGGTCCCCCCAGCCGGGCCGGCCGAAGGACGGCAGGTCCAGGTCGAAGCTCGGGTGGCCGATCAGGCCGGCGGTCAGGGCACCGGTCGCGCCCGCGGTCAGCGGCGCGAAGAGGTTGTCCCACAGCAGTCCGCGGGTCTCCTGCCGGGCCAGCGCCTCGGAGATCACCAGGGCGGCCGCCACCGGGGTGCCGAACAGGGCGCCGATGGTGGCCGCCTCCGCCAGTGCCGGCCAGATGCGGCCGGGTGCCTTCGGCAGGGCCCGGGCCCCCAGCCAGGCGGCCAGGGCGACGTTCACCATGATGATCGGGTTCTCCGGGCCGAGACTGGGCCCGCCGGCCAGCACCAGCGCCGTCGCCAGCAGCAGCCCGGGCAGCACCACGGGCGGCAGGACGGGGGCGTCCAGGCCGACGGTGGCCGGATCGGGCCCCGCGTGCCCCGGCATCAGCCACACCACGAGGCCGACCGCCACGCCGGTGCCGACGAGCATCACGACCATCCACAGCACGGAGTACCGGCCGATCCCCAGCGCGTCCGGCAGCGGACCCCACAGCACCTTCTGGAGCTCCTCGGCGGCGGCGCTCACGCCCACCAGGACCAGGCTGGAGAGCACACCGACGGCCGCGGCGGGCACGATCGACGGCAGCAGCACGCGCGCGGGGGCCGCGGGGGTGACGGAGGGCGCCCGCCGCTCGGTGTCCTGGACCACGGGCACACGATAAACGGATCAAACGGTACAAACCGGAAACACGCTTGCACCTCACGTGGCGTGAGGACCGACCGTGAAGCACGGAAGAAGAAGGGAGCGGAAGTGAGCTACTCCGTGGGACAGGTCGCGGGCTTCGCCGGCGTCACGGTGCGCACGCTGCACCACTACGACGAGATCGGCCTGCTCGTGCCCGGCGAGCGCAGCCACGCGGGCCACCGGCGCTACAGCGACGCCGACCTCGACCGGCTGCAGCAGATCCTGTTCTACCGGGAGCTCGGCTTCCCGCTCGACGAGGTCGCCGCCCTGCTCGACGACCCGGACGCGGACCCGCGGGCGCACCTGCGCCGCCAGCACGACCTGCTGACCGCCCGGATCGAGAAGCTGCGGAAGATGGCGGCGGCCGTGGAGCACGCCATGGAGGCACGCACGATGGGCATCAACCTCACACCCGAGGAGAAGTTCGAGGTCTTCGGGGACAAGGACCCGGAGCAGTACGCCGACGAGGCGGAGGCGCGCTGGGGCGGCACGGCCCAGTACGCCGAGTCGCAGCGCCGCGTCGCCCGCTACACCAAGGAGGACTGGCAGCGGATCCAGGACCTGACGGCCGACTGGGGACGCCGCTACGACGCCCTGATGGCCGCCGGCGAACCGCCCACCGGCGAGGCGGCCATGGCCCTGGCGGAGGAGCACCGGCAGCACATCTGCACCTGGTACTACGAGTGCCCCCACGAGCTGCACCGCAGCCTCGGCGAGATGTACGTCGCCGACGAGCGTTTCAAGGCGTTCTACGAGTCGATGCGGCCGGGTCTCGCCGAGCACCTGAAGGAGGCGATCGCCGCGAACGCGTCCCGCCACGCCTGCTGATCCCCGGCCCGGGGGTCCTCACTCCCGGGCCAGCACCACCGCCGTGCCGTACGCGCACACCTCGGTGCCCACGTCCGCCGCCTCGGTCACGTCGAAGCGGAACGCGAGCACACCGTTGGCGCCACGCGCGCGTGCCTGCTCGACGAGGCGTTCCATGGCCTGGTTGCGGGTCTGCACGAGCGTCTTGGTGAGCCCGCGCAACTCGCCGCCGACCATCGACTTCAGCCCCGCGCCGATCTGGCTCCCCAGGTGCCGGGAGCGCACGGTCAGGCCGAAGACCTCGCCGAGCACCTCCCGCACGTGGTAGCCGGGTACGTCGTTCGTGGTGACGACGAGGACGTCGGGCTCAGGGCCCTGTCCGCCGCCGTATTCGTCGATGCCCATGTCCACAGCTTTGCCCGGGGCGGGCCACAGTGCATCCTGATACCCCCCATGGAACCTGGGCCGCGACGGCTGCGTTGATACTTTGAGGCAGTCAGCCCCAGCCCGTACCCCACAGCAGCAGGAGCCACATCCCCGTGACCACGCTTGCGCTCGGCCCCGAGTGGCTCAGCCCGGACTACCTGATCTCGACGTTCAGCCTGCCCGGCATCCTGCTCATCGTCTTCGCCGAGTCCGGACTCTTCGCCTTCCTGCCCGGCGACTCCCTGCTGTTCACGGCGGGCCTGTTCGTCGCCGAGGGCACGTACATCACCCAGCCGCTGTGGCTGGTCTGCGCGCTGATCGTGCTCGCGGCCGTCATCGGCGACCAAGTGGGCTACATGATCGGCAAGTTCCTGGGCCCGAAGCTGTTCAACCGTCCCAACTCCAAGCTGTTCAAGCAGGAGAACCTGGACAAGGCCCACGAGTTCATGGAGAAGTACGGTCCCAAGGCGATCGTCCTGGCCCGCTTCGTCCCCATCGTGCGCACCTTCGCGCCCATCGTCGCCGGCGCCGGCCGCATGAAGTACCGCACGTTCCTCACGTACAACGTCATCGGCGGCATCGCCTGGGGGACCGGCGTCACCCTCGCGGGTTACTGGCTGGGCCAGATCGACTTCATCAAGAAGAACGTCGAGTCGATCCTCATCCTGATCGTCCTGCTCTCCGTCGTCCCGATCATCGTCGAGTACCTGCGGGACCGTTCGAAGAAGAAGCGCGAGGCGGCGCAGGCGCCCGCGGCCGCGCAGTCCCACCCGCCGGTCATGGACGACGCGACGACCCAGCTCCGCCGCATCACCCCCGACGACCGTTCCCCGCAGCAGCAGCAGCCGCACCACCACCAGAACGGCTACAACGGCCCGCAGCACAACGACCGGCAGTACAGCGACCAGCAGTACTACGACCAGTACCCCCAGGCCCCCGGCTACGGCCAGCAGCAGCCGTACGGCACCCAGCAGGGCCCGTACAACAACGGGTACTGACCCGACCCTCTTCCGGGCCGCGGGGACCGCGCTAGAACCCGCGCGTGCGCTTCGCGGCCCGCCGCTTCTCCGCGGAACCGATCCGCAGGAACATCCGCGAGATCTCGGACCCCAGGTTCACCCCGATGGCGATGGCCATGGCGAGCGCCACCGCCTTCGACAGCGACACCAGCCCCTCGTCGATCTCGTTCTGCGCGATCGCCAGCAGTCCGAAGTACGTCGCGGAACCCGGCAGCAGGGGCCCGATCGCCGCGGTCGTGTAGGGCAGCGCGGAAGCGAACCGGTAGCGGGACAGCAACTGCCCGAACAACCCCACCAGTCCCGCGGCCGCCGCCGTGGACGCCACCGGCGAGATGCCGCCCGCGTAGTGCATCGCGCCGTACACGACCCACGCGACACCGCCGTTCAGCGTCACCCACACCACGGTGGAACGTTCCTGCTGGAGCAGCACCGCGAACGCCAGTGACAGCAGCATCGACGCCCCGATCAGCGCCGCCGGCTGGTCGGACACCCCGAGCGCCGCGTCCGGGTTCAGCCGCGCCCCCAGCTGCACGCCGAAGTACAGCACCGTCAGCACGCCCGCGACGATGCCCACGAAGAAGTACAGGACCTCCAGCAGCCGCGCGGAGGCGGTGATGTAGAAGCCGGTCAGCCCGTCCTGCACCCCCGCCACCAGCGCCCGCCCGGGCAGCAGCGCGAACAGCCCACCGGTGATGACCGCGGAGGCCTTCACGTCGACGTGGCCGAGCGTCAGCGCGACCCCGATCGCGGCCGGCGGCATCGCGGCGACCGTGAACTGGTAGAACTCCGGCAGCCCGCGCCCCGCGCACAGCCACGCCAGCCGGTCGCCGAGCATCGCGCCCAGCGCCGCCGCGACGAACACGATCAGGTCGCCGCCCACCAGCACCGAGGCGGCACCCGCCAGCAGCCCGCTCGCCCCGGTCAGCGCCCAGCCGGGATACGGGTGCCGGTTGCGGCGGATCTCCGCGAGGCGCCGGTAGGCCTCCTCCAGGGAGACGGCCGTCTCGTCGTCGCTCAGGTCGTCCACCAGCTGGTACACGGCCGCCAGCCGCGTGTAGTCGGTGCCCCGGCGCCGCACCGTCCGCGACGCCGTGACGGGGTCGTCGACGAGCGAGGGCTGGTACGAGATCGCCAGCAGCGTGAAGGTGACGTTCGGCTCGCAGCGGTCCAGCCCGTAGGAACGGCACACGGCGAACATCGCCGCCTCCACGTCCTCGGCGCCCTCGCCGCCGGCCAGCAGCAGCTCGCCGATACGCAGCGTCAGGTCGAGCACGCGCGGTACCGCGGGCCCCGCCTCGTCACCGCTGCGCTGGACGGGCTCCGGCGCCGGCCGCTCCGCCACCGGCATGCGCAGCATCGTGCGCATCCGGTCCTGCCAGGGCACGTCCTTGGTCAGGCTGACCTTCGGGATCCCGTTCGGCGGCGTGAAGGCGGTCGGGGCCTGGCGCGCGCTGTACGTGCTCGGCGGGGTGAACGCCGACCCCTCCGGCTCGGCCCCCGGCGCGTGCGGGACGTCCAGTCCCCGCGGCAGGGCGAACTCGGACGTGGTCTCGGACTCCGAGCCGGTCGCTCTGGGGACGGCCAGTCCGTCGGGGATCGCGAACTCCGACGTCGTCGACATGTCCCCGTCGACGGCGGCCCCGGGGGCCCCGGACGGAGCCGCGAAGGCACTCCTCGCCTCGTCCGACCTGGGCTTGCGGTCCTCCGCGTCCGTCACTGCCTGGCGCTCCCTGTACGACACGTCGGCCTCGTACCCCCCACAGCCTCAGTATGCGCACAGACGGACGACGGGCCGCACGCGACGCAGGCGTGCGGCCCGTGGGTGCCGGGGCGAGGGGTCAGTGACCGCCCTGCTCCTTGAAGCGCTTGTAGGAGCGCTCGATCTCGGCCTCGGCGTCCGTGCGGCCCACCCAGTTGGCGCCCTCGACCGACTTGCCGGGCTCGAGGTCCTTGTAGACCTCGAAGAAGTGCTGGATCTCCAGGCGGTCGAACTCCGACACGTGGTGGATGTCCCGCAGGTGCTCCACGCGCGGGTCGTGCGCGGGCACGCACAGCAGCTTGTCGTCGCCACCGGCCTCGTCCGTCATCCGGAACATGCCGATCGCCCGGCACTGGATGAGGCAGCCCGGGAACGTCGGCTCGTCCAGGATGACCAGCGCGTCCAGCGGGTCGCCGTCCTCGCCGAGCGTGTTCTCGACGAAGCCGTAGTCGGCCGGGTAGCTGGTCGAGGTGAAGAGGCGACGGTCCAGGCGGATCCGACCGGTCTCGTGGTCCACCTCGTACTTGTTGCGCGAACCCTTCGGAATCTCGATCGTGACGTCGAACTCCACCGGTGGCTCCTCCATGATCAACACACAGTTCTGGTGGTTAAGTGTCCCTCACGCAGGTGTGTGATCGCGAAAGGGGCTGGTGGTCGTGCCAGAGCTGAGGCCTTGGCAGGCCGCGAGAGCGCACGCGGCGCGGCTCGCGGATGCCGTACGACCGCGCCTGGCCCGGGCCGCAGCGGCCGCGAAACCGCGGGTCGCGCGGTTCGCCGGAGCCGGGAAACCGCAGGTCGCGCGGGTCACGCGGTCGAAGACCTGGCAGTACACCGCGGGCGCCGCCACCGCCGGTGTGGCACTGGCCGCCGGGGTGGTGACCGCCGCCGGTCCCTGGGACTCCTCGGGTCAGCGTACGGCCGAGCGCGACCGGGCCGTGGCCCTGGGCCGCGTGGGTGGCGCAGATCACGGCGGGGCGCCCGGCACGCCCGCCCGGCCCCGGCCCGCCCCCAGCGCCGGTCCCGTCCTGACCGGCCTCGGCGGCGTCAGCACCGTGAAGTCCGCCCCGGACGGCAAGGCCCTCGCGAAGGTCCTCGCGCCCCTGCTCAAGGACCCGGCGCTCGGCCCCCGGCCCGCGGCGTCCGTCATCGACGTCACCACCGGCAGGCGCGTGTACGGCGCGCACCAGGACGCGCCGTTCACACCCGCCTCGACCACGAAGATCGCCACGGCCGTCGCGGCGCTGTCCGCCATGGGCGCCGACCACCGCCTCACCACGCGCGCCGCGCTGGAACCCGACACGAAGGAAGTAGTCCTCGTCGGCGGCGGCGACCCCACCCTCACGGCCCGGAAGCAGAAGACCGACGACGCGGCGAGCCTGCGCACCCTGGCCGCCGAGACGGCCGCCGCCCTCGCCGAGCGGGGCGTGCGCGAGGTGACCCTGTCCTACGACACGACCCGCTACGCCGGCTCCCCGAGGCACCCGATCGGGAACAACCCCAATCTCGCCCTGGTCAGCCCCCTGATGGCCGACGAGGGCCGCACGGACGACTCCACGAGCGGCCCGGTCACCCGCGTGACGGACCCCGCGGAGGACGCGGCCCGCCAGTTCAAGGACTTCCTGACCTCCCACGGCATCAAGACCACGGCCCCCGGCCCGTCCAAGGCCACGACCCGTGCCGAGACCCTCGCGGCGGTCTCCTCGCCGCCGCTGTCGGCCCTCGTCGAACGCATGCTGACCAACAGCGACAACGACATCGCCGAGGCCCTCGCCCGCCAGACCGCGCTCGCCACCGGCGAACGGGCCGACTTCGCGGGCGCGGGCCGGGCCATCGGCGCGCAGCTGCGCGCACTCGGACTGCCGCTCAAGGGGGCCGCCTTCAAGGACGGCAGCGGCCTCGACCGCGCCGACCGCCTGACGCCCGGCCTCCTCACCGCCCTGCTGGCCAAGGCGGCCGACCCGTCCCGCCCCGAACTCCGCCCGGCCCTCACCGGCCTGCCCGTCGCCGGCTTCACCGGCACGCTGAGCTCCCGCTACACGGACGGAGCATCCGGCGTGATCCGCGCCAAGACCGGCACGCTCACCGGCGTCCACACCCTCGCGGGCACCCTGGTCGACCACGACGGCCGCCTGCTGGCGTTCGCCTTCATGGCCACGGACACGGACCGCATCGCCCCGGCGGCGACGCAGCAGGCGCTGGACCGGGTCGCCACGACGCTGGCCGCGTGCGGCTGCGGGTGAGAGCCGGAACCGACCGGCTCCCACGCCGAAACCGTACAGACGGCCTGCGGGCAGCCGCCGGCCCTGCGCCTGGGCAGCCGCCCGGTCC
>NZ_JAPSKN010000234.1 GCF_031181705.1 Streptomyces sp.
GCCACCAGTTCGTCGGAAGGCCCGGCGACCAGGCCCAGCTCCGCGCTCGAGGCCAGCAGCCGATGCGCGGGCAGGATCCGCACCGTGTATCCGAAAGGCCCGGTGCGATCCAGCGACAAGGGCCCCTCGTACACCCACCGCCCGTCCTGCTCGGCGGAGCCCACGGCCTTCAGGGGAACGATCGTCGCGTCACCGATCCGGTCCTCCTCGTCCACCCGCCCCGAGACGACCTGCACCTCCACGTCGTCCGGCCCGAGCGCCCCGAGGCCGACCCGCACGCGCAGCCCCAGCGTCGTACCGAGCTCCGCCAGCGCCTCGGACGCGGACGTCTCGACATGGTCGACCGTGACGCCCGGCCACGCCGCCCGCACCCGGCCCTTCCACTCCGCGAGGTCCCGGGCCGCGTCCGGATCCATGGCGCGGTGGGCGAGCGCCGCCGGTGTGTACAGCCGCTCGACGTACTCCCGGACCATCCGCCCGGCCAGCACCTTCGGCCCGAGCGAACTCAGCGTGTGCCGGACCATCTCGATCCACCGGTCGGGCAGCCCGCTCTGCCCCCGCTCGTAGAAGCGGGGCGTCACCCGCTGCTCCAGCAGGTCGTACAGCGCCGCGGCCTCTATGTCGTCGCGGTGGTCCGGGTCGGTCCCGACCCCGTCGGCCGTGGGGATCGCCCAGCCGAAGTCAGGCTGGAACCACTCGTCCCACCAGCCGTCCAGGACGGAGAGGTTGAGGCAGCCGTTGAGCGCCGCCTTCATGCCGGACGTGCCGCAGGCCTCCAGGGGGCGCAGCGGGTTGTTCAGCCAGATGTCGCAGCCGGGGTAGAGCTTCTGCGCCATCCCCATGCCGTAGTCGGGCAGGAACACGATCCGGTGGCGCACGCGCGGGTCGTCCGCGAACCGGACCAGTTCCTGCACCAGCCGCTTGCCGCCGTCATCCGCGGGGTGGGCCTTGCCCGCGACGACGATCTGGACCGGCCGCTCGGGGTGCAGCAGCAGTTCCATCAGCCGGTCCCGGTCGCGCAGCATCAGCGTCAGCCGCTTGTACGACGGGACGCGCCGGGCGAACCCGATGGTGAGGACGTCCGGGTCGAGCACGCCGTCGATCCAGCCCAGTTCGGCCGTGCCGGCGCCGCGCTGCCGCCAGGAGGCCCGCAGCCGCTTGCGCACCTCCTCGACGAGCTGTTCGCGCAAGCCCCGCCGCAGGTCCCAGATGTCCTGGTCGGGGATGTCGGCCACCGAGTCCCAGCGCTCCGGGCCGCCGACGGTCAGCGCGTCCTCCGCGCGCTGGACGCCGATCTGCCGGGCGCCGAGCCGGAACACCTCGGGGGCGACCCAGGTGGGGGCGTGCACTCCGTTGGTGACCGAGGTGATCGGCACCTCGTCGGGGTCGAAGCCGGGCCACAGGCCGGAGAACATCTCACGGCTGACGTTGCCGTGCAGCAGCGAGACGCCGTTGGCGCGCTGGGCCAGGCGCAGGCCCATCACGGCCATGTTGAACAGGTTGGGCTCGCCGCCGGGGTAGGTCTCCATGCCGAGCCGCAGGACGCGGTCGACATCGATGCGGGGCAGTTCGGCGTCGGGGCCGAAGTGGCGGGCCACCAGCTCGCGGTCGAAGCGGTCGATGCCGGCCGGGACGGGGGTGTGGGTGGTGAAGACCGTGCCCGCGCGGACCGCCTCCAGCGCCGAGTCGAAGTCCAGGCCGTCGGCGCACAGTTCGGCGATGCGCTCCAGGCCGAGGAACCCGGCGTGCCCCTCGTTGGTGTGGAACACCTCCGGCTCGGGGTGGCCGGTCAGCCGGCAGTACGTCCGTACCGCCCGGACCCCTCCTATGCCGAGGAGCATCTCCTGGAGCAACCGGTGCTCGCTGCCGCCGCCGTAGAGCCGGTCGGTGACGCCGCGCTCGCCGAGGTCGTTCTCCTCGACGTCGGAGTCCAGCATCAGCAGCGGCACGCGGCCGACCTGCGCCAGCCAGACGCGGGCGTGCAGCTGTTTGCCGCCGGGCAGCGCGAGGGCGACCTGGGCGGGTGTGCCGTCGGGCTCCTCCAACTGCGCGACCGGGAGCTCGTTCGGGTCCAGGACCGGGTAGTGCTCCTGCTGCCAGCCGTCCCGGGAGAGGGTCTGGCGGAAGTAGCCGTGCCGGTAGAGCAGGCCGACGCCGATGAGCGGGACGCCCAGGTCGCTGGCCGCCTTCAGGTGGTCGCCGGCGAGGATGCCGAGGCCGCCGGAGTACTGCGGCAGGGCGGCCGTGATGCCGAACTCGGGTGAGAAGTAGGCGACGGCGGCCGGCAGGTCCTCGGGCTGGGCCTGGTACCAGCGATCGCCGGTCATGTAGTCGTTCAGGTCGCCCGCGACCGCGGCGAGGCGGCGCAGGAAACGGCGGTCCTCGGACAACTCGGCGAGCCGCTCGGGCGGCACACTGCCCAGCAGCCGGACCGGGTCGCCGCCCGAGGCGGCCCACCGCTCGGGGTCGACGGACTGGAACAGGTCGCGGGTCTCCGCATGCCAGGACCAGCGCAGGTTGCGGGCCAGATCGCTGAGTGGCCGGAGGGAGTCGGGGAGCACGGGTCGGACGGTGAATCGACGGATCGCCTTCACGGGTTCCACCTCGGCGCGTTGCTGGATGACGCAGGGCTTCAACGACGTCTCCTACGACAGTACCGGCGAGGGTGCCGCCCTCGCCGACGCTCCGCCACCGTGCCGTTGATCCGGCCTGAACAGGCCCGTCGGCGGATATGGCCGATTCCGCCCCCACAGGCGTCCTTGTGGTGCTTCACACGCCACGAGAGGCTGCCCCTGGCGTACCGGCCCGCGCCGGCCGCACGCGGCCCGGCGCGGCAGCCGTGCGCCGAGTCGAGGAGGGGAACTCGGACCATGGCACGGACGCGACAGCGGCGTCTGCGCGGAACGTGGGGCCTGGCCGCGGCGCTCTGCGCCCTCGTGTTTTCGGCCACCAGCCTGCCCGCGCACGCCGTACCGGAGGGGCGGATACTCGGCGCCGGAGCACCCGGCTTTGTGGACGGCAGTTACCTGGTGACCCTGGAGGAGGGCACGCGGGCCGGGTCGGCGGCCGGAAAGGACCTGGCCGGGACGTACGGGGTGGAGATCAGCCACACCTACGGCACGGTCCTGAACGGCTACGCGGTCCGGGCCGACGACAGACGGGCGCGGCGGCTGGCCGCCGACCCCCGGGTCGCCTCGGTCGTGCAGGACACCCGCGTCCGGCTGGAGGGCACCCGGCGCGACCCGCCCTCCTGGGGCCTCGACCGGGTCGACCAGCCGAGGCCGCCGCTGGACGGGAGTTACACCTGGCCCGCGTCGGCGGGTGCCGGCGTGACGGTCTACGTGCTCGACACCGGCGTGCGCACCACGCACCGGGACTTCGGCGGCCGGGCGGGCCACGGCTGGGACTTCGTCGGGGGCGACCCGATCGCCTCGGACGCCAACGGCCACGGCACGCACGTCGCCGGCACGGTCGCCGGCACCGCGTACGGCGTCGCCAAGAAGGCCCGGATCGTCTCCGTGCGCGTTCTCGACGCGGCGGGCGGGGGCACCACGGCCCGGGTGATCGCCGGGATCGAGTGGGTCACCCGGCACGCGAGGCAGCCGGCGGTCGCCAACCTCAGCCTGGGCGGGCCGCGCAACGACCGGCTGGACGCCGCCGTGCGCGCCTCCATCGCCTCCGGCGTCACGTACACGGTCGCCGCGGGCAACGACGGCAGGCCGGCGGGGCTGTACTCCCCGGCGGGCGTCAGGCAGGCGATCACGGTCGGCGCGACCGACCGCAAGGATGCAAAACCGGCCTTCTCCAACCACGGCCCGGCCCTCGATCTGTTCGCCCCGGGCGTCGCCATCACGTCCGCGACCGCCGCCGGCGACACCGCGCGGGCAGCCTTCTCGGGTACCTCGATGGCGTCCCCGCATGCCGCGGGCGCGGCCGCGCTGCACCTCTCCGCCCATCCGAAGGCGACTCCGGCCCAGGTCGGCGCGGCTCTGACCAGCGCTGCGACGGCCGCGAAGGTTGCCGGCCGCGGACTCGGTTCGCCGGACAAGTTACTGCGGGTGCCGCGGGGGTAGGCGGAAGCAGCAGACGCGCGCAAGGACCGGCCTCGTCCGCCGCGGACGAGGCCGGTCTTGTGTGTCGACATACGCGTGAGTAGTTAACAAGGTGCCGGATTGCCCACCCGAATAGGGTGGGAAGGCTCCTGCGGGTACCCCTCTCAGGAGCACCACGCAGGACCCACCTCCCCATACACATCCGCCCACCCACGTTGACGCGGACAGGAGCGGTCATGCCCGCCAAGCACCATTCGCCAGCACCCCCCGACCACCGCACCACCGGGGCGCGCGCACCCGGCGGCGAAGCGCGCCCCGCGCGCCCCGCCGACACCGGCCCACCCGTCCCGCAGCCACCCCCCGCGGACGGGACGACCGCCGTCGGGCGCATACCCGTCCTCGACGTCCGCCCGGTCGTCCAGCACGGGCGCCGGCCGGCCAAGGCCGTGACCGGGGAGACGTTCGAGATCTCGGCGACGGTGTTCCGGGAGGGGCACGACGCCGTCGCCGCCAACGTCGTCCTGAGGGACCCCGAGGGCCGCCCCGGTCCGTGGACGCCGATGCGGGAGCTGGCGCCCGGCACGGACCGGTGGGGTGCCACGGTCACGGCGGGGGAGCCGGGCCGGTGGACGTTCACCGTGGAGGCGTGGGGCGACCCGGTGAGCACCTGGCGTCACCATGCGCGGATCAAGATCCCGGCGGGCATGGACACGGACGTCGTCCTGGAGGAGGGCGCGCGCCTGTACGAGCGGGCGGCGGCCGGCGTGCCCGAGGAAGAGGGCCTGCGGGGCGTGATCCTGGCCGCCGTCGACGCGCTGCGGGACGAGACCCGCCCTCCGGCGTCACGGCTGGCGGCGGCGCTGACGCCCGAGGTGGACGCGGTGCTGGGCCGGCACCCGCTGCGGGACCTGGTCACCAGCAGCGAGCCGCTGCCGCTCCTCGTCGAGCGGGAGCGGGCGC
>NZ_JAPSKN010000235.1 GCF_031181705.1 Streptomyces sp.
GCCCGGCCTCACCCCACCTTCTCGATCACGGCCCGGCGGATCAGGAACTTGCCGGGCTCGCGGACCTGTTCGAAGGCCGCGTTGTTGAGCAGCACACAGCTGCCGGAGACCGAAGTGACCTCCACCGTCGTGGACTTGTTGTTGTCCAGGTTGGTGACCTTCAGTTTCGTGCCGGCCGGGAACTGGTTGCTGGACGCGGCGGGCGCACCGCCCTCGCCGGAGAGCGTGACCGTGGAGCCGTTGCACACCTGCTGCCCGGCGGCCGCGCCACCGCCACCGGCGTTCCCCGCCGGCGCGGACGCGGCGGGCGGGGCGGCCGGGGCCGACGCCGCGGGGGCCGACGGCTGGGCGGGCTGCGCGGGCTGCGTGGCCTGGGAGTCCTGAGCCGACTCCCCCACCACGCAGCCCGACGCCTCCTGCTTGCGCTTGATCTCCGCGACGACCGCCTCGCGGTTGGCGATCCGTGCCTCGGACTGGGCGTCGGGCTTGGCCCGCTGGTCCGCGATGAACTTCTGGTTGTTGCCGAGGGCGGTGGCGAGGCCCAGGCAGACCGTCGACTCCGACGCCGACTTGGGGGTGGGCGCGGCGTTCGACGTGCTCGCCATGACGAAGGCCCCGCCTCCCGCCACCGTCGCCGCGCTCACGAGCAGCGCGATCTTCTTCTTCGTGCCGAGAGTTCTCCTGCGCGACATGCGCGCCTCCTGAAGCGGTAGGGGAGCGTACGCCGCTATGTACGAGATACCGAACGGGGTTGCTCAGCAGCCGCGGGAGACGCTGGAGTGACCTGCGCCACAAGGCTGTTGACCGGCGTCAACGCCCCAGCGCGTCGCGTACGGCCTCGTCGGTGCGGGCCACCACCGCCGTGCCGTCGTCCGCGGTGATGATCGGGCGCTGGATCAGCTTCGGGTGCTCGGCCAGCGCCTTGATCCACCGGTCGCGCGCTCCGGCGTCCCGCGGCCACTCCTTCAGCCCGAGGTCCTTGGCGGCCGCCTCCTGCGTCCGGGTGATGTCCCAGGGTTCGAGGCCGAGGCGCGTGAGCACGCCGCGGATCTCCTCCTCGCTCGGCACGTCCTCCAGGTAACGGCGCACGGTGTAGTCGGCGCCCTCGGCGTCGAGCAGCTGTACGGCGCTGCGGCACTTCGAGCAGGCCGGATTGATCCAGATCTCCATGCCGGCCACGGTACGCGCTCCCGGCTCTGTTCGATTTTCTGCCGACTCACCCGCCCCTTCCGCAGCTGCCGTGACGAGGTGTCAATTTCCGTATCCACCTGGGCTTTTGTGACTGGTTGCGGACTGCCCGTTGTCAGTGCCCGGCGGTAAACTGGAAGCAGTGTTCGAGGGTGACGCCGATGACGCCGACGTCTTCGGCGGACCGCCCGACCGCGACAGGAGGATGCCTGTGCCCGCTGCCGCTCTGAAGCCGAAGCCGTTGCCCACCCAGTCCACCGCGAAGCGTCCCGTCCTGCTCGACCTGCCGTACGCGCCCGTGGAGAAGCGACCGCTGCCGCCGGGCCGGCCCCGCGAGTGGTACGTGACGCACAACCGCCGCCTCAAGGCGATGCGGCTGGCCATCGCCCTGCTCGACTCCGGCGTCTACCTGCCGAACCAGGCCCGCAACGAGACCATCCGCGACACGGCGGAGCTGATCGGCGTCCACCCGCCGTCGGACACGACGTGCCACATGGTGCGGGCGTTCATGCGCTACGCACGCTGATGGGACCGTTCGCGCGCCGGGCGCCCAGCCGTGCGGGCGCCCGGCGCGCGGTGCGCCTTCTCACGCCGCCCGCTCCGGTGCCGCGAACACCGGCGGGTTCAGCCGGGCGAAGCCCTCCTGCCGCTCGTAGGGGAAGTACGGGTACGGCGCCGGGCGGTGGCTCGCCGCGTCCAGTCGCGCCACCTGCTCGGGGGTGAGGCTCCAGCCGACGGCGCCGAGGTTCTGGCGCAGCTGCCGCTCGTCGCGGGCGCCGATGATGACGGAGGAGACGGTCGGGCGGCGCAGCAGCCAGTTGAGTGCGATCTGCGGGACGGCCCGGCCCGTCTCCCGCGCGATCTCGTCCAGCACGTCGACCACGCGGTACAGGTGGTCGTCGTCGACCGGCGGACCGTAGTCGGCGGTGCTGTGCAGCCGGCTGCCGGGCGGGAGCGGGGTGCCGCGGCGGACACGGCCGGTGAGGCGGCCCCAGCCGAGCGGGCTCCACACCAGCGCGCCGAGGCCCTGGTCCCGGGCGAGCGGCAGCAGCTCCCACTCGTAGTCGCGGCCGACGAGGGAGTAGTAGACCTGGTGGGCCACGTGGCGGGGGCGGCCGAGCCGGTCCGCCGCCGCGAGGGACTTCATCAGCTGCCAGCCGGAGAAGTTGGAGACGCCGGTGTAGCGCACCTTGCCCGCCCGGACCAGGCTGTCGAGGGCGTCCAGCACCTCTTCGACCGGTGTGCCGGCGTCGAAGGCGTGGAGCTGGAACAGGTCGATGTGGTCGGTGCCCAGCCGGCGCAGGGCGTCCTCGCAGGCGGTGATCAGCCGGGAGCGCGAGGTGCCCGCGTCGCCCGGGCCGTCGCCCAGGGGCAGGCCCGTCTTCGTGGAGAGGAGCACCTGGTCGCGGCGGCCCTTGATCGCCTGGCCGAGCACCTCCTCGGACGCGCCGGCGGAGTAGACGTCGGCGGTGTCGAACAGCGTGATGCCGGCGTCCAGGCAGATGTCCACCAGGCGGCGGGCCTCCCGTGCGTCGGTCGCGCCCCACGCCCCGAACAGCGGGCCCCGGCCGCCGAAGGTGCCGGCGCCGAAGCTCAGCGCGGGGACCATCAGCCCGGACGCACCCAATCGCCTGTATTCCATCGCGGACCCTCCTTGGTCACAACTAACGGGTCTGGGGTTCCGTTAGCGGTCATTAGGCTAGCAGGGCGAGGCGCTTAATGGAACAGGAGTACCGTTATGGCTGACGGAGGCGAGCCGGGGACGCTGCGGCCCGGCGGGCGTACGGCGCGGGTGCGGGAGGCCGTGCTGCGGGCGGCCGAGGACGCCCTGACCGAGCAGGGCTTCACCGGCCTGGACCTGGCCGACATCGCCCGCCGCGCCGGGGTGGGCAAGACGACCGTCTACCGCCGCTGGGGGACGGTGACCGGACTGGTGGCCGACCTCCTGGTGGACATGGCCGAGCAGTCCGCGCCGCGCACCGAGACCGGTTCCCTGCTCGGCGACCTGACGGCCAACGCCCGTCTCGTGCACCGGACCCTGACGGACCCTCGGCAGGGGGCGCTGTTCAAGGCGCTGATCGCCGCCGCGACGGGGGACGCGAAGACGGCCGCGGCCCTGCACCGCTTCTACGACATCCGCGTCCGGGAGTGGGCCCCCTGCGTCCGGCAGGCCGTCGACCGGGGCGAGGCGCCCGAGGGCACCGACGCGCACGAGGTGATCCGCGCCGTTTCCGCTCCGCTCTACTACCACCTGCTCATCAGCGGCGGCCGACTCGACGAGACCCTGGCCGACCGCGCGGCGAAGGCCGCGGCGATCGCGGCGCGGGCGGGGGCGTACGTGCGGGGGCCTGCCGGGGGGTGACGGGGGTGACGGGGTGTGTGTCCGCGGGCCACTCTCTCCGGCCGCCGCTCGGGCACGCCAGTCGGTTACCGCGTCCGTCACCCCGGGGGGACATGCACCGGTCACCCGCCCCGGGCAATGCGCCAGCCACCAGTCCCGGCTACCGGGTCGGCCCACCCCCGTCGCTGCTCAGCGCGCTGCCAGTTCCTTCTCCAGCGGTGTGCGGAAGCGGGGCGTGATTCTCGTCGTCCCCAGCCAGCCGGTGAGCCGTTGTGCCGCCGCCTCGATCGCCGCGTGGGTCTCCCGGCCGACGCCCTCCCCGTCGAGGATCCGCCAGACGATCTCCCCGTCGGCCCGCTGCGCCCAGCCGCCGATCACCCGCCCGTTCCACCACACCGTCGGCCCGACGTTGCCGCTGCGGTCGAACAGGGCGGGCCGCAGCTCCGGTGCGAGAAAGAAGTCGCGCTGCTGCCAGCCCATGGCCGTGGGATCGAGCCCGGGCAGGAGTGCGGCCCAGGGCTCGTCCGGTTCGGGCGCCGGGCCCGTGTCGTCCTCCGTGACATAGCCCGTGCCCTCGTCCAGGGACACCGGCCGCGCCCCGATCGCGGCCAGCGCCGCGCGGACCTGCGTCACCCGCCACCCCGTCCACCACTTCAGGTCGGCCTCGGTCGCCGGGCCGCACGCGGCGAGCCACCGCCCCAGCAACTGCGCCCGGGCCCGGGCCTCGTCCAGCTCGGGGTGCTCGGGCGCGAGGGCCCAGCGGAACTGACCGGACGTCCAGGAGCCGAGCGGCCGGCCGCGGACGACCTTCCCCTCCGCGCCGAGCACCTTCAGCAGGCGGGTCGAGACCGTGTGCACCCCCTCGTAACTCCTGCCGGCCGCGTACACGAACTGCTCCTTCAGACGCGGCTCCTCGCGGGCGAGCTCGGCGGCCGTGGCCTGTCCGCGCCGGGCGAGGACGGCCAGCGTCGACTCCTCGACCTCCTTCAGCCAGGCCGCGTCCGGCGCCCCCGCCGCCGCCATGTGCGAGAGCAGCGCGGCCCGCTCCCGGGCGGCCACCGCCAGGCCCGTCGAGGCGTGCACGACGGCGGTCAAAGCCGTGGGGAACACGAACACCGTGTGCCGCATGCCGTGCATCCGCACCAGGGAACGGTCCTCGTACAGCGCCCGCCCGGTCTCCTCCACCGTCCTCGCCGGGTCCGCGAGCCGCGCGCCCACCGCCAGGTACACCGTCGCCGGGTCCGTGCCGTGCAGCGCGACGAGCGCGTCGGCGACCGCCTCGGGCGTGGCCGCCTTGGCCTGCCCGGCCAGCCGGTGGCGCAGCGCGAGCCGCGCCCGCCGCTCCGCCACACCGATGTACCGCTCCGCCGCCATCCCGGCCTCCCTCCTCGCCTCTGCCTACGGGACAGCATCATCGCGGTCACCACTGACATCGCACCGCGACCTGCCGCGCGACAGCGGCCGGCCCGC
>NZ_JAPSKN010000089.1 GCF_031181705.1 Streptomyces sp.
ACTTCGTCGAGGCCCAGGTGCTGCAGTCCCTCGGCGTCGACTACATCGACGAGTCCGAGGTCCTCACCCCGGCCGACGAGGTCAACCACTCCGACAAGTGGGCCTTCACCACCCCCTTCGTCTGCGGCGCCACCAACCTGGGCGAGGCCCTGCGCCGCATCGCCGAGGGCGCCGCGATGATCCGCTCCAAGGGCGAGGCCGGCACCGGCAACGTCGTCGAGGCCGTGCGGCACCTGCGCCAGATCAAGAACGAGATCGCCCGCCTGCGCGGTTACGACAACCACGAGCTGTACGCCGCCGCCAAGGAGCTGCGCGCCCCGTACGAGCTGGTCAAGGAGGTCGCCGAGCTGGGCAAGCTCCCGGTGGTCCTCTTCTCCGCCGGTGGCGTCGCCACTCCGGCCGACGCGGCCCTGATGCGCCAGCTCGGCGCCGAGGGCGTCTTCGTCGGCTCCGGCATCTTCAAGTCCGGCGACCCGGCCAAGCGCGCCGCCGCCATCGTGAAGGCCACCACCTTCTACGACGACCCGAAGATCATCGCGGACGCCTCCCGCAACCTCGGCGAGGCCATGGTCGGCATCAACTGCGACACCCTCCCCGAGACCGAGCGCTACGCCAACCGCGGCTGGTAAGGCACATCAGAGACATGACCGAAGCACCTGTGATCGGCGTCCTGGCCCTCCAGGGCGACGTACGGGAGCACCTCGTGGCCCTGGCCGCGGCCGACGCCGTGGCCAGGCCGGTGCGGCGCCCCGAGGAACTCGCCGAGGTGGACGGCCTGGTCATCCCCGGCGGCGAGTCCACGACCATCTCCAAGCTGGCCGTGCTGTTCGGCGTGATGGAGCCGCTCCGCGCGCGTGTGCGCGACGGCATGCCCGTCTACGGCACCTGCGCCGGCATGATCATGCTCGCGGACAAGATCCTCGACCCGCGCTCGGGCCAGGAGACCGTCGGCGGCATCGACATGATCGTGCGCCGCAACGCCTTCGGCCGGCAGAACGAGTCCTTCGAGGCGGCCGTCGACGTCAAGGGCGTGGCGGGCGACCCCGTGGAGGGCGTCTTCATCCGCGCCCCCTGGGTCGAGTCCGTCGGCGCCGCCGCCGAGGTGCTCGCCGAGCACGAGGGCCACATCGTCGCCGTCCGCCAGGGCAACGCGCTGGCCACGTCGTTCCACCCGGAGCTGACCGGAGACCACCGGGTGCACGCCCTGTTCGTCGCCATGGTGAGGGCGAACCGGACAGCCGAGTCCTTGTAGGATTCCTGCGTTCGTTGCTGAGATGGGTTACGCGAAGGAGACAGGCAGATGTCCGGCCACTCTAAATGGGCCACGACGAAGCACAAGAAGGCCGTCATCGATGCCAAGCGCGGCAAGCTCTTCGCGAAGCTGATCAAGAACATCGAGGTGGCGGCCCGGATGGGCGGCGCCGACCCCGAGGGCAACCCGACGCTCTACGACGCCATCCAGAAGGCGAAGAAGTCGTCGGTCCCCAACAAGAACATCGACTCCGCGGTCAAGCGCGGCGCGGGCCTGGAGGCCGGCGGCGCCGACTACGAGACGATCATGTACGAGGGCTACGGCCCGAACGGTGTCGCGGTGCTCATCGAGTGCCTCACCGACAACCGCAACCGCGCGGCCTCCGAGGTCCGTGTCGCCATGACCCGCAACGGCGGCTCCATGGCCGACCCGGGCTCGGTGTCGTACCTGTTCAACCGCAAGGGCGTCGTGATCGTCCCCAAGGGCGAGCTGACCGAGGACGACGTCCTCGGCGCCGTCCTGGACGCCGGCGCCGAGGAGGTCAACGACCTCGGCGAGAGCTTCGAGGTCATCAGCGAGGCCACCGACCTGGTCGCGGTCCGCACCGCCCTCCAGGACGCCGGCATCGACTACGACTCCGCCGACGCCAACTTCGTCCCGACCATGCAGGTCGAACTGGACGAGGAGGGCGCCAAGAAGATCTTCAAGCTGATCGACGCGCTGGAGGACAGCGACGACGTGCAGAACGTCTTCGCCAACTTCGACGTCAGCGACGAGGTCATGGAGAAGGTCGACGCCTGACCCCCCCCGCACGGGTTCCAACGGGCCGACGGGACACACCCCGTCGGCCCGTCGCGTTGTCGGTGGCACCCGATAGCCTGCACGAACTGGGGGCACCGCCCAGCGGTAGCCGGGGGAGAGCGAAAGGGAGTTGCGCGTGCGCGTGCTGGGGGTGGACCCGGGACTGACCCGGTGCGGAGTGGGCGTCGTCGAGGGAGTCGCCGGACGGCCGCTCACGATGATCGGCGTCGGGGTCGTCCGCACGCCCGCCGACGCGGACCTCGGCCACCGCCTCGTCGCCGTCGAGCAGGGCATCGAGCGGTGGCTCGACGAGCACCGCCCCGAGTTCGTCGCGGTGGAGCGCGTCTTCAGCCAGCACAACGTCCGTACGGTGATGGGCACGGCCCAGGCCAGTGCCGTCGCCATGCTCTGCGCCGCCCGTCGGGGCATCCCCGTCGCGCTGCACACCCCCAGCGAGGTCAAGGCCGCCGTCACCGGCAGCGGCCGGGCCGACAAGGCCCAGGTGGGCGCCATGGTGACCCGGCTGCTCCGGCTCAGCGCACCGCCCAAGCCCGCCGACGCGGCCGACGCCCTCGCCCTCGCCATCTGCCACATCTGGCGCGCCCCCGCGCAGAACCGGCTCCAGCAGGCCGTCGCCCGGCACACCGCCACAACGCCGGCCACGGCAACGACCCCAGCACCGAAAGGCCGTACGGCATGATCGCCTTCGTCAGCGGCACAGTGGCCGCCCTCGCCCCGGACGCCGCGGTCGTCGAGGTCGGCGGCGTCGGCATGGCCGTCCAGTGCACGCCCAACACGCTCTCCACGCTCCGCGTGGGCCGGCCGGCCAAGCTCCACACGTCCCTGGTCGTGCGCGAGGACTCCCTCACCCTCTACGGCTTCGCCGACGACGACGAGCGGCAGGTCTTCGAACTGCTGCAGACCGCCAGCGGCGTGGGTCCCCGGCTCGCCCAGGCCATGCTCGCCGTGCACACCCCCGACGCCCTGCGCCGGGCCGTCTCCACCGGCGACGAGAAGGCCCTCACGGCCGTCCCCGGCATCGGCAAGAAGGGCGCCCAGAAACTGCTGCTGGAGCTGAAGGACCGGCTCGGCGCCCCGGTCGGCGCCCCCGCCGTCGGCGCCCCGGTCAGCACCGGCTGGCGCGACCAGCTGCACGCCGCCCTCATCGGCCTCGGGTACGCGACCCGCGAGGCCGACGAGGCCGTCGCCGCCGTGGCCCCGCAGGCCGAGGCCGCCGAGGGCACGCCCCAGGTCGGCCGGTTGCTGAAGGCGGCCCTCCAGACCCTGAACCGCGCCCGCTGACCCCCACCCCCCGAGGCACATCACATGAACTGGGACGACACGACCGACGCCGAGGCCGCCGAGCCGCTCGCCGGGCCCGCCGAGGAACGGCTGGTGGACTCCGCCGCGGACCGTGAGGACCAGGCCGTCGAGGCCGCCCTGCGCCCCAAGGACCTGGGCGAGTTCATCGGCCAGGAGAAGGTCCGCGAACAGCTCGACCTCGTCCTGCGCGCCGCACGCGCGCGTGGGGCCACCGCCGACCACGTGCTGCTCTCCGGCGCCCCCGGCCTCGGCAAGACCACCCTGTCGATGATCATCGCGGCCGAGATGGGCGCCCCGATCCGCATCACGTCCGGGCCCGCCATCCAGCACGCCGGCGACCTCGCCGCGATCCTCTCCTCCCTCCAGGAGGGCGAGGTCCTCTTCCTCGACGAGATCCACCGCATGTCCCGGCCCGCCGAGGAGATGCTGTACATGGCGATGGAGGACTTCCGCGTCGACGTCATCGTCGGCAAGGGCCCCGGCGCCACGGCCATCCCGCTGGAGCTGCCCCCCTTCACCCTGGTCGGCGCCACCACCCGCGCCGGCCTGCTGCCGCCCCCGCTGCGCGACCGCTTCGGCTTCACGGCACACATGGAGTTCTACGAACCGGCCGAACTGGAGCGGGTCGTGCACCGCTCGGCGAACCTCCTGGAGGTGGAGATCGACCCGGCGGGAGCGGCCGAGATCGCCGGCCGCTCCCGCGGCACCCCCCGCATCGCCAACCGCCTGCTGCGCCGCGTCCGCGACTACGCGCAGGTCAAGGCCGACGGCCGGATCACGCGGGACATCGCCGCGGCCGCCCTCGCCGTCTACGAGGTGGACGCACGCGGCCTCGACCGCCTCGACCGGGCCGTGCTGCAGGCCCTGCTCAAACTCTTCGGCGGCGGCCCTGTCGGCCTGTCCACGCTCGCTGTCGCGGTGGGGGAGGAGCGTGAGACCGTGGAAGAGGTCGCCGAACCCTTCCTCGTACGGGAGGGACTGCTCGCCCGCACCCCGCGCGGCCGGGTCGCCACCCCCGCCGCCTGGGCGCACCTCGGCCTCACCCCGCCCCGCTCCCAGACCGCCGGAAACGGACAACAGGACCTGTTCGGGGCGTGACGGCGCCGTCACCGCTCCGGGTCGGCGAGGACAGTGGCCGGAGGAGGAACCCCGGTGCCATGCTGAGCGTTGTTCCATGCGCGCGGACTCGCTTAGACTCCGCCGATGCCGCCTTTGTCGGCGGCGTACACACCCCCAACCATCTGGCCGCTCACAGCGCGGTCGTGTGAAGGAAGTACCGACCCGTGAGTCTCCTGACCCTCCTCCCGTTCATCGTGCTCATCGGGGCCATGTTCCTGATGACCCGATCGGCCAAGAAGAAGCAGCAGCAGGCCGTGGAGATGCGGAACCAAATGCAGCCCGGCAGCGGCGTCCGCACCATCGGGGGCATGTACGCCACGGTCAAGGAGGTCAACGAGGACACCGTCCTCCTCGACGCCGGGCCGGGCGTCGAGCTCCTCTTCGCCAAGAACGCCATCGGTGCCGTCCTCACCGACGACGAGTACAACCGCATCGTCCACGGCATCGAGCACGACCTGAAGTCCGACGCCGACCTCGTCCCGGACGACGCCTCCTCCCTCACCGGGACCGGCGACTCCGTCACCGACGCCCCCGCTGACGACAAGGCCGTCGACCTCGGCAAGAAGGACACGGCCGACGAACCGGCCGACCAGGCCCCGGCCGGCGAGGCGAGGACGGACGCGGAGCCGAAGAAGACCGACGGCGACTCCGAGGCGAAGTAGTCGTGGGCCCGGGGGGGGGGGGGGGGGGGGGGGCCCCCCCCCACCCCGGGACACGCCATAGCTCGCACGGAATCCCGACACCATGTCATGGCCGCCCGTCCGCCGACCCGGAGCGAGGCGGCCCGAGAGGGAGTACGAGAAGGTGGCCACACCTAAAAAGGGCCGGAGCGCGAGCGCCCAGAGCAAGCCGGGGCGCTCGCTGGCCCTGATCCTGATCGCCATCGCGGCGCTCACCGGCGGAATGTTCGCCTCGGGGCACACGACCCCGCGCCTCGGCATCGACCTGGCCGGCGGCACGAGCATCACGCTCCGCGCGGTCCCCGAGGCGGGCAACGAGTCGGCGATCAACAAGACCAACATGGACACCGCAGTCTCCATCATGGAGCGCCGTGTCAATGGTCTGGGCGTCTCCGAGTCCGAGGTCCAGACGCAGGGCCGGGAAAACATCATCGTCAACATTCCCAAGGGCACCAACTCGGAGCAGGCCCGCAAGCAGGTCGGCACCACCGCCAAGCTCTACTTCCGCCCGGTCCTCGCCACCGAGGTCTCCGGCGGCGGCACGGCCCCGTCGCCGAGCCCCACCGGAAGCCCTTCGGGCAGCCCCTCGGGCCAGCCGTCCGGCAAGGCCAGCGACAAGCCGGAGGCCACCGACAAGGGATCCGGATCCCCGTCCGCCTCTCCCACCACGCAGGGCCGTGCCGTCACGGACGCGCTCAAGGCCGACGCCACGCCGTCCGCGAGCGCCTCGGACAAGGCGACGTCCAGCCCCTCCCCGTCCGCGAGCGGAGGCACCGCCGAAGCCGCCGCGGGCAAGCTCCAGGAGCAGTACGCCAAGCTCGACTGCACCGACGAGAAGACCCGCTCCACCGTCGGTGACACCGCCAAGGCCTCCGACCCGACACTGGCCTGCGGCCAGAACGCGCAGGGCCAGTGGCAGAAGTACATCCTCGGCCCGGCCGAGGTCGACGGCACGGACGTCGACAAGGCCCAGGCCGTCCTGAACACCCAGACCGGTGCGGGCTGGACCGTCACGATGGACTTCACGGACGGCGGCGCCAAGAAGTTCGCGGACATCACCGGCAAGCTGGCGCAGAACCAGTCGCCGCAGAACCAGTTCGCGATCGTCCTCGACGGTGACGTGGTCTCCGACCCGTACGTCCGCCAGGCGCTGACCGGTGGCAACGCCGAGATCTCCGGCAACTTCAACCAGCAGTCGGCCCAGGAACTGGCCAACATGCTGACGTACGGCGCGCTGCCGCTGACCTTCAAGGTCGACAGCATGACCACCGTGACCGCCGCGCTGGGCGGTGACCAGCTGCAGGCCGGCCTGATCGCCGGCGCCATCGGTCTCGCGCTGGTCGTCATCTACCTGCTGGCCTACTACCGCGGCCTGTCCTTCATCGCGATCCTCTCGCTGCTGGTCTCGGCCGCCCTGACCTACACGATCATGTCGCTGCTCGGCCCGACCATCGGCTTCGCGCTGAACCTGCCGGCCGTCTGCGGCGCCATCGTCGCCATCGGCATCACGGCGGACTCGTTCATCGTGTACTTCGAACGCGTCCGTGACGAGATCCGCGAGGGCCGCTCGCTGCGCCCCGCCGTCGAGCGGGCCTGGCCGCGCGCCCGGCGCACCATCCTGGTCTCCGACTTCGTGTCGTTCCTCGCCGCCGCGGTGCTCTTCATCGTCACCGTCGGCAAGGTCCAGGGCTTCGCGTTCACGCTCGGCCTGACCACCCTGCTCGACGTGGTCGTGGTGTTCCTCTTCACCAAGCCGCTGCTGACGCTGATGGCCCGCCGCCCGTTCTTCGCAGGCGGCCACAAGTGGTCCGGCCTCGACCCGAAGAGCCTGGGTGCCCAGCCGCCGCTGCGCCGCACCCGCCGCCCCGCCGCCCCCGTCGACCCCAAGGAGGCCTGAGATGTCGAAACTCGGCAACCTCGGCGCCCGACTGCACCGTGGCGAGGTCGGCTACGACTTCGTCAAGAACCGCAAGATCTGGTACGGCCTGTCCATCCTGATCACCATCACGGCCATCGTCGGCCTGGCGGTCCGCGGCCTGAACATGGGCATCGAGTTCCAGGGCGGCGCCGTCTTCAACACCCCGAAGAACACCGCCGCTTCGGTGACCCAGGCCGAGAGTTACGCGGAAGAGGCCTCCGGCCACGACGCGATCGTCCAGAAGCTCGGCGACGGCAGCCTGCGCATCCAGGTCGCCGGCATCGACACCGGCGCCGCGAACAAGATCAAGAACACCCTCGCCGACGACCTCAAGATCGACCCGGAGCAGATCAACGCCGAACTGGTCGGCCCCAGCTGGGGTGAGCAGATCGCCAACAAGGCCTGGCAGGGCCTCGGCATCTTCCTGGTCCTCGTGGTGATCTATCTGGCGATCGCCTTCGAGTGGCGCATGGCGGTCGCGGCGTTCGTCGCATTGATCCACGACATCACGATCACGGTCGGCATCTACGCCCTGGTCGGCTTCGAGGTCACACCGGGCACGGTGATCGGTCTGCTGACCATCCTCGGTTACTCGCTCTACGACACGGTCGTGGTCTTCGACAGCCTCAAGGAACAGACGAAGGACCTCACCAAGCAGACCCGCTGGACCTACAGCGACGTCGCCAACCGGTCGATCAACAGCACCCTGGTCCGCTCCATCAACACCACGGTCGTCGCGCTGCTGCCGGTGGCGGGCCTGCTGTTCATCGGTGGCGGTGTGCTCGGCGCCGGCATGCTGAACGACATCTCGCTGTCGCTGTTCGTCGGTCTCGCCGCCGGTGCGTACTCCTCGATCTTCATCGCCACGCCGCTCGTCGCCGACCTCAAGGAGCGCGAGCCGCAGATGAAGGCCCTGAAAAAGCGCGTCCTGGCCAAGCGCGCCCAGGCCGCCGCCAAGGGCGAGACCGAGGTCCACGACGACGAGTCGTACGCCGGTGAGCCCGAGGACGACGCCGCTCCCGCCGTCGTCGGCCCGCGCAACCAGCCCGCCTCGCGCGGTCGCGGCCGCGGCCGTCCCTCCGGGAAGCGCCGATGACGGACATCAGGGAGCTGCTGCTCAGCCGCATCAGGGACGTGGCCGACTACCCGGAGCCGGGCGTGATGTTCAAGGACATCACCCCGCTCCTGGCGGACCCCGCGGCGTTCACTGCCCTCACCGACGCCCTCGCCGAGATCGCCCAGCGCACCGGCGCCACCAAGGTCGTCGGCCTGGAGGCCCGCGGCTTCATCCTCGGCGCCCCGGTCGCCGTCCGCGCCGGACTCGGCTTCATCCCCGTGCGCAAGGCGGGCAAGCTCCCCGGAGCCACCCTCGCCCAGGCCTACGACCTGGAGTACGGCTCGGCGGAGATCGAGGTGCACGCCGAGGACCTCAGCGCCGACGACCGCGTCCTGGTCGTCGACGACGTCCTGGCCACCGGCGGCACCGCCGAGGCCTCGGTCCAGCTCGTCCGCCGGGCCGGCGCCGAGGTCGCGGGTCTCGCCGTGCTGATGGAGCTCGGCTTCCTCGGCGGCCGCGCCCGCCTGGAACCGGCCCTCGCAGGCGCCCCGCTCGAAGCGCTGCTCACGGTCTAGGAACCCTGACGCCAAGCGGCGTACACCGGCAGGACATCGCGGAGGCGGGCCCGGGGGAATCCGGAGCCCGCCTCTTGTGTTTCCCGGGTTGACGGCACTCACAGTGGCCTGAAGGCGATCCTGAGGCCCAGGATGGCTACCATGGGGTCTCCGGAGCCTGACCGGGGGACCCGGATCGCGCACGAGGAGCCCTCTTGCCAGACGAGGCCCAGCACCTGACCGCCGCCAAGCCCGAGTCCGCCTCGGCAGCCGCGGCGAAGCCCGCGCCGAACGCGCCCCACGCGAAGAACGACACCCGCGGGCCGGTCGAGCACGCCCAGTCGGCCCCGATCGACAAGCCCGCCGAGCAGGCGCGCCCCAAGCCCGCCCCGCCGGTGCGGCAGGCTTCCGGTCAGCCGGCCCGCAGCGGCTCCTCCAACCGTGTCCGTGCCCGCCTGGCCCGCCTCGGCGTACAGCGCGCGAACCCGTACAACCCGGTGCTGGAGCCGCTGCTGCGGATAGTGCGCAGCAACGACCCCAAGATCGAGACCGCCACGCTCCGCCAGATCGAGCGCGCCTACCAGGTCGCCGAGCGCTGGCACCGCGGCCAGAAGCGCAAGAGCGGCGACCCGTACATCACGCACCCCCTCGCCGTCACCACCATCCTCGCCGAGCTGGGCATGGATCCGGCCACGCTGATGGCGGGCCTGCTGCACGACACGGTCGAGGACACCGAGTACGGCCTGGAGGACCTGCGCCGCGACTTCGGCGACGTCGTCACCCTGCTCGTCGACGGCGTCACCAAGCTCGACAAGGTCAAGTTCGGCGAGGCCGCCCAGGCCGAGACCGTGCGCAAGATGGTCGTCGCCATGGCCAAGGACCCCCGCGTCCTGGTCATCAAGCTCGCCGACCGCCTGCACAACATGCGCACCATGCGCTACCTCAAGCGCGAGAAGCAGGAGAAGAAGGCGCGCGAGACCCTGGAGATCTACGCGCCGCTCGCCCACCGCCTGGGCATGAACACCATCAAGTGGGAGCTGGAGGACCTCGCCTTCGCGATCCTCTACCCCAAGATGTACGACGAGATCGTCCGCCTGGTCGCCGAGCGCGCGCCCAAGCGCGACGAGTACCTCGCCATCGTCACCGACGAGGTGCAGCAGGACCTCAGGGCGGCCCGCATCAAGGCGACCGTCACCGGCCGCCCGAAGCACTACTACAGCGTCTACCAGAAGATGATCGTCCGCGGCCGTGACTTCGCGGAGATCTACGACCTGGTGGGCATCCGCGTCCTCGTGGACACGGTCCGCGACTGCTACGCCGCGCTCGGCACGGTGCACGCGCGGTGGAACCCGGTCCCCGGCCGGTTCAAGGACTACATCGCGATGCCCAAGTTCAACATGTACCAGTCGCTCCACACGACGGTCATCGGCCCCGGCGGCAAGCCCGTCGAGCTGCAGATCCGCACGTTCGACATGCACCGCCGCGCCGAGTACGGCATCGCCGCGCACTGGAAGTACAAGCAGGAGGCCGTCGCCGGCGCCTCCAAGGTCCGCACGGACGCGCCCAAGTCCTCCGGCAAGGACAAGGACGCCATCAACGACATGGCGTGGCTGCGGCAGCTCCTCGACTGGCAGAAGGAGACCGAGGACCCGGGGGAGTTCCTGGAGTCCCTGCGCTTCGACCTGTCCCGCAACGAGGTCTTCGTCTTCACCCCCAAGGGCGACGTCATAGCGCTCCCGGCGGGGGCCACCCCCGTCGACTTCGCGTACGCCGTGCACACCGAGGTCGGCCACCGCACGATAGGCGCCCGCGTCAACGGCCGTCTGGTCCCGCTGGAGTCCACCCTCGACAACGGCGACCTCGTGGAGGTCTTCACCTCCAAGGCACCCGGCGCCGGGCCCTCCCGCGACTGGCTCGGCTTCGTCAAGTCACCGCGCGCCCGCAACAAGATCCGCGCCTGGTTCTCCAAGGAACGCCGCGACGAGGCGATCGAGCAGGGCAAGGACGCCATCGTCCGCGCCATGCGCAAGCAGAACCTGCCGATCCAGCGCATCCTGACCGGCGACTCCCTGGTGACCCTCGCGCACGAGATGCGCTACGCCGACATCTCCGCGCTGTACGCGGCGATCGGCGAGGGCCACGTCTCCGCGCAGAACATCGTGCAGAAGCTGGTGCAGGCCCTCGGCGGCGAGGAGGCGGCCACCGAGGAGATCGACGAGTCGGTCCCGCCGGCCCGCGGGCGCAGCCGCAAGCGCCGCTCCAGCTCCGACCCGGGCGTCGTCGTCAAGGGCGTCGACGACGTGTGGGTCAAGCTGGCCCGCTGCTGCACGCCCGTGCCAGGCGACCCGATCATCGGCTTCGTCACCCGCGGCAGCGGCGTGTCGGTGCACCGCAGCGACTGTGTGAACGTGGACTCGCTGTCCCGGGAGCCCGAGCGCATCCTCGACGTCGAGTGGGCGCCCACGCAGTCCTCGGTCTTCCTGGTCGCCATCCAGGTCGAGGCCCTGGACCGCTCCCGGCTCCTGTCGGACGTCACACGCGTGCTGTCCGACCAGCACGTCAACATCCTCTCCGCGGCCGTCCAGACCTCCCGCGACCGCGTGGCCACCTCGCGCTTCACCTTCGAGATGGGCGACCCCAAGCACCTCGGCCACGTGCTGAAGGCGGTCAGGGGCGTGGAGGGCGTCTACGACGTCTACCGGGTGACGTCGGCGCGCAACAGGACGTAAAACCCGCCGTAGCGGTCATGCGAAAGGGGCTCCCGTACGGTGCGTACGGGAGCCCCTTTCGGCCGGCTGCCTGTCAGCCGCCGAACTCCTGCAGGCCCTTCAGCGCCTGGTCCAGCAGCGCCTGGCGGCCCTCCAGCTCACGCTGGAGCTTGTCGGCCCGGGCGTTGTTGCCCTGCGCGCGGGCCTGCTCGATCTGGCCCCGCAGCTTGTCCACCGCGGCCTGGAGCTGACCGGTCAGACCCTCGGCACGCGCCCGTGCCTCCGGGTTGGTGCGGCGCCACTCGGCCTCCTCGGCCTCCTGGATGGCCCGCTCGACGGCGTGCATCCGGCCCTCGACCTTCGGCCGGGCGTCCCGCGGCACGTGGCCGATGGCCTCCCAGCGCTCGTTCACGTTCCGGAACGCGGCGCGGGCCGCCTTCAGGTCCGTGATCGGCAGGAGCTTCTCGGCCTCCTCGGCCAGCTCCTCCTTGAGCTTGAGGTTCTCCGCCTGCTCGGCGTCCCGCTCGGCGAAGACCGAGCCGCGCGCCGCGAAGAAGACGTCCTGGGCGCCGCGGAAGCGGTTCCACAGATCGTCCTCGTGTTCGCGCTGGGCGCGGCCCGCGGCCTTCCACTCGGCCATCAGCTCGCGGTAGCGCGCCGCCGTGACGCCCCAGTCCGTCGAGTTCGACAGCGCCTCGGCCTCGGCGACCAGCCGCTCCTTGGTCTTGCGGGCCTCCTCGCGCTGCGCGTCCAGCTGCGCGAAGTGCTGCTTGCGCCGCTTGGAGAACGCCGACCGCGCGTGCGAGAACCGGTGCCACAGCTCGTCGTCGGACTTGCGGTCCAGCCGCGGCAGACCCTTCCAGGTGTCCACCAGGGCGCGCAGCCGCTCGCCCGCCGCCCGCCACTGGTCGGACTGCGACAGCTCCTCCGCCTCGGCGACCAGCGCCTCCTTGGCGTGCCGGGCCTCGTCGGACTGCTTGGCGCGCTGCGCCTTGCGCTCCTCGCGGCGCGCCTCCACCAGCTCCACGAGCTTGTCCAGCCGGACCCGCAGGGCGTCCAGGTCGCCCACCGCGTGATGCGCGTCGACCTGTTCGCGAATGTGGTCGATGGCGGCCTGGGCGTCCTTCGCCGACAGGTCGGTGGTCTTCACTCGCTTCTCGAGGAGGCCGATCTCGACAACCAGGCCCTCGTACTTGCGCTCGAAATAGGCCAGCGCCTCATCGGGTGAGCCTGCCTGCCACGAACCGACGACCTGCTCGCCGTCGGCCGTACGCACGTACACGGTCCCCGTCTCGTCGACGCGGCCCCACGGGTCGCTGCTCACAGCGCCTCCTCCACATGATGCCTGCGAGGGGCTTCGAGCTCCCCCGGGCATCGTCCACAGTTTCGTCACGGCCAACATAGGCGACCGGCGGGGGGCCTGTCCGCATCCCGCGCGACCGAAATTACGCAGTTGGGGGTCAGGATTCGCCGACCGTCGCCTTGTTGATCACGACCGTCGCATGGGGCGCCGTGTTGCCCGTCTGAGGGTCGGGAGCCTGCGCTCCGGCCTTGGCGATCTTCTGCAGCACCTTCATGCCCGCCTCGGACACCGTACCGAACGGTGTGTAGTCGGGCGGCAGCTGACTGTCCTGGTAGACGAGGAAGAACTGGCTGCCACCGCTGTCGCGGCCCTGCTTCGTCTGGGCGTTGTACTGGTTCGCCATCGCGACCGTGCCCGCCGGGTACACCCCGCCCTTGAGGCTCTTGTCCTTCAGGTTCTCGTCCGGGATCGTGTAGCCCGGACCGCCCATGCCCGTGCCCTGCGGGTCACCGCACTGCAGGACGTAGATGCCCTGGTCGGTGAGGCGGTGGCACTTGCTGTGGTCGAAGTACCCCTTGTCGGCGAGGAACTTGAACGAGTTGACGGTGTGCGGGGCCGCCGACGCCTTCAGCGCGATGTCTATCTCGCCGCAGGTCGTGTCCAGCTTCATCGTGTACTTCGCCGACTCGTCGATGGTCATGGCCGGTTCCTTCTTCCAGGTCTCCGACTTGACCTTGCCCGGGGCGGGCTTCTCGCACGGGTCCGGAGCCTTGCTCGGCGAGGCGCTCGGGCTGACCTCCGCGTTCGCGTTCTCCTTCGTGCCGTCGTCCTCGAACGGCTTGGTCAGGAAGACCGTCACGGAGAGCACCACGACCACACCGAGGACCGAGGCGATCACGGAGTTGCGGATACGGGCCTTGCGCCGTGCGTCAGTGCGCCGCTGCTGCTGCCGCAGGTACTTCTCCCGGGCGAGCTGACGCCGCCGCTGTTCCTGGCTGACCACCGGGTTCTCTCCTATGCGTCTGATACGTCGACCGGTACGCGTGGGGCCTGTGCGCCGACCGCCCGCGTGTGCCCCGTACCGTATATGGGTTCGCTGTGGAATCGGCAGCGCCGGTAGGCTCTGACGACATCCGCAGCCGCCCGTATCGACACAACGAAGGACGATCGTGCTCATTGCCGGGTTCCCCGCCGGGGCCTGGGGGACGAACTGCTACCTCGTCGCCCCCGCCGCCGGTGAGGAGTGCGTGATCATCGACCCCGGCCACCAGGCCGCCGACGGCGTCGCGGAGGCGATCGCCAAGCACCGGCTCAAGCCCGTCGCCGTCGTCCTCACCCACGGCCACCTCGACCACGTCGCCTCGGTCGTCCCGGTGTGCGGCGCGCACGACGTGCCGGCCTGGATCCACCCCGACGACCGGTACATGATGAGCGACCCGGAGAAGGCGCTGGGACGCTCGATCGGCATGCCGCTGCTGGGCGAGCTGACCATCGGCGAACCGGACGACGTCAAGGAGCTGACCGATGGCGCCGCGCTCCACCTGGCGGGCCTCGAGCTCACCGTCTCGCACGCGCCGGGCCATACCAAGGGGTCGGTGACCTTCGGCCTGCCCGAGGCGGCGGACATCCCGCCGATCCTGTTCTCGGGCGACCTGCTGTTCGCCGGCTCCATCGGACGCACCGACCTGCCCGGCGGTGACATGGCCGAGATCCTCGACTCGCTGGCCCGCGTGTGCCTGCCGCTCGACGACTCGACCGTGGTGCTGTCCGGCCACGGCCCCCAGACGACCATCGGCCAGGAGCGCGCCACCAACCCGTACCTGCGGCAGGTGGCGGCGGACCGCCAAGGACACGGCGCCGCCGAGGCTCCCCGACGAGGAATGTGACGAGACCTTCCGTGAGCACCTTCAAGGCCCCCAAGGGCACGTACGACCTGATCCCGCCGGACTCCGCGAAGTACCTGGCGGTCCGCGAGGCGATCGCCGCCCCGCTGCGCAACTCCGGCTACGGCTACATCGAGACGCCCGGCTTCGAGAACGTCGAACTGTTCGCACGCGGAGTCGGCGAGTCCACCGACATCGTGACCAAGGAGATGTACGCCTTCGAGACCAAGGGCGGCGACAGGCTCGCCCTGCGGCCCGAAGGCACGGCCTCGGTGCTGCGCGCCGCGCTGGAGGCCAACCTGCACAAGGCGGGCAACCTCCCGGTCAAGCTCTGGTACTCCGGCTCGTACTACCGCTACGAGCGCCCCCAGAAGGGCCGCTACCGCCACTTCTCGCAGGTCGGTGCCGAGGCCATCGGCGCGGAGGACCCGGCGCTCGACGCCGAGCTGATCATCCTGGCCGACCAGGCCTACCGCTCGCTGGGCCTGAGCGACTTCCGGATCCTGCTCAACAGCCTGGGCGACAAGGAGTGCCGCCCGGTGTACCGGACGGCGCTGCAGGAGTTCCTGCGCGGCCTGGACCTGGACGAGGACACCCTGCGCCGCGCGGACATCAACCCGCTGCGCGTCCTGGACGACAAGCGCCCCGAAGTCCAGAAGCAGCTGGCCGACGCCCCCCTGCTGCGCGACTACCTGTGCGACGCGTGCAAGGCGTACCACGAGGAGGTCCGCGAGCTGATCACGGCGGCGGGCGTCTCCTTCGAGGACGACCCGAAGCTGGTGCGCGGCCTGGACTACTACACCCGCACGACGTTCGAGTTCGTCCACGACGGCCTCGGCTCCCAGTCCGCGGTGGGCGGCGGCGGCCGTTACGACGGCCTCTCCGAGATGATCGGCGGCCCCGCGCTGCCGTCCGTCGGCTGGGCCCTCGGCGTCGACCGTACGGTCCTCGCCCTGGAGGCGGAGGGCATCGAGCTCGAAGTGCCCCCCACGACCAGTGTGTTCGCCGTCCCGCTCGGCGAGGAGGCGCGCCGGGTCCTGTTCGGCAAGGTCACCGAGCTGCGCAAGAACGGCATCGCGACCGACTTCTCCTACGGCGGCAAGGGCCTCAAGGGCGCGATGAAGAACGCCAACCGCAGCGGGGCCCGCTACACGATCGTCGCCGGCGAACGCGACCTCGCCGAGGGCGTCGTCCAGCTCAAGGACATGGAGTCGGGCGAGCAGACGGCGGTGGGCGTGAACGAGATCGTGGCGGAACTCGAAGCCCGGCTGGGCTGATCCGCACGGAAGGGCGCCGGGCCACCCGGCGCCCTTCCTGTTGCTCGGACACCCCGGATCCCGGCGGACCGGCGAAGCGGACCAGCCAGATCCGGCCGACTGTACGAAACCCCCGCCGGCACAGCGCCGCGTCGCACGTTCTCGCGGACCGTCAACTCCGTGCGTGCCGGTTCGCCCTGCCGCGCCATTTCCGATCCGGCCGCGCCACGCGCGCGTGCCGGAGGCCGGGTCCGCCCACGGATGCCGCCGGCGCCGGGCACGTCCCCGCAGCTTCCGGGCCCGGGCGGCGCGGACGCACCCGCATCCCGCCCCGCGACGAGCGGCGGCCGGAACGCAACCCCCGGCGGCGGCCGTGGCGACCTCCTTATGTCCACGGAACGGTGGAGACACAGGCCGGTGCGGCACAATGGCCCTGCCCGGAGAAGTTCAGGTCTCAAGTGACGGAATCGGCGTGATGAGCAAGACGACAGTCAAGGACGTCTCCACGGAGCCCGAGCCGGAGCGCGCCGACATCGCGCCCCGCACGGAGGGCGGCAGCCGGGCCCTCGCCCTGCTGCTCGTGATCACCGGCGCGGCCGGACTGCTCGCCGCCTGGGTCATCACCCTCGACAAGTTCAAGCTCCTGGAAGCCAAGGTCGAGGGCAAGACGTTCACCCCGGGCTGCAGCCTCAACCCGGTCGTCTCCTGCGGCAGCGTCATGGAGAGCAAGCAGGCCGCCGTCTTCGGCTTCCCGAACCCGATGCTCGGCCTGGTCGCGTACGGCATCGTCGTCTGCGTCGGCGTCAGCCTGCTCGCCCGCGCCCGCTACCCGCGCTGGTACTGGCTCACCTTCAACGCCGGCTGCCTGTTCGGCGTCGCCTTCTGCGCCTGGCTGATGTTCCAGTCCCTGTACCGGATCAACGCCCTGTGCCTGTGGTGCTGCCTCGCCTGGGTCGCGACGATCATCATGTTCTGGTACGTCACGTCGTTCAACATCCGCAAGGGCTTCCTGCCGGCCCCGGGCTGGCTCAAGGGCTTCTTCGGCGAGTTCACCTGGGTCATGCCCGTGCTGCACATCGGCATCATCGGCATGCTGATCCTGACGCGCTGGTGGGACTTCTGGACCAGCTGACCCGGGCGCTCCGGGCCCCGGCCGGATTGTCAGTGCGGTGATTTAGGGTTTCTCACGTGGAGCCCGACCTGTTCACCGCCGCAGCCGAAGAACGCCAGGAGAAGGAGCCGTCCAGCAGCCCCCTGGCCGTGCGGATGCGCCCGCGCACCCTCGACGAGGTGGTGGGCCAGCAGCACCTGCTGAAGCCCGGCTCGCCCCTGCGCAGACTGGTCGGTGAGGCCGCCTCCGGCCCGGCCGGCCCCTCCTCGGTGATCCTCTGGGG
Source organism: Streptomyces sp. (assembly GCF_031181705.1). Lineage (GTDB taxonomy): Bacteria > Actinomycetota > Actinomycetes > Streptomycetales > Streptomycetaceae > Streptomyces. The sequence continues at coordinate 17,249 of NZ_JAPSKN010000089.1, forward strand.
CCCGCCCGGCACCGGCAAGACCACCCTGGCCTACGTCGTCTCCAAGGCGACCGACGCCCGTTTCGTGGAGCTGTCCGCGATCACCGCCGGCGTCAAGGAGGTCCGCGCGGTCATCGACGGCGCCCGCCGCGCCTCCGGCGGCTACGGCAAGGAGACCGTCCTCTTCCTCGACGAGATCCACCGCTTCAGCAAGGCCCAGCAGGACTCCCTGCTCCCGGCCGTCGAGAACCGCTGGGTGACGCTCATCGCGGCGACGACGGAGAACCCGTACTTCTCGATCATCTCCCCGCTGCTGTCACGCTCCCTGCTCCTCACCCTCGAACCGCTCACGGACGACGACATCAGGAGCCTCCTGCGCCGCGCCCTCACCGACGAGCGCGGCCTCAAGGGCGCCGTCGCCCTCCCCGAGGAGACCGAGAGCCACCTCCTGCGCATCGCCGGCGGCGACGCCCGCCGAGCCCTCACCGCCCTGGAGGCGGCCGCCGGAGCCGCCCTCGACAAGGGCGAGGCGGAGATCGGCCTGACCACCCTGGAGGAGACGGTCGACCGGGCCGCCGTGAAGTACGACCGCGACGGCGACCAGCACTACGACGTGGCCAGCGCCCTGATCAAGTCCATCCGCGGCTCCGACGTCGACGCCGCCCTGCACTACCTGGCCCGGATGATCGAGGCCGGCGAGGACCCCCGCTTCATCGCCCGGCGCCTGATGATCTCCGCGAGCGAGGACATCGGCCTCGCGGACCCGACCGCCCTTCAGACGGCGGTCGCCGCCGCCCAGGCCGTCGCCATGATCGGCTTCCCCGAGGCCGCCCTCACCCTCAGCCACGCCACGATCGCGCTCGCCCTGGCCCCGAAGTCCAACGCGGCGACCACCGCGATCGGCGCCGCCCTGGAGGACGTGCGCAAGGGCCTGGCCGGACCGGTCCCCGCCCACCTGCGCGACAGCCACTACAAGGGCGCGACCAAGCTCGGCCACGGCCAGGGCTACGTCTACCCGCACGACCTGCCCGAGGGCATCGCCGCCCAGCAGTACGCCCCGGACGCCCTCAAGGACCGCGAGTACTACGAGCCGACCCGGCACGGCGCGGAGGCCCGTTACGCGGACGCGGTCGAGTGGACCAGGAAGAACCTCGGTCGAAAGCGGTCCTGAGGACCCTGTAAACTCGTCCGGAGTGCCGCGTCCCGTGCAGTCAGAACGGGACAGCCGGCCGGAGCCGGTCCTCCGGGATCTGCTCCAGGAGCGTCGCGCACCGTCGAAGGTGTCGCGGGCAGCCCACCACCCCTCGTCCAGCGGACGGGACCGGTCGGTGGGCCACTCGCGTGCTGCACGTATGTGCCCAGACCAGGGGAGCGGCTGCCCACCGAGGTCCGTCAGGACCGAGGCGGGTTTCCCCGGCTGCGGATGCGACCTCCCACCACCCTGACAAGCCGAATCAAGGAAATGAGAAGCAGTGGCGAACCAGTCCCGCCCCAAGGTCAAGAAGTCGCGTGCCCTCGGCATCGCGCTGACCCCGAAGGCCGTCAAGTACTTCGAGGCCCGTCCCTACCCGCCGGGTGAGCACGGCCGCGGCCGCAAGCAGAACTCGGACTACAAGGTCCGTCTGCTGGAGAAGCAGCGTCTGCGCGCGCAGTACGACGTGTCCGAGCGTCAGCTCGTCCGCGCCTACGAGCGTGCCTCCAAGGTCCAGGGCAAGACCGGTGAGGCCCTGATCATCGAGCTGGAGCGCCGTCTCGACGCCCTGGTCCTGCGTTCGGGCATCGCCCGCACGATCTACCAGGCCCGCCAGATGGTCGTCCACGGCCACATCCAGGTCAACGGCAAGAAGGTCGACAAGCCCTCCTTCCGTGTCCGCCCGGACGACGTCGTGCAGGTCCGCGACCGCTCCAAGGAGAAGACCCTCTTCACGATCGCCCGTGAGGGTGGCTTCGCCCCCGAGGGCGAGACCCCGCGCTACCTCCAGGTGAACCTCAAGGCCCTGGCGTTCCGCCTGGACCGCGAGCCGAACCGCAAGGAGATCCCGGTGATCTGCGACGAGCAGCTCGTCGTCGAGTACTACGCCCGCTGATCCCCGGCAGGCACGCGGTACTTCAGCCCGCCGTCTCCCCGCCCCCGTGGCGGGCGAGGCGGCGGGCTTTCGCGATTGCCCCGTCGCCGGGCGGATATCCGGTACGGAGCGCCACCCCCGGCGCGATAGGCTCGTCGCACGACTTTTTCGATGTTCAGGCACGTTTCAGGGAGCGGGTGCACACAGTGTCCGGTGGAGAGGTTGCCGGGATTCTGGTGGCCGTCTTCTGGGCGATCCTGGTCTCCTTCCTCGCCGTCGCCCTGGCGAGGCTGGCCCAGACGCTCAAGGCGACCACCAAACTCGTCGCGGATGTGACCGACCAGGCCGTCCCGCTCCTGGCAGAGGCCTCCACGGCGGTGCGCTCGGCGCAGACCCAGATCGACCGGGTCGACGCGATCGCCTCCGACGTCCAGGAGGTCACGTCGAACGCCTCCGCGCTGTCGACCACCGTCGCCTCCACCTTCGGCGGCCCCCTGGTCAAGGTCGCCGCCTTCGGCTACGGCGTGCGCCGGGCCCTCGGCGGCCGCAAGGAGGACGTGCCCGCCACCGCGTCCAGGCGTACCGTGATCGTGGGCCGTACGGTCTCTCGGCGCAGCGCCCGAGGGAAGAGGGACTGAGAGCCAGCGATGTTCCGCCGTACCTTCTGGTTCACCACGGGCGTCGCAGCCGGTGTGTGGGCCACCACCAAGGTCAACCGCAAGCTGAAGCAGCTGACCCCCGAAAGCCTCGCCAAGGCCGCCGGCAACAAGGCGATCGAGGCCGGTCACCGCCTCAAGGACCGCGCCGTGGGCTTCGCGCTCGACGTCCGCGCCAACATGGCCGTCCGCGAGGCCGAGCTGGGTGAGGCCCTCGGGATCAACCAGAATCCCGAACTCCCCGGCCCCCGGCGGTACGCCGCCATCGAGAACCGCAACGACCCGAAGTACGTCGAGGGTTCGACGTACCAGACGTACACGTACAACCGGAATGAGGACCACTGATGGAGTCGGCCGAGATTCGCCGCCGTTGGCTGAGCTTCTTCGAGGAGCGCGGGCACACCGTCGTCCCTTCGGCGTCGCTCATCGCGGACGACCCGACTCTGCTCCTCGTCCCCGCCGGCATGGTGCCCTTCAAGCCGTACTTCCTCGGTGAGGTCAAGCCCCCCTTCGACCGCGCCACGAGCGTGCAGAAGTGCGTGCGCACGCCGGACATCGAAGAGGTCGGCAAGACCACCCGGCACGGCACGTTCTTCCAGATGTGCGGCAACTTCTCCTTCGGCGACTACTTCAAGGAAGGCGCCATCAAGCTCGCCTGGGAGCTGCTCACCAGCCCCCAGGACAAGGGCGGTTACGGCCTCGACCCCGAGCGTCTGTGGATCACGGTCTACAAGGACGACGACGAGGCCGAGCGCATCTGGCACGAGGTCGTCGGCGTGCCGAAGGAGCGCATCCAGCGCCTCGGCATGAAGGACAACTACTGGTCCATGGGCGTCCCCGGCCCGTGCGGCCCCTGCTCCGAGATCAACTACGACCGCGGCCCCGAGTTCGGCGCCGAGGGCGGTCCCGCCGTCAACGACGAGCGGTACGTGGAGATCTGGAACCTGGTCTTCATGCAGTACGAGCGGGGCGAGGGCACCGGCAAGGACAACTTCGAGATCCTCGGCGAACTGCCCAGCAAGAACATCGACACCGGCCTCGGCCTCGAACGCCTCGCCATGATTCTGCAGGGCGTGCAGAACATGTACGAGATCGACACCTCGATGGCCGTCATCAAGAAGGCCACCGAGCTGACCGGTGTCGCCTACGGCGACGCCCACGCCTCGGACGTCTCCCTGCGCGTGGTCACCGACCACATGCGCACGGCCACCATGCTCATCGGCGACGGTGTCACCCCCGGCAACGAGGGCCGCGGTTACGTGCTGCGCCGCATCATGCGCCGCGCCATCCGCAACATGCGCCTGCTCGGCGCCACCGGTCCGGTCGTCAAGGACCTGATCGACGTCGTCATCGGCATGATGGGGCAGCAGTACCCGGAGCTCATCACCGACCGCGAGCGCATCGAGAAGGTCGCCCTCGCCGAGGAGAACGCCTTCCTCAAGACGCTGAAGGCCGGCACCAACATCCTCGACACCGCCGTCACCGAGACCAAGCAGGCCGGCTCCACCGTCCTGCCCGGCGACAAGGCCTTCCTGCTCCACGACACCTGGGGCTTCCCGATCGACCTCACCCTGGAGATGGCCGCCGAGCAGGGGCTGTCCGTGGACGAGGAGGGCTTCCGCCGCCTGATGAAGGAGCAGCGGGAGCGCGCCAAGGCCGACGCCCAGGCCAAGAAGACCGGCCACGCCGACATGGGCGCCTACCGCGAGATCGCCGACCGCGCCGGTGCCACGGACTTCATCGGCTACACCGACACCGAGGGCGAGTCGACGATCGTCGGCATCCTCGTCGACGGCGTCTCCTCCCCGGCCGCCACCGAGGGCGACGAGGTCGAGATCGTCCTCGACCGCACTCCCTTCTACGCCGAGGGCGGCGGCCAGATCGGTGACACCGGCCGGATCAAGGCCGACTCCGGTGCCGTCATCGAGATCCGCGACTGCCAGAAGCCGGTCCCCGGCGTCTACGTGCACAAGGGCGTCGTGCAGGTCGGCGAGGTCACGGTCGGTGCCAAGGCCCACGCCTCGATCGACAGCCGCCGACGCAAGGCCATCGCCCGCGCCCACTCGGCCACGCACCTGACCCACCAGGCCCTGCGCGACGCCCTCGGCCCGACGGCCGCCCAGGCCGGTTCCGAGAACCAGCCCGGCCGCTTCCGCTTCGACTTCGGTTCCCCGTCGGCCGTTCCGACGGCCGTGATGACCGACGTCGAGCAGAAGATCAACGAGGTGCTCGCCCGCGACCTGGACGTGCAGGCCGAGGTCATGGGCATCGACGAGGCCAAGAAGCAGGGCGCCATCGCCGAGTTCGGCGAGAAGTACGGCGAGCGCGTGCGCGTGGTCACCATCGGCGACTTCTCCAAGGAGCTGTGCGGCGGCACGCACGTGCACAACACCGCCCAGCTGGGCCTGGTGAAGCTGCTCGGCGAGTCCTCCATCGGCTCCGGTGTGCGCCGTATCGAGGCCCTGGTCGGCGTGGACGCCTACAACTTCCTCGCCCGGGAGCACACGGTCGTCGCCCAGCTCCAGGAGCTGATCAAGGGCCGCCCGGAAGAGCTCCCGGAGAAGGTCTCCGCCATGCTCGGCAAGCTGAAGGACGCCGAGAAGGAGATCGAGAAGTTCCGCGCCGAGAAGGTCCTGCAGGCCGCCGCCGGTCTCGCCGAGTCCGCCAAGGACGTCCGTGGCGTTGCCGTCGTGACCGGTCAGGTGCCGGACGGCACCACCGCTGACGACCTGCGCAAGCTGGTGCTCGACGTGCGCGGACGCATCCAGGGCGGCCGGGCCGCCGTCGTCGCCCTGTTCACGGTGGCGAACGGCAAGCCGCTGACGGTCATCGCCACCAACGAGGCCGCCCGCGAGCGCGGCCTGAAGGCCGGCGACCTGGTCCGCACGGCCGCCAAGACCCTCGGCGGCGGCGGTGGCGGCAAGCCGGACGTCGCCCAGGGCGGCGGCCAGAACCCGGCCGCCATCGGTGACGCCGTGGACGCCGTCGAGCGCCTCGTCGCCGAGACGGCCAAGTAGGAGACGGTAGAGAACATGCGCAGAGGACGTCGCCTCGCGATCGACGTCGGGGACGCCCGCATCGGGGTCGCCTCGTGCGACCCCGACGGGATCCTCGCCACCCCGGTCGAGACGGTCCCGGGGCGTGACGTCCCCGCAGCTCAGCGGCGGTTGAAGCAACTCGTCGAGGAGTACGAGCCGATCGAGGTCGTGGCCGGCCTGCCGCGCTCCCTCAAGGGGGGCGAGGGGCCGGCCGCCCTCAAGGTCCGCGGTTTCGTCCAGGAACTGGCGCGCATGATCGCCCCGGTTCCGGTGAGGCTCCTGGACGAACGCATGACGACGGTGACGGCCACTCAGGGGCTGCGCGCCTCGGGCGTGAAGTCCAAGAAGGGCCGGTCCGTCATCGACCAGGCAGCGGCCGTGGTGATCCTGCAACAGGCGCTTGAATCCGAACGGGTGTCAGGTAAAGCGCCCGGCGAAGACGTCGAAGTGGTCATCTGATCGCGATACGGTAACGTTCCGCGCGATGCGGCGGCATTCGAACAGCCCCCGCACAGCAAGAGGCGGAACGGGAGCCGAGCCGGAAGCCGCGTGACCGCCGCCTCGCGGCTCTAGGGGATCGATGACTGAGTATGGCCGGGGCCAAGGCTCCGAACCGTGGCATCCGGAGGACCCGTTGTACGGGGACGGCGGATGGGATGGACAGCAGGCCCAGCAGGGTCGGCAGTCCCCTTACGGCGGCCAGCCGCAGCACTACCCGCAGCAGCAGCAGCCGCAGTACGGCGACTGGGGCACCGGTGAGCAGGCCGGATACGGCCAGGCGCAGCAGCAGTACCCGTACGACCAGCAGCAGTACGCGGCACAGCCCCAGGGCCATCAGCAGCACCCCGGT
>NZ_JAPSKN010000090.1 GCF_031181705.1 Streptomyces sp.
CCCGGCCGGCGCGACCCCGTCGTACGAGGACGTGACGGACCTGCTCCCGCGAGGGCATGGCGCTCCGCCGGCGCCCCGGGCGTGACGGCGGCGCCGTGGTGTTCAGGCTTCGGGGGCCGTCTTCTCGCGGGGCCAGTTGAGCAGCAGGACGTGCAGGGCGTCGATCGCCTTGTCCCAGGAGGCCTGCACGTCACGGGGCGCGCCGAAGGCGCCGGTGGACTCCAGGGCGCAGTAGCCGTGGAACGCGCTGCGCAGCAGGCGTACGGCGTCGGTGAGGTCGGGTTCGACCAGGCCGTAGGCGCGGAGCATGCCGTAGGTGACCTCGGCGGTGCGGCGCAGGGCGGGGGAGTCGGTGGCCAGGGCCTGGTCCAGGGGGATCTGCGTCGCCGCGTACCGGCCGGGGTGCTCCAGGGCGTAGGCCCGGTAGGCGCCGGCGAAGGCGGCGAGCGCGTCCCGGCCGGTGCGTCCGGCGACCGCCGCCGCGATCCGGTCGATCATCTCGCCGCCCGCGAGCAGGGCCATCCGCGTGCGCAGATCCCGCAGGCTCCTGACGTGCGAGTACAGGCTCGCGTCCTTCACCCCGAACCGGCGTGCCAGCGCGGACAGGGTGACGTGCTCGAACCCCGCCTCGTCGGCGAGGTCGGCAGCCGCCGCGACGAGGCGGTCCGGGGTGAGGCCGGCTCTGGGCATGGGTCTCGGGCCTCCCTCTCGGACGGTGCCGTGTCGGCTGGGGCGCTGTGATCGTAGCGGGCGCCGCGCCGCCCGCCGGGCGGCCGGACGGACGCGACCCGGTGCCCGAGCGGCCCGTCCCGGGCCCGGCGGACCGGGCCCGCGCCCCCGGCGACGCTGCCGCCGCTCAGCGGACGGGGGCGTAGATCACCCCCAGTTTGTCGATCTCGGAGCCCGCGCGGCCGGTGAAGCCCACGATCTGCCGGCCGGCCGGGGCGGTGAGGGTCCGCGCGTCGGACGTGGTCGTGCCGGCGGACAGGGTGCGGCCCCGATCGGTGGTGAAGGACGCCGAGAAGATCCTGGTCCGGCCGTCCTTCTGGCCCTGCGTCAGCCGCACCGAGGTCAGGTGCTCGCCCTCGGCCAGGGTCAGGGACCTGGCCGTGCCGCCCGTGCCGCCGTGGGAGAGGACGGTGCCGCCGTCGTGGGTGAGGGACAGCGCGTCCAGCCGGGCGTCGCCGCGCAGCGTGAGGGTGCGGGGCGCGGGTGTCGCGGGCAGGTCGTCCGCGTCGTTGAACGCCGTGCCGTGCGGGCCGCCGAAGAAGTCGCTCGCGCGCAGCGCGGAGTCGAGGGTGTAGGAGAAGCCGACGGTGTGCGGGAAGTGGTCGGAGAGGTGCTTGCCGTCGGAACGCAGGAAGGACCGCCAGTCGTTGGCGTACCCGGAGGCGGTGAGGTCCACGAGCGCGCTGCCCCGGTAGAGCACCTTGTCCACGACCTCGCAGTCGTTCGTCGGCGCCGCCGCGTCGCACACCAGCGCGTCACCGCCCTGCGCGGGCGGGGTGCCGCCCCGGACCCGCTCCACCCACGCGTCCGTCAGGCCGTTCTCCGTCAGCAGGGTGCGGATGTTGTCGCCGGTGCGGGTGTAGCGGGTGTTGGTGTCGCCCATGACGATCACCGCGTTGCCCGAGGAGTTCGCCCGGATGAAGGCGGAGAGCTGCTCGATGTTGGCCCGGCGCGCGGCCAGCGCGTCGTCCGTGGAGTCGGCGTTGGTGTGGACGTTGTACAGGTCGACGTAGGCGCCCTCGGCCAGTCGCACCCGCGCCAGTGTGAAGCCCTTCGGGGTCAGGCAGTTGGTGCCGGTGCAGTGGTTCCACCTCACCCGCTGGAAGTCCTCGAAGGGGAAGTCCGACAGGGTGTTGAGGCCGTCGCCGAAGGCCGCGCCGCCGCTGGTCGCCGTGCGGTACGGGTGCTGGTCGTTGGCGTACAGCGACGCGTGGTGGTTGAAGTCCTCCTGCACGTTCACGATGTCGTACGCCCCGAGCCGCCGGCCGATCAGCGGGGTGTTGGTCTCGGGGTCGCTGTCGCCGAGGCCGAGGGGCAGGCCCGCGATGTTGTAGGTCAGGACGTCGAAGGACCCGGTGGGCGTGGCCGCGGTGGCGGGCGTCGCCGTGGTGGCGGTGAGTCCGGCGAGGGCCAGGGCGGCGGCGGTGAGGGTGCCGAGGAGTCGTCTCATGGTGGGGGTGTCTCCGGTCGGGAGGCGCGACGGAACCTGAACGATGCTCAGGTTGGCTGTCAACCAGTGTGACGAACAAGGCGAGTTGAGAGAACAGTGAGGGACGGGGAGATCCGCCGTGCCCGAGCCGCCCGCCGCTCACCCCCTGGTCGTTCAACGTTCACGTTTCGCCTCGATCCTCCACACGCGGCGTGGCCACACGCCACGGAAGGCAGCCGCCGCACCGGCGGCACACAGGAGGCGCTTCATGGGACACGGGCACGCACACGGCCATCACCACCACGGGCACGACCACGAGCACGAGGCCGCGCAGGCCCTGCCCGCCGCCTTCGACACCTCCGTGCCCGACGAGGCGCTCACCCCCGAGCAGGCCTCGCGCCGCTCGCTGCTGCGCCGGGCCGGCCTGCTCGGCGCGGGCCTCGCGGCCGGCGGCGTCCTGGCCCAGGCGGCGCCCGCCGCCGCGTCCGGCGGCCGACGCCAAAACGGCTTCCTGTGGCTCGCCGGCGACCACCACATCCACACCCAGTACAGCAGCGACGGCAAGTACCGCGTCGTCGACCAGGTCCGCCAGGGCGCCCGGCACGGCATGGACTGGCTCGTCATCACCGACCACGGCAGCGCCACCCACGCCAGGATCGGCGTGGAGAAGGTCAACCCGGACATCAGGGCCGCCCGCGCCGCCCACCGGGACACCCTCGTCTTCCAGGGCCTGGAGTGGAACATCCCGGCCGCCGAGCACGGCACGGTCTTCGTGCACCCGGGCAGGAACGAGGTCGCCGTCCTCAAGCAGTTCGAGACCGACTACGACGGCAGCGTCAAGAACGCCTCCGACTCCACGCCGGCCAACGAGGCGCTCGCCGTCGCGGGACTGAGCTTCCTCGCCGACCAGGTCAGGCGCCGCAAGGTCGAGGACGCCCTGATGCTCGCCAACCACCCGGCCCGGCGCGGCGTCGACTCACCGCACGAGATCCGCGCCTGGCGCGACGCCGGCGGCCCCGGCCGGCAGATCGCCGTCGGCTTCGAGGGCGCCCCCGGCCACCAGGCCGCCGGCCTGCCCGCCCCGCTCGGCATGGGCCGCGCCCGCGGCATCTACGACAACAGCCCCTCCGCCAACTCCTTCCCCGGCTACCCGCCCGAGAGCTACCGCACCTGGGGCGGCTTCGACTGGATGACCGCCACCGTCGGCGGTCTGTGGGACAGCCTCCTCGCCGAGGGCAAGCCCTGGTGGATCACCGCCAACTCCGACTCCCACCAGGTCTACGCCGACACCGCCGTGCGCGGCCCCGGCGGCGACTTCAACACCGACGGCCGCTACCCGGACCCCGTCTACGGCGGGAAGATCGACGTCACCCAGGGCGACTACTGGCCCGGCCAGTACAGCCGCACCCACGTCGGCGCCGACGGCTTCTCCTACGCCGCCGTGATGGACGGCATCCGCGCCGGCCGCGTCTGGGTCGACCACGGGCAGCTCGTCGACGCCGTGGACGTGCGCGTGACGGGCGGTGGCCGCTGGGCCACCCTCGGCGGCGCCCTGCACGTGAAGAAGGGCACCAAGGTCACGCTGACGGTCGACGTGACCCCGGCCGGCGGCCCCAACTGGGCCGGGTTCGTCCCCGAACTGGCCCGCGTCGACGTCATCCAGGGCGATGTGACGGGTCCCGTCGCCGACCGGGACACCTTCACCGCCCCGACCGCGAAGGTCGTCAAGGCCTACGACGTCAGCAAGGCCACCGGAGCCGTCCGCCTCACCTTCGACCTCGGCCGCGTGGACACGCCCCGGTACCTCCGGCTGCGCGGCACCGACGGCAACCGGTCCGCCGTCGGCGCCCTGGGCGCGGCCGTCGACCCGGCGGGCCCGGCGCTCGACGTCGTCGGTGACGCCGACCCGTGGCGCGACCTGTGGTTCTACACCAACCCGGTGTGGGTCCTGCCCTCGTGACGCCGTACGCCCTCACGATCGACCCGGGCCTCGGGCAACTGCGCGCGGCCGACGGCCTGCTGCACACGCTGGCGGCCGAACTCGCCCTGCCCGAGGACGCGTTCGGCTGCACGCACCTGGTGCGGGACGGCCGTCCCCGGGTGGTGCTGTCCCTCGCCCTGCCCTCGGAGCCGCTCCACCGCACCGCCGTGGAGCGGCTCGGGGGCCTGGGACACAAGGTGTCGCCCGGCGTCCCGGACCGGGTGGGGCGCGCGGTGCTCTACCCGGGCGCCGCGTCGCTCACCGGCACGCTGACGGTCGCGGACCTGCTGTCCAGGTCCGCGATCGACCGCGTGGCCGTCCTCGGCACGCCGGAGCGGCCCGGCCCCGCCACGCCCCTGGCGACCCGGGACCACGTGCGCCCGCAGTGGCAGGACGGCATGCTCGTGCTGACCGCCGTGCCCGCGGCGGGCGGCACCCTCGTCCCCTTCGAGGTGCCGGACCCCACCCCGTGCTGCGCGGACCACTGACGCCGCTCAGGCCCGCCGCAGCAGCTCCGGATCCGCGCCCCAGGCGTCGACCACCCGGTCGTGACCGGCCTGCCGCGCCGCCTCCGTGCCGTTCCAGCTCCCACCGCAGGTACTTGTTGTACGGCCGCACCCGGCGCGGTGCAGCGCGAACAGCGCCTCCAGGGCGTACGGGACGGACTCGGCGGCGTCCAGATGGCCCAGCTCGGGGCGGTCGTCGCGCAAGCTCCTCAGGGAGCGGTACGTCTGGTTGACGTAGGCGTCGAGCCCATGCGAAGGGGGCCGTCGCGGCTGGGGATCGGTCACTTCTGCGGCGCCGGGGCACCGCCGGAGAGATCACCTCACCAACCCGAGGCTACCGTGCCGGACCTGCTGAAACCATGGGAGCGTCGGGGAGTTCGAGGGACACGGGTCACGGGGAGCGGGCATGACGTACGAGACGGACCGTCGCGAGGACGAGCCGGGTGGTGTCCCGGCAGGCACCGACGGCGAGCCCTTACCCGGCGCCCGCCCGCTGTGGCGCCAGCGGGACTTCGGGATGTTCTGGACCGCCCAGACCCTCTCGATGCTCGGTGACTCCTTCGCGCTGATCGCGCTGCCCCTGCTGGTGCTGGAGGCCACCGGATCGGTCGCCCGGATGGGACTGCTCACGGCGGTGGGCGGGGCGGCGGCCGTCGTGGCGGCCGTGTTCGCCGGGGCGGTGGTGGACCGGGTGGACCGGCGCCGGCTGCTCATCGCCTGCGACCTGGTCCGCATGGCGCTGTACGGCGTGATCCCGCTGGTGTGGCTGTTCGGCCCGCAGATCTGGCTGCTGTACGCGGTGCTGCCGCTGTGCGAGGCCGTCGGCATGCTGTTCGCGGTCGGCTACGTCACGGTCGTGCGCGCACTGGTCGGCACCGCGCGGCTGACGGAGGCCAACGGGCGGCTGAACGCGACGGCCGCCGCCTCCGGTGTCCTCGGGCCGCTGTGCGCCGGGATGGTGGCCGCCTGGTCGGGCCCGGCCGCGGCCGTGGGCGTGGACGCGGCCAGTTTCGGGGTGTCGGCGGTGTGCCTGTTCTTCGTGCGGCTGCGGCCCCGCGCGGCGGACGAGCGGGCCGGTGAACGCACCGGCCTGTGGCGGGACCTGCGCGTGGGCGTCGCCTTCCTCCGCGGCCACCCGGTCCTGCGCTCCCTGACCGCCCTCCTCTTCGTCTTCAGCTTCCTCACCCTGGGCCTGAACGACCTGGTCATCTACCACCTCAAGCACGACCTCGGCCACGACGACGGCACCGTCGGCACGGTCATGGCGGCAGGCGCGCTCGGCACCGTCACCGGCGCCCTGCTGGTCGCCCGGGTCCGCCGCCGCCTCGGCTTCGGCGCGACCTGGACCGGCTCGGTCGCGGTGTGCGGCCTCGCCTTCGCCGGTCTCGGCTGGGCCCGTGACGTGCCGGTGGTGGCCGCCCTGAGCGCCGCCTTCCTGGCCTGCGCCGGGATGGCGGGCACCTGCTCGATGTCGCTGCGCCAGGAGGTCACCCCCGAGCACCTCCTGGGCCGCGTCACCTCCGCCTTCTGGACCCTCCAGTACGCGGCGGCGCCGATCGGAGCGGCCGTGCTGACCTGGGCCGCCGAGGAACGCGGCACGACCCCGGTCGCGCTGGCCGCCGGGGCGACCTGCGTCCTGCTCGCCGGGGCCGCCCTGTTCACCCCGATCCGCACGTCGGGCCGGCCGGCCCCGTCCGGGTGACGCCGCCGCGGGCCGGCCGACCGCTGCGGACCTTCCTACGGGGTGGTCACCGGGTGGTCGAGAACACGAACGAGAACTCAGCCGGTTCGGCCCTCAGGTGGTACTGCGGCAGCGGGCCCGGACCGCAGGACTGGGAGCCGATGCCGTGCTGCCCGTGGTCGAGGTTGACCCACACCGTGTCGCCGGGCGCGAGGTCGGTGCGGTGCCGGGCCGCGTCCAGCTGCTCGCTGGTCCAGCGCCGCGCGGTGAACCAGAACTCCGGATCGCCCTCGATCCGCAGCCCGCCGAGCTCCACCCAGCGCACGTCGGCACGGGCGCCGTTCTCCTGCGGGCGGACGTACGGCGTCTGCAGCCCGTCCACCGTCGAGCGCCAGCGGCCCACCATGGACGCCGCCCGGGTGTCCGGGTACGCCTCGCCCGGGCCGCCGCCGAACCACTCCACCGCGTCGGCCTCCGGCAGCCCGAACCGCACCCCGAGCCGGGGCAGCGGCACCGTCCAGTCACCCTCGGGCGTCACGGAGACCGACAGCCGCAGCCGCTCACCGTCGGACGTCCACCGGTACACCGTCGCCAGGCCCACCTCACGGGCGGCGGGCGCCACCCGGGTGCGCACCGTCAGCGCGTCGTCGCCGGCCTCGACCGACACCAGGCGGTGCCGCATCCGGTGCAGGCCGAGCGTGCGCCACAGCACCCCGTAGCGGGTGTCCGACTGCCACTCGGCGCCGTCGTCGTTGTCGGTCGGCGCCCGCCACACGTCCAGCCGCGGCGTCGCGCCGACCGGCACCGCGCCGATCGAGAGCAGCGCCCCGGTCCGGGCGTCGAACGCGGCCGGGCCCAGGGTGATCCGGTCCCCGTCGGGCACGGGCCTGTCCGTCGCGGGCAGGGTCGGCAACGGCCGCGCCCCGGCGGCGAACTGCCCCCAGGCCACGACGTGGTCCTTCGGGGCCCAGGAGGTGTCCTCGGCGAGGAGCGCCCGCACGGTCCACTGGCGTTCACCGCCCCGGCCGTCCACGGGCGGCTCGGGCAGCTTGACCTCGGCGCTCTCGCCCGGCGCGAGCACCGGCACCGACAGCGAGCCCGACTCGACCGTCTCGCCGTCGACCTGGCACGACCACTCGAAGGCCAGCGCGGACAGGTCGGCGAAGTCCTGCTTGTTGGTGATGCGCACACTGCCGTCGGCGCCGTCGCCCTCGATGTGGACCGGCTCGATGACCTTCTTGTACTCGACGAGGCCCGGCGACGGCGTCCGGTCCGGGAAGACCAGCCCGTCGCAGACGAAGTTGCCGTCGTGCAGCTCCTCGCCGAAGTCGCCGCCGTAGGCGTAGCCCAGCCCGGGGTGCTCGACGCCGTGGTCGATCCACTCCCAGATGAACCCGCCCTGGAGCCGCTCGTGCCTCTCGAACAGCTCCTGGTAGTCGGCGATCCCGCCGGGGCCGTTGCCCATGGCGTGCCCGTACTCGCACTGGATGAACGGCAGTTCACGGCGCTTGCGGGTGCCGCCGTCGAGCCGCCGGCCGATCCGGTCGACCTCGTCGTGGAAGGCGTACATCCGCGAGTACACGTCCGTGTCGCGGCAGTTCCCGTCGCCCTCGTAGTGCACCAGCCGCTCGGGGTCCCGCTCGTGGATCCACTCGGCCATGGCGGTGAGCCCGCGGCCGGTGCCGGCCTCGTTGCCCAGCGACCAGAACACGATGGACGGGTGGTTCTTGTCCCGCTCGACCATCCGCGCGGCCCGGTCCAGCAGGGCCGGGGTCCAGCGGTCGTCGTCGACCGGGTTGTCCCGCCAGTCCTGCTCGGTGAAGCCGTGGGTCTCCAGGTCGCACTCGTCGATGACCCACAGCCCGTACTCGTCGCACAGGTCGAGGAAGGCCGGGTGCGGCGGGTAGTGCGAGGTGCGCACGGCGTTGAGGTTGTGCCGCTTCATCAGCAGCACGTCCTCGCGCATGGTCTCCAGGTCGAGCGCGCGGCCCTTCCTCGGGTGCCACTCGTGCCGGTTGACGCCCTTGAAGAGGACCGCCGTGCCGTTGACCTTGATCAGCCCGTCCTCCAGGGCGACCGTGCGGAAGCCGATGCGCAGCGGAACCCGCTCACCCTCGGTGACCAGCGCACCGTCGTAGAGCCTCGGCGTCTCGGCGGTCCACGGCTCGACCGGGACCGTCACCGCCTCGCCGGTCGCGACATCGATGTCCAGGGCCGGGACGGTCACCCGCCCGTCGACGTCGGAGTCGACGCGCAGGGTGCCCTCCCCGGTGGTGTGGTCGTAGGAGGCGTGCACGAAGAAGTCGCCGGCGCAGCCCGCCGGCCGGTGCAGCAGCGTCACGTCACGGAAGATGCCCGGCAGCCACCACTGGTCCTGGTCCTCCAGGTACGACCCGGCCGACCACTGGTGGACCCGGACCGCGAGCACGTTGCGCCCCGGCTTCAGCAGGTGCCCGACCGCGAACTCGTGCGGCAGCCGGGAGCCCTTGAACTCGCCGAGTTCCGTGCCGTTCAGCCAGACGCGGGCGCAGGACTCGACGCCGTCGAAGCGCACCACCGCCCCGCCGTCCGACGGCCAGTCGGACGGCAGGGCGAAGACGCGCAGGTGGTCACCGGTCGGGTTCTCCGTCGGCACGTGCGGCGGGTCCACCGGGAAGGGATAGAGGTGGTTGGTGTAGATCGGGGACCCGAACGCCCCGTCGCCCTGGAGGACCCAGTGTCCGGGGACCGTGACCTCGGCCCAGTCCCCGGCGTCGTAGCCCTCCTCGGCGAACGAGTCGTCCTCGGCGCCGGCCGTGGCCGACAGCCGGAAGCGCCAGCTGCCGTTCAGCGACAGGGACCGCGCGTCCGAGGACGCGTACCAGGCGCGGGGCGGCAGGGCCCCGTTGCCGGGGGAGACGTCCTCGACGTAGTCGACGGAGGGGGTCGTGCGGAAAGACATCGGTCTCCTAGCTCAGCCCTTGATGCCGGTCTGCGCGATCCCCTGCACCAGCCAGCGCTGGAGGAAGAGGAAGACGAAGACCAGGGGCAGGATCGAGATGGCCGTGGCCATGAAGATCAGGTGGTAGTTGACGGTCTGGTTCGTCATGTACGACGACAGCGCCACCTGGACGGTCCAGGCACTCGGGTCCTGACCGATGACCAGGGGCCACAGGAAGGCGTTCCAGCCGTTGATGAAGGTGATCGTGGCGATGGCCGCGAAGAAGTTCAGCGAGTTCGGCACGACGACGCGCCAGTACGCGCCCCAGTAGCCGAGCCCGTCCACGCGCGCCGCCTCCTCAAGCTCCTTGGGGAACCCCAGGAAGTACTGCCGGAACAGGAAGCACGTGAAACCACTGAAGAGGCCCGGGATGATGAGACCCCGGTAGCTGTCCACCCAGCCGAGGGAGGACACCAGCACGAAGCTCGGCACGAAGGTGACCGCCGTGGGAACCATCAGGGTGGCCAGGACGGCGTAGAACACCTTGTTGGCGTGCCGGTACGGGATCCGGGCCAGGCCGTACCCGGCGAGTGAGCAGATCAGCAGGATACCGGCGGTGTGCAGGACGGCGACGACCACGGAGTTCCACAGGGAACGGGCGAAGTCGACGGTGACGTCGTCGAACGGTTCGGTGAGGTTGCCCCACTGGACGGTGGCGGGGAACCACTTCCACTCCTCGCCCGTGATCTCCGGGTCCGTCATGAAGGCGTTGCGGACGATCAGGTAGAAGGGGATCAGGAACAGGACGGCGGCGACACCGGTCGCCAGGAGAAGGCCGGTGCTGCCGATGACACCGCCGCGCCGGACCCTGCCCGGCTTCGCGGTCCTGCCGGCCTCGGGTGCTGTGGTGGTCACTTGGACTCCTCACCCCTTCCGAAGCCCATGATCCTGCCCTGCAGCAGGGTGACGACGCAGATGAGCAGGGTCAGTACGACCGCTCCCGCGCTGCCCGCGCCGTAGTTCTGGTTCTCGCCGAGGGCCATCTTGTACAGCTCGACCAGCGGGGGCTGGCCCCAGGTGGCCTTGGAGAGCAGGTTGAAGAACTCGTCGAAGGCCTGGTAGGCGGCGATCAGCAGGAGCAGGATCACCGCGGTGGACGTGGCCCGCAGCTGCGGCAGCGTGATGTGCCGGAAGGTCTGCCAGCCGGGCTTGGCGCCGTCGATGGCGGCGGCCTCGTACAGCTCCCGCGGGATGTTCTGCAGCGCCGCGAGGAACAGGATCATGAAGAACCCCGACTGGAGCCAGAGGCGGACGGTCACGATGACCAGCCAGTACCAGGGCGGGTCGGGGCTCGCCAGCCAGGCGATGTTGTCCACGCCGAACCAGCCGAGGACGGTGTTGGCGAGGCCGAAGCGGACGCCGTTGAACAGCGACATCTTCCAGATCAGCGAGGCGGCGACGTAGCTGACCGCGGTCGGCAGGAAGAACACCGACCGGAAGAACGCCCGCATGAACCGCAGCCGGTTCACCAGCAGCGCCAGGCCCAGTGAGAGCGCCCAGGTGGCGGGCACGATGAACGCGGCGAACACGGTGAACGTGACGAGCGAGTTGCGGAAGTCCGTGTCGGTCAGGACCTCCTTGTAGTTGGCGAAGCCGACGAACTCGCTCGGTGTGACGGTGAAGCGCGCCTCGAAGAAACTGAGCCAGACGCTCCAGCCGATCGGCACGAAGACGAAGATCACCAGGCCGATCAGGAACGGACCGGTGAAGAGCCAGAAGTTGAAGGTGCTGCTCGCCCTGAGGCCCCGCCGCGGCCGGTCCTGGGAGACCTCGGCCGGGGCGGGGCGTTCGGCGACCCCGGGTGTGGTGGTGGTCGACATGTCGCGATCCGCCCGGCCTAACCGAAGAGCTTCTCGAGCTCGGTGCCGACCTTCTTCTCGCACGCGGCGAGCTGGGCCTTCGGGTCTCCGTTCTTGCGCACGGAGTTCGCCATGACGTCGTTGAACGCCGCGATCATGGCCTGCGTCCAGCCGATGTTGTCGAAGTGGCCGAACTCGTTGAACAGCTTCACGCCCTCGGCCGGCAGGCCCGACTTCAGCTTGTCCGCGGACTGCGCGAGGGAGGTGCGCGGCGGGATGTGGAAGCCGTAGGAGGTGGCGAAGTCCTCCTGGTACTTCTTCTGGTCGATCCACAGCCACTTGACGTACTCCTTGGCCGCCTCGACGTTCTCGCCCTTGGCGTTGACGAACATCGACCAGCCGCCGTTGTAGACGGATGCCTTGCCGGCCGGACCGACCTTCGGGAAGGGGAAGATGCCGATGTCGTCACCGAGCGCCTTCTGCATGACCGGCATGGCCCACATGCCGCACCACTGGATGGCCGTCAGGCCCTGGGTGAAGGCCGACGGGTCCCACCAGTCGGCCGGGGCGCCCAGCAGCAGGTCGCCGCTGGTGAACAGCCCCCGCAGCTGCTTGAGGCCGTCGGCGACGGCGTCGGTGTTGAAGGCGGGCTTGTTGTCGGCCGTGAGGGTGTCGGCACCGGCCGACCAGATCAGGTTGTGCTGGACCGGGGTGAGATCGTTGCCGAGGTAGGCGCCCTTGACCTTGCCGGTCCTGAGCTTGGCGGCGGCCTCGATCAGTTCCTCCAGCGTCGTCGGCACCTCGACGCCGGCCTTGTCGAACATCGACGGGCGGTAGAAGAAGAACTGCGGGTCGTCGATCATCCGGACGCCGTATATCTTCCCGTCGACCGTGTGGGACGTGATGTCGGCCTGGTTGAAGTCGTCCCTGACCGGCTCGATGATGTCCGTCAGGTCGGCCACCTGACCGCTTCTGACGAGCTGGATCTGCGGGTGGAACTCGAAGACGTCGGGCGCGTTGTCGGTGAGCAGCGCGGCGAACAGCTTCTGCTCGAAGTTGTTGCCCGTGATCCACCGCGTGGTGACGTCGGCGTCCTCGTAGGCCTTGGCGTAGCGCTTGACGGCCTGCTCGACGCCGGCCTCGCCGTACGCGTGGAAGTACTGGACCAGGTTCTTGCCCGAACCCGACCCGCCGCCCCGCCCGGTGTTGCTGCCGCAGGCGGCCAGTCCGCCGGCGGCGGCCAGGCCCATCGCGGCCCGCAGTACGGTTCGGCGGTCCCAGTTGCTGTTGCTCGATGCCGACATGCTGACGTCCTTGTCTCGAGTACGGCTGCGGCTCTTCGGCTCACGGCCCTGATGGCGCTCGGACCGGCGGCTCGCGCCGGACGGCTCGAAGAGGGGGTGCGGTGCGGGACGCTAGAGCTTCGGCTAAGCCTTCGGCAAGGGGTTGGACGAAGTCTGTGCGAAGCGTTGTCTCCGGTTCGCGATTTCGAACGTCCGGAAGGTGCGGAGGAGTTGCTTCCGCCGTTACGAGGGCAGGGCGGCGGTACCGCCGTTACGAGGGCGGGGCGGCGGCGCGGCCGCGCACGGCGGCGCGGGTGCCGTTCTTCTGCCCGACCGCCTGCAGCGCGCCCTCCAGGGCGAACGTCGCCGCGCCCAGGCACACCGAGTCCGTGGGGATGGGCGACAGGACGATCTCGGTGGCGGCCAGCGGCCGCGGCAGCGCGTGCCGGGCCACGGCGTCGCGCACCTCGTGCAGCAGCGGCTCGCCCAGGGTGCGGGCGACCCAGCTGCTCAGCACGACGATCTCGGGATTGAACAGGTTCACCAGGTCGGCGACGCCGGCGCCCAGATAGCGGGCGGTCTCATGGACGGCCCGGCGCGCCACCGGGTCGCCGGCGACCACTCCGCGGGCCAGCGCGTCGATGGTCGCCGTCTGGTCCTCGGGGTGCAGCAGCGCGCTGTCGGGGCCGATCTCACGCAGGTTCAGCATGATGCCGCGGGCGCCGACGTAGGCCTCCACGCAGCCGTGGTTGCCGCACCGGCACAGCCGTCCGTCCAGCACCATCGTGGTGTGGCCCCACTCGCCCGCGCTGTTGCTCACGCCGCGGTGCAGCCCGCCGCCCAGGACGAGCCCGGCGCCCACGCCCGTGCCGAGGTTGACCACCACGGCGTTCCCGCGCCCGCGCGCGGCACCGAACCACAGCTCGGCCACCGCGCTGGCGCGCAGCGGGTTGTCCAGGTACAGCGGGTAGGCGATGTGCTCGGTGAGCAGGCCGAGCAGCGGCACGTCGTGCCAGTCCCAGTTGGGCGCGTACTCCGCGATGCCGGTGGCCCGGTCCACCTGTCCCGGCACGCTCACGCCCACTCCGAGCACCCGGGCGCCCTCGATGCCGGCCTGGGCGACCACCGACCCGACGGCGGTGGCCACGTGGCCGACCACCTGCTCGGGCAGGCTCTCGCCGGGACGGACGTCCTCCTCGGCCCGGGCCAGGACGTTCAGTCCCAGGTCGAACAGCTCGACGTGGACGTACGTCTCGGCGATGTCGACGCCGATCAGCGCGCCCCCGGTGGCGTTGACCGCGACCAGGCCCCGGGGGCGGCCGCCGGCCGAGTCCTCGAAGCCGACCTCGGTGATCATGCGGAGGTCGAGCAGTTCGCCGACGAGGGTGGCGACCGTCGCCAGGCTGAGGCCGGTGGCCGCCGCCAGCTCCTGCCGTGAGGTGGGGGACGCCGCGATGATCTGGCGCAGCACCTCGTAGCGGTTCGCGGTGCGGATGTCGCGTGATGTGCGCTTCACCGGGTCCCCATCCCTTCCCAGACCGGCTCGGGCCGGGTCGACAGCGGCACCGGCGCGGCGCAAGGCTATGGGCTGCCGACGCCTTTCGACAAGGGGTTTGGAAAGGGGCTTTATAAAGTGCCGCACCGGGGCCGCCGACCGGGAACCGGGGTGTGGCTCGCCCATGATGCCTCAGGCGACCTCCGTCGCCGCGGCCGCCCTCGTCTTCACGATGATCTTCGAGCGGGACTTCGGGATGATCAACTGGGCGCTCTCTGCTGCCACCCACCGCGCCCACAGCTTGGTCTCGGTGCTCTGCGAGCTCCTCACCGACGAGCCCCGGGCGCCTCGGGGCTGAGGGTGAAGGAGGCCGTCAGGAGGCTGCGGACCAGGTCGATGGTGCGGCGGCGGCCGACGGAGTCACGGGCACCGGGTCCGCCGACGGGCCGGGCCGGCGCTCCGCGTCCTCGAACAACTCCCTCGTGCCCGTCAGGTCGAGCAGGCGCCCGACCGCCGTCCCCCCGGAGCGGACGGTGATCGTCTTGCTCTGGGCGAGGGCGCGCGTACGCAGGTCCAGCAGCATGCCGAGCCCGGAGCAGTCACAGAAGCCGACCGCGTCCAGGTACAGGTCGACGCCGCTGCCCGACAGGGTGAGGACAGTCTGGAATTCGGCCAGGAGCCGCCGGCTGCCCAGATCCAGCTCGCCCCGCACGGTCACGTTCATCCGGTCGCCGTCCGGCGTGACGTCCAGGGTCGCCATGCAGGGCGGCGTCGCCGTGGACGCGTCCTCGCTCGCCGTACCTGCGAGGTCCCCCTGGGGGGCGGACCGCGCGGGGTACGCAGGCTCCGGCATGGCTGTCGCTCCCTCTTCCCTTCGCCCTGCCATCCTCTCCAGCCTTGCCTCTCTACCCCATACACGTCAACCGATACATGAAATGCAGTACGTGTTTTTGGGTGCGCGAATGTTCGGTCAGTAGAGTGGAGGGCATGGATGGAGTGCCCGAGCCACACACCGGATGGACGTTCCTCACCAACCACGCCCGGGTGCTGGCGGCCATCGCCGACAACCGCAGCGCCCGCATCAGGGACATCGCGGCCCACTGCCGTCTCACCGAACGCGCTGTCCAGAAGATCATCTCCGACCTGGAGCGGGACGGATACCTCTCCCACACCCGGGAGGGCCGGACGAACACGTACCGGATCGACCCCGGCAAGGTGCTGCGGCACCCCGCCGAGGCCGGCCTGACCGTGGCGTCCCTGCTTTCGCTGCTGCTCCAGGACGAGGCGGACCGCGTCCTGCCCCCGGGCACGCCCAGTCGGCCGCACGCCACGGCCTGACCGCACGTACGGCAGGCCGGCCGGCCAGCCCTGCGCGCCGGTTCAACCGGCACGTTTGCCTTCGGCGTGCCCTGTTCCCTGGTCCGCCCGGCCTCCGCGGTGCGACCTGCGCCCCGCGGTGCGACCTGCGCTCCCGCAGCGCGCCCTACGCCCCCGCCAGCACGTCCCGCACGAAGGCGTTGGCGAACGTGCCCCGCGGGTCCAGCTCCCGCGCCAGCGACCGGAAGTCGCCCAGACGCGGGTACAGCCCGGACAGTCCGGCGGCGGGCAGCGTGAACACCTTGCCCCAGTGGGGCCGCGCCCCGAAGGGGGCCAGCGCCTCCTCCACCCGCCGCACCACCGGCAGCACCGCCCGGGTGTCCGCCACCCACGTGAAGTGCACCGCCACGGTGTCCCGGCCGTAGGACGGGCTCAGCCACTGGTCGTCGCCGGCGACGGTGCGCACCTCGCAGGTCTGCAGGACGGGGGCGACGGCGTCCCGGATCGCGTCCAGCGCGTGCAGCATCTCCACGGCGTGCCCGCGCGGCATGAGGTACTCCGACTGCAGCTCCTCCCCGCTGCTCGGCACGAACTCCGCCCGGAAGTGCGGCAGCCGCTCGTGCCACGGTCCCGGCACGCCGAACTGCTCGGTGCAGTTGACCGCCGGCATGCCCGGCACCGGGTGCAGCTTCTCGGTGGCCGGGGCGGCCCACGGGAACGCGGGCAGCGGCTGGTCGACGCGCCGCTTGAGCCACACCTGCCGGAAGCCCGGCGCCCGCCAGTCGGTGAACAGGCTGACGCTGTACGCCGTCGCCATCACCGTCTCGAACGCCCCCGAGTCCAGCCCCTCCAGCGGCAGTTCGGTGAACAGGTGCTGCTCCACCTCGTAGGCCGGTTCCAGGTCGAGGGTGAGCGCGGTGACCACACCCAGCGCGCCGAGCGAGGTCACGGCCCCGCCGAAGCGCTCCTCGTCCCGGCCGATGCGCACCGTCGAACCGTCGGCCGTGACCAGCTCCACCTCGCGGACGGGCGCCGAGAGCGGGCCGTTGAGCACCCCGGAGCCGTGCGTGCCGGTCGCGACCGACCCGGCCACCGAGATGTGCGGCAGGGACGCCATGTTGGGCAGCGCGAGCCCGTGCGCGTGCACCCGCCGGGCCAGTTCCGCGTAGCGCACGCCGCCGCCGACCCGGACCGTGCGGGCCGCGGTGTCGATCTCCACCTGCGGGGGCAGGTCCGCCAGCGACAGCAGGACGCCCTCGGCGCCCGGCTCGGCTATCGCGTTGAACGAGTGCCCGCTGCCCAGCACCCGCACCCGGTCGCTGTCCGCGACGAGCGCCCGCAACGCGTCGAGCGAGGCCGGCCGGTGCAGTTCCTTCGCCGCGTAGGTGATGTTGCCGGCCCAGTTGGTCACGGTCCCGTTCATCGCGTCGTCCTTCCCCGAGGCAGCCGGGGGCAGGGAAAGCCCCTGCCGGAACCTACCCCGGCCGCTGTCCATTGCCGTCGCCGCCCGGGTCGGCATACCGTGGAGACCTCGTAGAGAGCGGTTTCCGCGGTGGTGCCGGAGCCGTTTCTCCCGCCGGTGGACGAGTGGGAAGGTCACCTCCTTGAGCCAGCGCCCCCAGGCACTGTTCGCCATGGCCGCCGAACACGTGCCGCAGGTCTTCCCGCCCGAGGTGCTGGCCCGGCTGCGCGCGTCGGTGGAGCTCGACCCCGCGCTGGTCGCCCAGGACTTCACCGACTCCGCCGTCCTCGACGCCCTGGCCCGGACCGAGATCCTGGTGACCGGCTGGGGCTGCCCCCGGCTGGACGAGGCGGTCCTGGACGCCGCTCCCCGGCTGCGCGCGGTGCTGCACGCGGCCGGGTCGGTGAAGTCGTTCGCCACGCCCGCGATCTGGCGGCGCGGCATCGCCGTCTCCTCGGCGGCCGCCGCCAACGCGCTGCCGGTCGCCGAGTACACCCTCGCCATGATCCTGCTCGCCGGCAAGGGCGTCCTCGCCGCCCGCGAGCGGCTGCGCGCCACCCGGGTCTCCGCCGGCTGGGGCGTCGTCCCCGGCATCGGCAACCACGGCCGCCGCGTCGGCGTGATCGGCGCCTCCCGCATCGGCCGCCGGGTCCTGGAACTGCTCCGCCCCTTCGACCTGCGGCCCGCCCTGACCGACCCCTACGTCGACGCGCGGGAGGCCGCCGCGCTCGGGGTCCCCCTGCTGCCGCTCGACGAGCTCCTGCGTACCTGCGACATCGTCACCGTCCACGCCCCCGAGACACCCGAGACCCGTCACCTGATCGGCCGCCGCGAACTGGCCCTCATGCCCGACGGGGCCACGCTGATCAACACCGCCCGGGGCACGCTGGTCGACCACGACGCCCTGGTGGCGGAAGTGCGCACCGGGCGCCTGACGGCGATCCTCGACGTCACCGACCCCGAGCCGCTCCCGCCCGACTCGCCCCTGTACGAGCTGCCCGGGGCGTTCGTCACCCCGCACCTGGCGGGCTCCCAGGGCAACGAGCTGGCCCGGCTGGGCTTGGCCGTGGCCGAGGAGGCGGAACGGCTGCTGACCGGGAACGGCCTGGCCCACGCCGTCGATCCCGCGGCCCTGGACCGCGTGGCGTGACGGCGGCCACGGCTACCGCGAAAGCGGCGAACAACGCATAGGTGTCGGCCGAGGGGGACCCGGTACCGCGCACGCGCACCCATGGGCATACCGTGAGGAGTCGTACGTCCGAGCCGGGAGGAGACACGGGATGGGCAGCGGCAGCCGTACCGCGCTGGTCGAGGATCTGATGGAGCGGTTCCCGCACGTCCCGCGGGAAGCCGTCTTCAAGGAGGACCTGCTCCGCGGCGGCGTGGCCTTCGACCCGTCGGCGCTCAGCGACAACGAGGGCGGCGAGGTCAAGCCGAAGTCGTACTTCATCTTCTCCTTCGACCACGGCACCCTGCCCGAGCTGGGCGAGGCCGCGCTGCGCCGCCCGCCCGAGGAGATCATCCTCACCGGCGGCCCCTACGACCTGCGCCGCACGGTCGTCTCGGTCCGGGTGAACCCCGCCTCGCCCTACCGCGTCGCGGCGAACGAGGACGGTGTGCTCGGCCTCTACCTCGACGGCAGGCGGATCTCCGACGTCGGCGTGCCGCCGATGCCCGAGTACTACCGGCACACCCTGTCCAACGGGAAGTCGGTCATGGAGGTCGCCCCGACCATCCAGTGGGGCTACCTGATCTACCTGACGGTGTTCCGGGTCTGCCAGTACTTCGGCGCCAAGGAGGAGTGCCAGTACTGCGACATCAACCACAACTGGCGCCAGCACAAGGCCGCGGGCCGCCCCTACACGGGCGTGAAGGACGTGGAGGAGGTCCTCGAGGCCCTGGAGATCATCGACCGCTACGACACGGCGAAGACCTCCACCGCCTACACCCTCACCGGCGGCGCCATCACCAAGACGGTCTCCGGCCGCGACGAGGCCGACTTCTACGGCCACTACGCCAAGGCCATCGAGGAGCGCTTCCCCGGCCGCTGGATCGGCAAGGTGGTCGCCCAGGCCCTGCCGCGCGACGACGTCCAGCGGTTCAAGGACTACGGCGTGCAGATCTACCACCCCAACTACGAGGTGTGGGACGAGTACCTGTTCAAGATGTACTGCCCCGGCAAGGAGCGGTACGTCGGCCGCGACGAGTGGCACAAGCGCATCCTGGACTCCGCCGAGATCTTCGGCGCCCGCAACGTCATCCCGAACTTCGTCGCCGGAGTCGAGATGGCCGAGCCCTTCGGCTTCAAGACGGTCGACGAGGCCATCGCCTCCACCACCGAGGGCCTGCGCTTCTTCATGTCCCACGGCATCACGCCCCGCTTCACCACCTGGTGCCCGGAGCCCACCACCCCGCTCGGCAAGGCCAACCCGCAGGGCGCGCCCCTGGAGTACCACATCCGCCTGCTCCAGGCGTACCGGCAGACCATGGAGGACTTCGGCCTCTCCTCGCCCCCCGGCTACGGCCCGCCCGGCGCCGGCAACGCGGTCTTCTCGGTCAGCTCCTTCATGGACAGCCTGCCCGCGGACGAACCCGTCGAGGTCTGACACCCCGCCGTTCGAGACGGAAACGGCGTGCCGTACGTACGGGTCCCGGAGCCCTGCTCCGGGATTTGAATACGCGGCTTGTCAGTTGTGTCGGAAGCGTGAAAAACTCCTCCCCGCCCCCGAGGTTCCCTCCAACTCCGATGTGGACATGGTGAGTTGACCTCGCTCGCGGATGCAGGAGACCCATGCCCGACCTGCCGACCCCTCAGGACGCCTCCGAGGCCGCGCTGTTCTCCGAGTGCTGGGACGCGGTCCTCGCCTACGCCGACCTGTGCACCTCCGGTTCCACGGCCGCCGCACAGCTCGGCCGCGAGGCGTTCGCCCACGGCATGCGCGAGGCCCGCGCGGCCGAGGCAGGTCCGGTCCGCGGCACCGGCCGCCGCCCCGCCCGGCTGCCCCGCATACCCGTGCTGCTGACCTCCGTACGCACCACGGCGGCGGCCTGGGAGCAGGACGGGCAGGGCCACAAGCTCGACCCCGATCTGCGGCTGTGGCTCAACTCCGACAAGGCCGCCCGCTACACGGGGCCGCCCCTGCGCCGCCCGCTCGCGCTGCGCGGCCTGCGCGACCTGCAGCAGGCGGACGCCGAACTGCTGTGGCTGGCAGAGGTGGAGGCGCTGCCGCTGTCCGCCGTCGCCCGGCGCCTGGGCCTGGACCCGGCCACCGCCGCCGAGGAACTCCAGCAGGTGCGCACCCTGTTCCGCGACCGCTGCCACCGCAACCACCTCGACACCCCGATGGACGCCCCATGCCGCAGCTACGCCCGGCTGCTGGACGCCGTCACCCGCTCCCCGGCCGCCGACACCCCGCAGGACCTGTCCCGGCACCTCGCCACGTGCGTGGAGTGCGCCGAGGCCGCCGCCTGCCTGCGCCTGCACGGCGGAGGGCTGCCGGGGGCGCTGGCCGGAGGGGTGATCGGCTGGGGCGGCCTCGCCTATCTGGAGCGCCGCCGCCGCGCCGCCGAGGTGCGGCTGGGCGCCGGCCGTCCCGGCCCTGCCGACCGGACAGCCGAGGAGGGCGGGGACGGCGCCCAGAAGGCGCGCGTCGCCCGCAGCGGCCTCCTCGTCGCCGCCGTCCTCGTCTCCGTCCTGGCGCTCGGCGTCTCCCTGATGCCCTTCGGCGGCTCCGGCGAGGACCTCGGGACGCGCGACGACGCCGGCCGCCAGCCCGTGGCCGACCCCGGCCCGTCCCTGCCGTCCGCCCCCTCGCTGCCGCCCGCCACCTCCCAGCCGGCCGGCCGCGCCGGCGGTGACACCGACGAGCCGGACAGGCCCCGCGCGTCGGAGAGCAGCGACCGCCACACCGAACCGCAGGGCACCGCCTCGCCCACCGGCCGGAGGGCACCCGCCGAGCCCGCGAAGCCCACCTGCCGCGTCGAGTACGACCTGGTCAACCAGTGGCCCGACGGCTTCCAGGCCACCGTCAGCGTCACCAGCACCGCCGCGCTCGACTCCTGGCGCGTGTCCTGGTCCTTCCGGGACGGCCAGCGGGTCGGCCAGATGTGGGACGCCTCCGTCTCCCAGGACGGCTCCCGCGTCACCGCCACCGCAGCCGACTACAACAAGTCCGTGCCCGCGGGCGGCGACCTGGCCTTCGGCTTCCTCGCCTCCTGGCGCGGCAGGAACTCCCCGCCGTACGACTTCACGCTGAACGGCCGGGCCTGCGCGAAAAGCGGTTGACGCGACCGGCCCGGGACGGGATACGGTGACGCCGGTCGCTGCCACAGGCGCACGACCGGTCGAGGAACGAGGAGGTGTTGACCGATGGCTGTCACTGCGACGAGCGCTGCCCGCATCCAGTTCATCACGTCCACCTCCCTGGCCACCGGCTGAACCGACCCACCGTCGAGCCGGGGCCGACCTTGGAAAGGGTCACCCTTGACTTCCAGCTCCGCCTCTTCCGTCTCCTCCGCGCTCGCTCCCTACGGCTGGGACGACGCGTGGGCGGACGAGTTCGCCCCCTACGCCGCCGAAGGGCTGCTGCCCGGGCGCGTCGTCCGCGTCGACCGCGGGCAGTGCGACGTCGTCACCGCCGACGGTGTGCTGCGCGCCGACACCGCCTTCGTCACCCCGCCCGACCCGCTGCGGGTCGTCTGCACCGGTGACTGGGTCGCGGTCGAACCCGGCGGCACCCCGCGCTACGTCCGCACGTACCTGCCCCGCCGCACGGCGTTCGTCCGCTCCACCTCCTCCAAGCGGTCCGAGGGACAGATCCTCGCGGCCAACGTCGACCACGCCGTCGTCGCCGTGTCCCTCGCCGTCGAGCTCGACCTCGGCCGCGTCGAGCGGTTCCTGGCCCTCGCCTGGGAGTCCGGGGCCCAGCCCGTCGTCGTCCTCACCAAGGCCGATCTCGTGCCCGACGCCGTCACCCGCTCCCACCTCGTCCAGGACGTGGAGACCAGCGCACCCGGCGTGCCGGTGGTGCCCGTCAGCGCGCGGGACGGGGACGGGCTCGACGTGGTCGCGGCGATCGTCGCCGGCGGTACGTCCGTCCTGCTCGGCCAGTCCGGCGCGGGCAAGTCGACCCTCGCCAACGCGCTCCTCGGCGAGGACGTCATGGACGTCCAGGCCACCCGGGACGTCGACGGCAAGGGCCGGCACACCACCACCACCCGCAACCTGCTCGCCCTGCCCGGCGGGGGCGTCCTGATCGACACGCCCGGACTGCGGGGCGTGGGCCTGTGGGACGCCGGGACCGGCGTCGGGCAGGTGTTCTCCGAGATCGAGGACCTGGCCGAGCGGTGCCGCTTCCACGACTGCGCCCACGAGGCCGAACCCGGGTGCGCCGTGCTGGCCGCCGTCGACTCCGGTGAACTGCCGGAGCGGCGGCTGCACAGCTACCGCAAGCTGCTGCGCGAGAACCAGCGCATCGTCGCCAAGACGGACGCCCGCCTCCGGGCGGAGATCCGCAAGGACTGGAAGCGGAAGGGGGCGATCGGCAGGGCGGCGATGGAGGCCAAGCGAGGACCGCAGCGGCGTTCCTGACCGCACGGCCGGTGTGTCCCGCCCCGAACCGGGGCGGGCATCCGATCGCGGTGTCCGATTTCCGCCAGCGGCACCCCCGGCCGACGGCGCAGACTGGACCCGTGAGCGACCAGCCGACGGACGAGGACACCAGGTACGAGGCCGTACGCAGCCGCGACGCCCGTTTCGACGGCGTGTTCTTCTTCGCCGTCGAGACGACCGGCATCTACTGCCGGCCGAGCTGCCCCGCGGTCACCCCGAAGCGGGCCAACGTACGGTTCTTCGCCACGGCCGCCGCCGCGCAGGGCTCGGGATTCCGGGCCTGCCGGCGATGCCGCCCGGACGCGGTGCCCGGCTCCGCCGAGTGGAACGTCCGCGCGGACGTGGTGGGCCGGGCCATGCGGCTGATCGCCGACGGCGTCGTCGACCGGGAGGGCGTCGCCGGGCTCGCCGCGCGGCTCGGCTACAGCGCACGGCAGGTGCAGCGGCAGCTCACCGCCGAGCTGGGCGCCGGGCCGGTGGCCCTCGCCCGGGCCCAGCGGGCCCACACCGCGCGCCTGCTGGTGCAGACCACCGAACTGCCGATCACCGAGATCGCGTTCGCCTCCGGCTTCGCCAGCGTGCGGCAGTTCAACGACACGATCCGCGCGATCTACGCGGCCACCCCGAGCCAGTTGCGCGCCGCCGCACCCCGAGGCGGCCGGAACCGGCGCACCGCCACCCCCGGCGCCGGGATCCCGCTGCGGCTCGCCCACCGCGGCCCCTACCAGGCCGGACCCGTCTTCGACCTGCTGGAACACGAGGCTGTGCCCGGCATCGAGGAGGTGAGCGGCCCACCCGGAGCACGCACGTACCGGCGCACCCTCCGCCTCCCCTACGGCACCGGCGTCGTCGCCGTCGGCGAACGCCCCGGCACCGCGCGGACCGGCCCCGGCGCCCACCCGGGCGGCTGGCTCGACGCCCGGCTGCACCTCACCGACCCCCGCGACCTGACCACCGCCGTGCAGCGGCTGCGGCGGCTGTTCGACCTCGACGCCGACCCCTACGCCGTCGACGAGCGGCTCGGCGCCGACCCGCGACTCGCGCCCCTGGTCCGCGCCCGGCCCGGCCTGCGCTCGCCCGGCGCCGCCGACCCGGCGGAACTGGCGGTGCGCGCGCTGGTCGGGCGCACGGAGGCGGAACGCCTGGTACGGCGCTACGGCAAAGCCCTGGACGCCCCCTGCGGCAGCCTCACGCACCTCTTCCCCGAGCCTGCCGTCCTCGCGGACGCCGAGCCCGGCGGCACCCTCGGGGCGCTCACCGCAGCCCTCGCCGACGGGGCCGTGCGCCTCGACCCGGGCGCCGACCGGGACGACGCGCAGGACGCCCTGCACGCCGTGCCCGGACTGGACGCCCGTACGGTGGCCGAGATCCGCACCCGCGCCCTCGGCGACCCGGACGCCGCCCCGCCCGGCCTCGACATCCCCGGCACGTGGCGCCCTTGGCGCTCGTACGCCCTGAACCACCTGCGCGCAGCAGGGGAGTGGAACCTTCGATGACCCAGCCGACCC
>NZ_JAPSKN010000236.1 GCF_031181705.1 Streptomyces sp.
GTGAGGCCCGGAAGCTGAACATCCCGGTCGTCGCGATCCTCGACACCAACTGCGACCCCGACGAGGTCGACTACAAGATCCCGGGCAACGACGACGCGATCCGCTCCGTCACCCTGCTCACCCGCGTCATCGCCGACGCCGTCGCCGAGGGCCTCATCGCCCGCAGCGGTGTCGCCACCGAGGGCAAGGGCGAGAAGGCCGCCGGCGAGCCGCTGGCCGAGTGGGAGCGCGACCTGCTCGAGGGCGAGAAGAAGGCCGACGAGGCCGCCCCCGCCGCTGAGGCCGCCCCGGCCGCCGAGGCTGCCGAAGCTGCTCCGGCCGCCGACGCTGCCCCGGCCGCCGAGGCCGAGAAGCCGGCCGAGGACGAGAAGCCGGCCGAGGCCGAGCAGGCCTGACCCGTCAGTCCGCGTTGACGGCGGGAGCGGTACTCCATCACACGGCGCCTCCGGCGCGATGAAGTCCGCTCCCGCCGTTCACCCGTAGGTCAGCGCAAGGACAGCGCCCCCGGGCTCCATGGGGGGTGCATCCCGCAGATCTTCGATCTTCCAGACTTCGAGAAAGATTCACAGACTCATGGCGAACTACACCGCCGCCGACGTCAAGAAGCTCCGCGAGCTCACGGGCGCCGGCATGATGGACTGCAAGAAGGCGCTGGACGAGGCCGAGGGCAACGTCGAGAAGGCTGTCGAGGCGCTCCGCATCAAGGGCCAGAAGGGCGTCGCCAAGCGCGAGGGCCGCTCCGCCGAGAACGGCGCCGTGGTCTCGGTCATCGCCGACGACAACTCCTCCGGCGTCCTCGTCGAGCTGAAGTGCGAGACGGACTTCGTCGCCAAGGGCGAGAAGTTCCAGACCGTCGCCAACCAGATCGCCCAGCACGTCGCCAAGACCTCCCCGGCCGACCTGGAGGCCCTGCTCGCCTCCGAGATCGAGGCCGGCAAGACCGTCCAGGCGTTCGTCGACGAGGCCAACGCCAACCTGGGCGAGAAGAT
Source organism: Streptomyces sp. (assembly GCF_031181705.1). GTDB lineage: Bacteria > Actinomycetota > Actinomycetes > Streptomycetales > Streptomycetaceae > Streptomyces. The sequence continues at coordinate 990 of NZ_JAPSKN010000236.1, forward strand.
CGTCCTGGACCGCTTCGCGCAGTTCGCCGACGGCTACGTCACGGCGTACATGCACCGCACGATGCCCGACCTGCCCCCGCAGATCGGCGTCCTCGTCGAGCTGGACAAGCCGAACGCGGAGATCGCCAAGGGCGTCGCCCAGCACATCGCCGCCTTCGCGCCGAAGTACCTCTCCAAGGAGGACGTGCCGGCCGAGGTCGTCGAGTCCGAGCGCCGTGTCGCCGAGGAGACCACCCGCGCCGAGGGCAAGCCCGAGGCCGCCCTGCCGAAGATCGTCGAGGGTCGCCTCAACGGCTTCTTCAAGGACGCCACGCTGCTCGGCCAGCCGTACGCGCTCGACAACAAGAAGTCCGTCCAGAAGGTCCTGGACGAGGCCGGTGTCACCCTGAAGCGCTTCACGCGCATCAAGGTCGGCATCTGAGTCCGTACCGCGAGCGACGCCCGACCCCGATAGGGTCGACAGCAGTCGTCCGCGTACGCCGTCACAGGGGTGACGGACGACAGCAGAACTGACGAGGAGGCCATTGCCGTATGGGATGCGAAACACGCCCCACCGGCAATGGCCTTCTTCGTATGTGCACCACGTGAAAGAGGCGGGATCCCCCATGACCACCAAGGCCCAGAAGAGCGACGACGGCAAAGTACGCGGCCGGTTTCTGCTGAAGCTGTCCGGAGAGGCCTTCTCCGGCGGTGGCGGCCTGGGCGTCGACCCCGACGTGGTGCACAAGATCGCTCGCGAGATCGCGGCCGTCGTGCGCGACGGCGCGCAGATCGCGGTCGTCATCGGCGGCGGCAACTTCTTCCGCGGTGCCGAACTCCAGCAGCGCGGCATGGACCGGGCCCGCTCCGACTACATGGGCATGCTCGGCACGGTCATGAACTGCCTCGCCCTGCAGGACTTCCTGGAGAAGGTCGGTGTGGACTGCCGGGTGCAGACCGCGATCACCATGGGCCAGGTCGCCGAGCCGTACATCCCGCTGCGCGCCGTACGGCACCTGGAGAAGGGCCGTGTGGTGATCTTCGGCGCCGGTATGGGCATGCCCTACTTCTCCACCGACACCACCGCCGCCCAGCGCGCCCTGGAGATCGACGCCGAGGCGCTGCTGATGGGCAAGAACGGCGTGGACGGGGTCTACGACTCCGACCCGAAGACCAACCCGGACGCCGTGAAGTTCGACCACCTCGGCTACGGCGAGGTCATCACCCGCGACCTGAAGGTCGCCGACGCCACGGCCGTGACGCTGTGCCGCGACAACAAGCTCCCGATCGTGGTCTTCGAGCTGCTCGCGGAGGGCAACATCGCCCGCGCCGTCAAGGGTGAGAAGATCGGCACGCTGGTGGGGGACCCCGGCAGCCGGGACTGAGACACCGGAACAACCCCGTCCGGGGGACGGACGGGACGGAGCCGGGCCGGGGGATGGACAATGTCCTACCGGTCGGGAACCGTGCCAGAAGAAGACGCGACGCAGCCGGCCGCCGCCCACATGGAACCGCAGCCGGGCCTACTCAAGACACGCAGGAGCAAGTGGTGATCGAAGAGACCCTCCTCGAAGCCGAGGAGAAGATGGAGAAGGCCGTCGTGGTCGCCAAGGAGGACTTCGCCGCGATCCGCACCGGCCGTGCGCACCCGGCGATGTTCAACAAGATCGTGGCCGACTACTACGGCGCGCCGACGCCGATCAACCAGCTGGCCTCGTTCTCCGTGCCCGAGCCGCGCATGGCCGTGGTGACGCCGTTCGACAAGAGCGCGCTGCGCAACATCGAGCAGGCCATCCGCGACTCCGACCTGGGCGTCAACCCGAGCAACGACGGCAACATCATCCGGGTGGTGTTCCCCGAGCTGACCGAGGAGCGCCGCCGCGAGTACATCAAGGTCGCCAAGGGCAAGGGCGAGGACGCGAAGATCTCGATCCGCTCCGTGCGCCGCAAGGCCAAGGAGGCCATCGACAAGATGGTCAAGGACGGCGAGGTCGGCGAGGACGAGGGCCGCCGTGCGGAGAAGGAGCTCGACGACACCACCGCGAAGTACGTCGCGCAGGTGGACGAGCTCCTGAAGCACAAGGAAGCAGAGCTCCTCGAAGTCTGATGAACGACTCTTCCTGGGGGGCGCCGCCACAGGCCGGGTACTGGGGGCCCACCGACCAAGGGCACGGCCACGGACCCGCGCCGAGTCATGGCCACGGACCCGCGCCGGGTCTTGGCCACGGGTCCTTGCCGGGCCATGGCTACGGTCCCGTGCAGAGTCACGGCCATGGGCACGTCCGAGGGGCCGTCCCGGCGGGTCCCGCATACGATGCGCGGGAAGCGCCTCACACTCGCCCCATGCCCATCGTGCCCGACGTAGCCGCACACGGCGGAGACCAGGATGACGACCGGGGGGCCGCCACGCCGGGCGGCCCCCCGGTCCGCAACGAGACGAACCCGGAGCCCATGCCCGACGCCTCACAGCCGGCCCCCAAGCCGCAGAAGAAGAGCGCGGGTCGCGACCTCAGTGCCGCGATAGGGGTCGGCGTCGGGCTCGGCGCGGTGATCGTCGCCTCGCTGTTCATCGTCAAGGCCGTCTTCGTCGGCGTCGTCGCGGTCGCCGTGGTGGTGGGCCTGTGGGAGCTGACCAAGCGGCTGGACGAGCGCAAGGGCATCCGGGCGCCGCTCGTGCCGCTCGCGCTCGGCGGTGCCGCGATGGTCGTCGCCGGATACGTCCGGGGTGCCGAGGGCGCGTGGGTGGCGATGGCGCTCACGGCCCTGGCCGTGCTCGTCTGGCGCATGACGGAACCGCCCGAGAACTACCTCCGGGACGTTACTGCGGGCGTCTTCGCGGCGTTCTACGTACCGTTCCTGGCGACGTTCGTCGCGATGATGCTGACCGCGGACGACGGGCCGCAGCGGGTGCTCACCTTCCTGCTGCTCACCGTCGTCAGCGACACCGGGGCCTACGCCGTCGGCTGGCGCTTCGGCCGGACCAAGCTCGCGCCGCGCATCAGCCCCGGCAAGACGCGCGAGGGCCTGGCCGGCGCGGTCTCCTTCGCCATGGTCGTGGGCGCGCTGTGCATGCAGTTCCTCATCGACGACGGCGCCTGGTGGCAGGGCCTGGTGCTCGGCTTCGCGGTCGCGGTCAGCGCCACGCTCGGCGACCTCGGAGAGTCCATGATCAAGCGGGACCTCGGCATCAAGGACATGGGCACGCTGCTGCCGGGCCACGGCGGCATCATGGACCGGCTCGACTCGCTGCTGCCGACGGCTCCGGTCGTCTGGCTGCTGCTGGTCCTCTTCGTCGGGTCCGGCTGAGCGGAGCCGATCTCCTGGAGCGAGCCTCCGTCCGGTGCCGGGCGGAGGCTCGCCGCCGTTTCGGGGGTGCCGCCGGGAGCCGCCGGTGGGACGATGCGGAGGTACCTCCCCGAGGGGGCCATCATGTCCGCCATCAAAGAGACCGTCGACGTCGACTGCCGTCCCGAGGACGTCTACGACTACGTCACGGACACCGGGAGACTGCCGGAGTGGCAGCTGAGCGCCGTGTCCGCGGAGCGCCTCGACCAGGGGCCCGTCGGCGTCGGCACCCGGGTCCGCGTCACGCGCCACGTCGGCCGCCGCGTCATGCCGATGACCATGGAGGTCACCGAGTACGACCCGCCGCACAGCTGGGCCATGCGCGGCGTCGACGGCCCGGTCCGGGCCCGGGTGCACGGCGAGGTCGAGCCGCTCGACGAGGGCCGCCGCTCCCACGTCACGATCGCCGTCGACTTCGAGGGCCACGGCGTCGGCAAGCTCCTGGTCCCGCTCGTCGTCCGCCCCCAAGTCCGCAAGGAACTCCCACGCAACGAGCAGCTCCTCAAGGACCGGCTGGAGCACACGGGCGGATAGGCCGGCGCTTTCCGGTGCGGCGGGTCACCTGAATTGATCTGCGACACTGGTACAGCCATGCCTAAGCCCGGAGAACT
>NZ_JAPSKN010000091.1 GCF_031181705.1 Streptomyces sp.
ACGTGGGCGACCTGGTCTACACGTCCTTCTCCGGCTCCCACCAGGACGCCATCAAGAAGGGCTTCGACGCCATGGAGGCCGACGCGAAGGCCAAGGGCGTCACCGTCGACGACATCGAGTGGGCCGTGCCGTACCTGCCGATCGACCCCAAGGACGTCGGCCGCTCCTACGAGGCGGTCATCCGGGTCAACTCGCAGTCCGGCAAGGGCGGTATCGCCTACGTCCTGAAGAACGACCACAAGCTGGACCTGCCGCGCCGGATGCAGATCGAGTTCTCCAAGCTCATCCAGGCCAAGACCGACGCCGAGGGCGGCGAGGTCACGCCGAAGGACATCTGGGCCGTCTTCCAGGACGAGTACCTGCCCAACCCCGAGAACCCCTGGGGCCGGATCCAGGTCAAGAACAACCAGTCGACCACCGACACCGACGGCGTGGACACGCTGCAGGTGGAGGCCACGGTCGACGGTCGGGACACGGTCCTCACCGGCTCCGGCAACGGCCCGATCTCGGCGTTCTTCGACGCCCTGCAGTCCGTCGGCATCGACGTACGCCTGCTGGACTACCAGGAGCACACGATGAGCGAGGGGGCCTCCGCGCAGGCCGCCTCCTACATCGAATGCGCCATCGACGACAAGGTCCTGTGGGGGATCGGAATCGACGCGAACACCACGCGCGCCTCGCTGAAGGCCGTCGTCTCGGCCGTCAACCGCGCGACGCGCTGACCAGCCTCGCAGGCGGTTTGCGGGCTCCGTCCGCCGATGTCCGGCGGGCGGAGCCCCGTCACATACCGGCCAATTGCTGTGAGGGTCACGGAAAGGTCTCCTCCGGGGTGCTGACTCCTCCTCGTGGATGTGGCTAACATCACGCAAGCGCGGCGACGTTGCCGCGGCGTGACGGAGGTGCGACGTGCTGCCAGGACGGGGACGAAACGGCCGTGCCGCCGGGCTTGCCCGCATCCTGGGCACCCGTACCGCGTGGACGGCCGCCGGCGACGGGGAGTTCTTCTGCCCCGGCTGCGGCGGTGACCGCAACTACCAGCGGCTGACCGGACAACGCCGCTTCACCCTGCTCGGCGTGCCCGTGCTGCCGCGCGGCGAGACCGGCCCGGTCGTGGAGTGCGCCGCCTGCCGCCGCCACTTCGGCACCGACGTGCTCGACCACCCGACCACCACCCGCTTCTGCGCGATGCTCCGCGACGCCGTGCACACCGTCGCCCTCGCGGTGCTGGCCGCGGGCGGAACCGGATCCCGTACGGCACTGGAGTGCGCCGTGCTCGCCGTGCGCGCGGCCGGTTTCGACGACTGCACCGAGGAGCAGCTGGCCGCTCTCGTCGAGGCGCTGGAGGCGGACACCGGCCGCATCACCGGCGAACCCTGCGGCGCCGGGCTGGCCATAGAGCTCCACGAGGCCCTCGACCCGCTCGCCCCGCACCTGGCCACCGTCGGCCGCGAATCGATCCTGCTGCAGGGCGCGCGCATCGCCCTGGCCGACGGGCCGTACACCCCGGCCGAGCGGGACGTCCTGGCGACCGTCGGAGCGGCGCTCACCATCTGCTCCGACGACGTCACCCGCCTGCTCGCGGCGGCGGCCCGTACGCCGTCGTAGCACCGGCGGTACTCCCCGGGGAGTAATCCGCCCTCCGCACCGCCTCCCGCGGTAACCCCCGGCTCGGTCTCACGCCCGACGTGCCGGATCCCGTGCGCCGGGAGTCTGGAGTCCGTTCCAGACACCCGACCGGAGGGAGCCGGACAGATGGGGGCCGTAAGGACGCGTACGGGGCGGCGGCGGGCCGTGCCCTGGGTGGTGGCCGGGCTGTGGATCGCCGCGCTCGTGCTGCTCGGGCCGCTCGCCGGGAAGTTCGCCGGCATCCAGCAGAACCGCGCGGTCGACTACCTGCCCGACAGCGCCGACTCCACGCAGGTGGCGCGCGTCCAGGACGAGTTGCCGGGCGGCGAGTCGACCGACCTGGTACTCGTGTACCACCGCGGCGGCGGACTCACCGGCGCCGACCGGCGGACGGCCGGCGAGCAGATCGCCGAGGTGCGCGGCGCCTACGACCTGACGGCCGCACCGCGCGGCGTCCCCTCCGCGGACGGCTCCACCCTGATGTACCCGGTCTCCAGCACGCAGCCGGGCCAGGACGAGGAGGCCCGGGACGCCTTCGTCGACGGAGTGCGGGACATCGCCGAGGGCGCAGGCGGACTGAGCGTCGCAGTCGGCGGACCGGGGGCGCTGAACACCGACATGAACAAGGTGTTCGAGACACTCGACGCCACCCTGCTGTTCGCCACCCTCGGCGTCGTCACCGTGCTGCTCGTCCTCATCTACCGCAGCCCCTTCCTGTGGCTGGTCCCGCTCGCCGTCGCGGGCGTCGCCGCGGCCGTGGCGATGGCCGCCGGCTACGGACTGCACGAACTGTCCGGCGTCACCGTCACCGGACAGAGCGGCGGCGTGATGACCGTCCTGGTCCTCGGCGCCGGCACCGACTACGCGCTGCTGATCGTCTCCCGCTACCGCGAGGAACTGCGCCGCCACGAGCACCCGTACGACGCCATGCGCGCCGCCCTGCGCGGCTGCGGGCCGGCCGTCCTCGCCTCCTCGGGGACCGTCGCGGCCGGGCTGCTGTGCCTGCTCGCCGCCGACCTCAACAGCAGCAGCGGCATGGGGCCGGTCGGCGTGGTCGGGGTGCTCGCGGCGCTGGTCGCCATGACGACGCTGCTGCCCGCGCTGCTGGTGCTGCTCGGGCGGCGGGTCTTCTGGCCGCTGATCCCCGCGTTCGGCAGCGAGCCGAAGGCACGGCGGTCGCTGTTCGCCGCGATGGGCACCTCGGCGACGCGCCGGCCCGGCACCGTGCTCGTCGGCGGGGCCCTGCTGCTCGGCGCCCTCTCCCTCGGCACGCTGAACCTGTCCGGCGGCATCAAGCAGGAGGACTCCTTCACCGAGCGGCCCGAGTCGATCACCGCGATGCGGACGCTGGCCCGGGAGTACCCCGAGCGCAGCAGCCGGCCCCTGATCGTCATCGCCCCCGACGGCAGGGCCGAGGCGGTCCTGGAGCGGGCCCGGGCCGCCGACGGTGTCGCCGAGGCGGTCCCCGGGCGCAAGGGGGCCGGCTGGACGGAGATCGCCGTCTTCGCCACCGCGCCGCCGGAGACCCCGGCCGAGACCCGCACCATCGAGGCCCTGCGGGCCGGGCTCGGCCGGGAGGGAGCGTACGTCGGCGGGCCCAGCGCCCAGCAGATCGATCTCGCCGACAGCGAGGCGCGGGACCGGAAGGTGATCGTGCCGCTGGTGCTCGCCGCGGTGTTCGCCATCCTCGTCGGGCTGTTGCGCAGCCTGGTCGCGCCGTTGCTGCTGCTGGTGGCGGTGGTCGCGGTGTGGGGCGCGGCGCTCGGCATCGGCGGTCTCGTCTTCGAGCCGGTGTTCGGCTTCGGCGGGACGGATCCCGGGCTCGGGCTGCTGTCGTTCGTGTTCCTGGTCGCCCTCGGGGTCGACTACGGCATCTTCCTGATGCACCGGATGCGGGAGGAGTCCGTGCGGGGGGCCGAGCCGGAGGCGGCGGCGCTGACCGCGCTGCGGACGACCGGCGGGGTGATCGCCTCGGCGGGGGTCGTGCTCGCGGCGACGTTCGCCGTGCTGACGACGCTGCCGATGGTCGCTCTCGTCGAGCTCGGGTTCGTCATCGCGGTGGGGGTGCTGCTGGACACGTTCCTGGTGCGCACGTACCTGGTGACCACGGCGAGTGTGCTGCTGAGGCGGCGGATGTGGTGGCCGGGGAGGCTCTCGCGCGCACCGCGGCGGATCACACCGCCGACGCGGGACGAGCCCGTCTCCGCGCACGCCTCCTGACCCGCCGACGGCGTCCCTCCCCTCCCGGAGGGACGCCTTCCTCGCCGAGGATGATGCCCGTGCAGGCACCCACCACCCCGCAGGCGGCCTGGTCGCGTCCCGCCGAGCGGGTCATGGCCGCCATCAACCGCGACCCCCTGACCGCCCCGCACGCCGTCCGCAACGACACCCTGCTGGCCATCGCCGCGGCGGCGCTCGCGGCCGGTATCGCGCTGCTCGTCGACGACGGACGCGAGCCCGACGCGCTCGGCTGGACGCTGCTGCTCGCGAGTCACCTGCCGCTGCCCTGGCGGCGGCGCCGGCCGCTGCTCGTGCTGGCCCTGATCGTGGCCTGTGTCGCGCCGTACCACGCGTTGGACAACGTCCACTCCGCCCCCACCCCGGCCACCTACATCGCCCTCTACACCGTCGCCGTCACCGGCCGCCCGCTGCGCACGGTCCTGGTCGGGACCGGCGTCGTCACCCTCTCCGTCAGCGTGATGCTCACCGTCAGCCCCCACGAGGCGCTGGAGGTGCTGAAGGTCTCCGGGTGGGTCGTCGCCGTGCTGTTCTGCGGTGTCGACGTGCGCTTCTACCGCCAGTACGTCGCCTCCATCGTGGAGCGCGCCGAACGGGCCGAACGCACCCGCGAGGAGGAGGCCCGGCGGCGCGTCGCCGAGGAGCGGCTGCGGATCGCCCGGGACCTGCACGACCTGCTGGCCCACAGCATCACCCTCATCGGCGTGCAGACCTCCGTCGCCGCCCACGTGCTGTCCGCCGACCCCGAGAGGCTGGACCGGGAGACGGTCGCCAAGGCCCTCGACGACATCGCCGGGACCTGCCGCAGCGCCCGGGGTGAACTCCGTACGACCCTGGAGGTGCTGCGCGCGCACGAGGCCGGGCGCGACTGCGCCGACACCCGCGGCCCGCTGCCGGGCCTGGACGGGCTGCCCGACCTGGCGCGGGCCGCGCGGCTCGCCGGTGCCCGGGTCGAGCAGACCGTACGGCTGCGGCACGCGCCGCCCGCCGTCGGCGCCGCCGCCTACCGCATCGTGCAGGAGGCCCTCACCAACGCCGTGCGGCACGCCGGACCCGCACCGGCCGTCCGGGTCGAGCTGGAGGAGCGGGAGGGCGCCCTGCACCTGTCGGTCAGCGACGACGGCGCCGGGCCGGCCCCGGGCGGCACCCCGGGCTTCGGGCTCGTCGGGATGCGGGAGCGGGCCCGCAGCGTGGGTGGCACACTCGACGCCGGACCGCGGGCCGGGGGCGGGTTCGAGGTGACGGCGGTCCTGCCGCTGACCACGACGGGGGAGAGGACCGGATGACCATACGGGTGCTGCTCGCGGACGACCAGACGCTGGTGCGCGAGGCGTTCGCGATGCTCGTGGAGTCGGCCCCGGACATGGCGGTCGTCGGGCAGGCCGCCACCGGCCGGCAGGCCGTGGAGCTAACCCGCAGCGCGCGCGCCGACCTGGTGGTGATGGACATCCGCATGCCCGACCTGGACGGCATCGAGGCGACCCGGCTCATCGCGGCCGACGAGGACCTCGCGGGTGTCCGGGTGCTCGTGCTCACCACGTACGACACCGACGAGAACATCGTCGACGCCCTGCGCGCCGGCGCCTCCGGGTTCCTCGTCAAGGACACCCGTCCGGCCGAACTCCTGGACGCCATCCGGACCGTCGCGGCCGGTGAGTCCCTGCTGTCGCCGGGGCCCACGGCACGGCTGATCGAGCGGTTCCTGCGCAGCCCCTCCGCACCGGCGGCCGGCGGGCCCGAGTGCCTGTCCGAGCGCGAGCGGGAGGTGCTCACGCTGGTCGCGCGGGGCCTGAACAACACCGAGATAGCGCGGGCGTTGGGCCTGAGCCCGCTGACCGCGAAGACCCACGTCAGCCGCATCATGGGGAAACTGGCGGCGCGGGACCGGGCCCAGCTGGTCATCGTCGCCTACGAGTCGGGGATGGTGACGCCGGGGAGCATCTGAGGAATGAGACTCCTCAGCCGCACCCTCCTGGCCACCTCGGTCCTCCTCGCCCCCCTCACCGCTGGCGCCGCCACCGCCACGGCCGGCCCCGGCTGCACGTCCTCCGTCCCGTACGTCTCGGGCGAGGGCGGCTACGCCACGTACCGCATCCCCGCCACCGTCACCACCCGCGCCGGCACCGTCCTCGCCTTCGCCGAGGGCAGGCGCGGCGGGGCGGGCGACACCGGCGACATCGACGTCGTCCTGCGCCGCTCGGCGGACGGCGGCTGCACCTGGGGTGCGCTCACCGTCGTCGCCGCGGGAGACGGCGACACCCGGGGCAACCCGGCACCCGTCGTCGACCCGCGCAGCGGCGCCGTCGTGCTCCTCACCTCCTACAACAGCGGGGACGTGACGGAGGCGCAGATCATGCGCGGGGAGGTCACGCCCGAGCAGAGCCGCCGTGTCTTCGTGCAGCGCAGCCGGGACGACGGCCGCCGCTTCACCGAGCCCCGCGAGATCACCGCCCAGGTGAAGCACCCGTCCTGGCGCTGGTACGCCACCGGCCCCGGCCACGCGCTCGCCCTCACCCATGGCCCCTACGCGGGCCGCCTGGTCGTCCCCGCCAACCACTCGGCGTCCCCGCCGCCCGGCTCCCCGGACACCGGTCGGGAACCCCGCTACTACGGCGCCCACGCGCTCCTCAGCGACGACGGCGGCCGCACCTGGCGGCCCGGCTTCGTCGACGACTCCTACGACGGGACGGCCAACGCCAACGAGTCCACCGCCGCGCAACTCCCGGACGGCACCGTCTACTTCAACGCCCGGGACCAGCACGGCACCGGCGCGGGCCACCGCCTCGACAGCCGGTCGAGCGACGGCGGCGCCTCCCTCGACCGGCCCTACACCGTGCAGCCGACCCTGAACGACGTCCCCGTCGTCCAGGGCAGCGTCCTGCAACCGGCGGGCCGTCACGGGCCGTTGCTGTTCTCCGGCCCGTCCGTCCCCACCGCCCGCCGGGCGATGGCGGTGTGGCGCAGCACCGACGGCGGCGCCACCTTCACCAAGGCGCTGACGCTCTCCCCGCACCCCGCCGCCTACTCCGACCTGGTGCCCCTCGGCCGGAAGGCGGTGGGGATCCTCTACGAGACCGGTGTGCGGGGGACCTACGAGACGATCGAGTTCCGCCGGATCCCGGCCGGGGACCTCTGAGGCCTGTCGTTCGGACAGGACCTAGAGCAGCCCGGCCGCCGCCACGTACTTCCCGACCCGCTCCACCTCGCCCGGCGACAGCGGCACCTGCGGCTCGGCCGTCGCCGGGCAGTCGATCACGCCCCGCAGGTGCAGCGCGGCCTTGAAGGCGCCGATCGCCGAGGAGCCCGGGCCCATGCGCGCCGGGTCCCCGACGGACACCATCCCGAACAGGGCGCACAGGCGCTCCTGTTCGGCACGGGCCTCCTCGGCGTCCCCGGCACGGCACAGGCGGACCAGCCGGACGTAGCCGTGCGGGTCGACGTTGCCCAGGCCGGGCACCGTGCCGTCCGCGCCGACGGCGAGGGCCGCGTCGACGATCAGCTCGGAGCCGGTCAGCACGCTGAAGCCGGTGATGCCCCGGTGGTCGCGGGCGCCGGTCACGACCTGCCGGAACGCGGCCAGATCACCGCTGGAGTCCTTCAGCCCGGCCACGACGCCGTCGGCGGCCAGCTCCAGGACGACGTCCCCGGGCAGCTTCGTGTGGACGGCGACCGGGATGTCGTAGGCGATGACCGGCACCGGGCTCGCGGCGGCTACGGCGCGGTAGTGTCGGGCGATCTCCGCCGGGTGGGTGCGGGCGTAGAACGGGGCGGTGACGACGACCGCGTCCGCGCCCGCCGCCGTCACCGCGGCGACGTGGTCCAGCACGCGGGGCGTGGTCATGTCGATCGCCCCGGCCAGCACCGGCAGCTGCCCCCCGGCGTGGCGTACGACCGTCTCGACCACCAGCCGGCGCTGCCCGTCCGTCAGATAGGCCGCCTCCGAGGTGGAGCCGAGCACGAACAGGCCGTGCACCCCGCCCTCCACCAGATGGTCGACGAGCCTGAGCAGCGAGGGGACGTCCACCTCGCCGTCCGGTGTCAGGGGTGTGCACAGGGGCGGGATGACACCGGTCAGCGGGGTGATCGTCATGGGGCCTCCATCGGGTCGCTCCGGCGGACGAGGTCGCGGGTCGACTCGTCCTCCTGGACAGGATGGTGGCAGCGGAAGCGGTGCGCGGGTGCCGACGCGGCGGAGAAGGCCGGCATCTCGTCCGCGCAGCCGCCGTCCGCCTTCCAGCAGCGGGTGCGGAACGGGCAACCGCTCGGCGGGCGGGTCGCCGAGGGGACGGGACCGGCCAGCGGGATCGGCTCGATCGGGTCGAGCAGGCCGGGCGTGGCCGAGAACAGGGCGCGGGTGTACGGGTGCCGGGCCCGGTCGGTGACCAGGGCGGCCGGGCACTCCTCGACGATCCGGCCCAGGTACATGGTGATCACCCGGTCGCTCATCCGCCGGACCGTCTGGATGTCGTGCGAGACGAACACCAGGGCCAGGCCCAGGCGTTCCTTCAGGTCGAGCAGGAGGTTGAGGATCTGCGCCCGGACCGACACGTCCAGGGCGCTGGTCGGCTCGTCCGCCACGACCAGGTCCGGGTCGAGCGCCAGGGCCCGGGCGATCGCGACGCGCTGGCGCTGCCCGCCCGACAACTGCCCGGGCAGGGCGTCGGCGAGGGCCCGGGGGAGACCGACCAGGGACATCAGCTCCCGCACCCGCTCCTCGCGTCCGGCCCGGGTGCCCCGGTCGTGCACGTCCAGCGGGTCGCGCAGGATCCGCCGGACGGTCAACCGGCGGTTCAGGGCCGTCGACGGGTCCTGGAAGATCATGCCCGTGCTCGCGCCGACGGCCCTGCGGCGCTCGGCGGCCGGCATCGCCCACAGGTCCCGCCCCCGGAACGACACCGTCCCGCGGGTCGGCCGCTCCACCCCCACCAGCACCTTCGCCAGGGTCGACTTGCCGCAGCCGGACTCGCCGACCACGCCGACGGTCTCGCCGGGCGCGACGGCCAGGTCGGCGCCGGTCAGGGCGTACACCCGGTCGCGGGTGAACACCCCGCCGCTGCGGGCCCTGTGGACGACGTGCGCGTCGGACAGTTCCACCAGGGCGCTCATGACACGGCCTCGGTCTCCGGCGCCGCCGGCTCCATGGCCGGGTGATGGCAGGCCACGGTGTGCGCCGGGGTACCGGTCAGGGCGGGAGCCGTCGTGCGGCACACCTCGCTCGCACGCGGGCACCGGTCGGCGAAGCGGCAGCCGGCCGGGAAGCCGGCCGGGGACGGCACGACCCCCCTGATCTGCGTCATGCGCTCCTGCGCCGTCTCCAGCGACAGCACGCTGCCGAGCAGACCGCGCGTGTAGTGGTGGGCCGGGGCCTGCACCAGGTCGGCCGTGACGCCCGTCTCCACGATCTGCCCGCCGTACATCACCGCCACCCGGTCGGTGACGTCCGCGATCAGCGCCAGGTCGTGGGAGACCAGGATCAGCGCGAAGCCGAGCTCCTCGCGCAGCCGCAGCAGCAGCTCCATCACCTGCGCCTGCACGGTGACGTCGAGCGCGGTCGTCGGCTCGTCGGCGACGATCAGCTTCGGGTCGCGGGACAGGGCCATCGCGATCAGGACCCGCTGGCGCTGCCCGCCGGACAGCTCGTGCGGGTAGCTGCGCAGGGTGCGTTCGGGGTCCAGGCCGACCATGGTCAGCAGCTCGGCGGGAGTGCGCCGCCCGCCGCGCCGCACGACCTGCTTCAGCTGGGCGCGGATCGTCATGGCCGGGTTGAGGGAGGACAGCGCGTCCTGGTAGACCATCGCCATCTCGTGGCCGAGGAGCCTGCGGCGTGCGCGCATCGGCTCGGCGAGCAGGTCCCGCTGGTGGAAGCGGACCCGGCCGCGCACGCGTGCCTCCTTCGGCTGCAGGCCCATGACCGCCAGCGCGGTCAGCGACTTGCCGCAGCCCGACTCGCCGACCACCCCCAGGACTTCGCCGGGGTGCACCTCGAAGCTGATGCCGTCCACGATGTCCACGCCGCCGTGCCGCCCGTCGAAGCCGATGGTGAGGTTCTCCACCGCCAGCACCGGCTGCCCGTCCCGGGGAACGTGCCGGGCCCGCGCCCGCAGCCTGCGGGCCGCCTCCGTCAGGCCGGGCAGCGGCGCCACCTCCCCGCCGCCGGGCTCGGGCGCCTCCAGCCGGTCGTCGCCCGGCGCCTTCACCTCCCGGGCCGAGGGAGCCGCCCACGCGTCGGAGACGCCCTCGGACAGGACGTTCAGGGACAGCACCGTGAGGAGCATCAGCAGTCCGGGGAACACGGTCGCCCACCAGCCGCCGGTCAGCACCATGTTCTTGCCGTCGGCGATGACGCTGCCCCAGGACGGGTCGGGCGGCCGCACGCCCGCCCCGATGAAGGACAGCGACGCCTCGAAGACGATCGCCTCGGCCACCTGGACCGTGCAGAACACCAGTACGGGCGCGGCGCAGTTGACCGCCACGTGCTTCAGCACGATGTGCGGGGTGCGGGCGCCGATGACCCGTTCCGCCGTCACGTAGTCCTCGCCGTACTGGTCGAGGACGTTGGCCCGGACCACCCGGGCCACCGGCGGGGTGAACAGGAAGGCGAGCGCACAGATCAGCACCGTGATCCCGCCGCCGAACACCGCCACCAGCACGGCGGCCAGCGCGATGCCCGGGAACGCCATCACCACGTCCAGGCAGCGCATCAGCGTCTCGTCGACCGCCTTGCGGGAGGTCGCGGCGATCGCCCCGAGCAGCGCGCCGGCCACCAGGGCGAGCCCGGTCGCGCCGAGCCCGATCGCGAGCGACCAGCGCGCCCCGTACATCAGCCGGCTCAGGATGTCCCGGCCGAGACTGTCCTGGCCCATCCAGTGCCCGGCGGACGGGTGGCCGGTGCCGTCGACGGGCGGCTGCTGGTCGAGCGGGTCGTGCGGGGCGAGGAGCGGCGCGAGCAGCGCCATGAGGGCGACGACCGCCAGGAAGCAGACGGCGGCCTTCGACAGCGGCGGCAGCCGGCGCGGGCCGCGCAGCCGCACACCGCGCCGGGACAGGGCCGTGGCAAGGCTCTTGCGGGTCATCACGTGGTCGCATCCCTCAGTCGCGGGTTGACCAGCAGGTACAGGATGTCGATGACGAGGTTCACGACGACGAACCCGGCCGCCGTGGTCAGCACGACGCCCTGGACGACGGCCGGATCACCGTTCTTCACGGCGTCGATCATCAGCTTGCCCATGCCGGGCAGCGAGAAGATCGTCTCGATGACGACCGCGCCGCCCAGCAGGTAGCCGACCCGCAGGCCGAGCACGGTGAGCGGGTTGATCAGCGCGTTCCGCAACACGTTGCGGCCGACGACCACCCGGGGCGGCAGCCCGCTGCCGATCGCCGTCCGCACGTAGTCCTTGTCCAGCTCCTCCACCACGGACGTCCGTACGATCCGGGTCAGTTGCGCCGCCACCGGGAGGGAGAGGGCGAGGGCGGGGAGCGTCATCGTCCGCAGCCAGCCGGTGAAGGAGTCGGCCGGGTTGATGTAGCCGCCGGTCGGGAACCAGCCCAGGTCGACGGCGAGGTACTGGATCATCAGCAGCGCGAGCCAGAACCCGGGCGCGGCGACCCCGGTCAGTGACACGACCCGGATGATCTGGTCGGGCAGCCGGTCCCGGTGGATCGCCGCCGTGACACCGCCCAGCAGGGACAGCACGACCGCGATGCCGAGGCCCAGGAACGTCAGCTGGAGGGTGAGCGGCAGCGCGGTGGTCACCTGGTCGATCACCGGCGCCCGGGTCAGCGCGCTGGTGCCGAGGTCGCCGTGGAGCAGGTCGGCGACGAAGGCGGCGTAGCGCACGGGCAGCGGGTCGAGCAGGCCGTGTTCCTCGCGGAAGTCGTGGAGCTGTCGCGGGGTCGGGTTGGCGCCCTGGAAGAACGCGGACGCCGGGTCGACGTCGGAGAACCGCATCACCAGGAACACGAACAGCACGATCCCGAGCATCAGCGGGACGAGCAGGGCGACGCGGCGGAGCAGGATCCGCAGGACGGCCGTCATGCCGCTAGGCCCACTTGGCCTGGAGGAGGTTGATACCCGGGTAGGGCTGGGCCCTGATGCCGCTGAGCCGCTTCGGGTCCCAGGCCGTCATCAGCTCGTTGTGGACGACCGGGTAGAGCACGGCCTGTTCGGCGACGACGTCGATGTAGTCCTGGATCATCGTCTTCTTCCTGGCCGGGTCGGGTTCCCGGGTGGCCCGGTCCATGTCCCTGAACAGCTGCCGGGCCACCGGGTCGGATCCCCACCGGGTGTACTGCATCCAGAGGTTCCGCGGGCCGTAGTTGTAACGCATGATCAGGTCGGCGTCGACGCCGAACTGGTTGGGGTTCGAGGCGGCGGCGACGACCTGGTAGTCCTGCTTCTGGTCCATCTTCGTGAAGACGGCCGTGGTCTCCTGCGGGGACAGGGTGGTGCGCACCCCGATCGCGTCCCAGGAGGACTTGAGGGTGGGCAGGCAGTCGACGATCCAGCTGACGTTCACCGCCAGGACGTCGATGCTCAGGTCCTTGACCCCGGCCTCCTTCAGCAGCGCCTTCGCCCTGTCCGGGTCGTGGTCGTAGACGGTCTTCGCCCGGCGGTAGGAGGGGTTGTTCTCGTCGAGGAAGGAACTGGCCGGCCTGCCGTGGCCCTTGAGGGCGACCTGAACCATCTTCTCGGTGTCGATGGCGTAGTGCAGGGCCTGGCGCACGCGCACGTCGTCGAAGGGCTTGTGCCGCGTGTTGAACATCAGGAACAGGTTGTTCATCCCGGCCCCGCCGGCCACCGTGAGGCCGCCGGCCTCCAGCCGGCCGATGTTGGCGTAGGGGATGTTGTCCGCGATCTGCGCGCCCGCGCTCGACCCGGAGATCTTCGCGACGCGGGGGGCCGCGTCCACGATCGTCAGCCAGTTCATCCTGCGGAAGGCGGGCCTGCGCGGGCCGTTGTAGGCGTCGAAGGCCTCGAAGGTCGTGTTCGACTTGGGGTGGTGCGCGGTCTGCCGGTACGGGCCCGAGCCGATCGCCTTGCCCCTGATGGCGTCGTCCCAGCCGCCGGGCCGCCCGAACACGTGCCTCGGCATGACCTTGGCGAGCGTCAGCCGCGAAAGCCCCTCCGGGAAGGGGAACGCGAGCACCAGCTCCACCCGCCGCGCGTCGATCTTGCGGACCTCCTTCAGCCAGCTCGCGAAGAAGCCCTTGGCGAGGGTCTGGGTGTCCGGGTCGAGGATCCGGTCGAAGACGAAGACCACGTCGTCGGCGGTCACCGGCTCGCCGTCGTGGAACGTGGCGCCCTCCCGCAGGGTGAACGTCCAGGACGTGCCGTCCGGGTCCTTCGGGACCTCGGTCGCCAGGGCCGCGTACGGCTCCCGGGAGATCGGGTCCGTGTCCAGCAGACCCTCGTAGATGTGGTGGTTGGCGGCCATGCAGAACGCGGACGCCGTCTGGGTGGGGTCCCAGCTGCCGTCGTTGCCGTAGCCGATCACCGCCGTCAGCGTCCGGTCCGGACCGCTGCCGCCGTCGCCGGTGTCGTTCGTGGACTCGGGCCCGGACGAACAGGCCGACAGCGACGCGGAGACGGCGGCGGCCGCGCCCAGCGCGCCGGTGTGCTTCAGGAACGACCGGCGGCGCAGCGCCGGCACGTCAGGGGTCACGTCGCGCACGGGTCCTCCAGCGAGAGGTCTGGGGGGACGGGGCCGGATGCGGAGATACGACGTCCTACGTCCTGCGGTCAGCGCGACCATAGGAGGGGCCGCGGGGCCGGTCAAGGGATCGCACACGAATGGCCCATCCGCCAGAGGTCACACCAATGGCGCTGTACGGCAGCCGGAGTCGACGCCCTGTCGGGCGGCCTTGACGGCGGGTACCGCCGGAGGTGGGACGTAGGACGTCCGGGCCGCGTACGATGCGGCGCATGTCCGAGGAGCCCAGGACCAGCCGGATACAGCGCCAGGTCGTGCAGCTCATCCTCGACCGCAGACTCGCCGCCGGCGCGCCGCTGCCCACCGAGGCCGCACTGACGCAGGCCCTCGGCGTCAGCCGCAACTCCGTCCGCGAGGCGCTCAAAGCCCTCCAGGCCCTCGACATCGTGGAGATCAGGCACGGCTACGGCACCTATGTCGGCCGGGCCTCCCTCGCCCCCCTCGTCGACGGCCTCACCTTCCGCACCCTGGCCCGCCACGAGGACGACCCCGGCGCCCTCGCCGAGATCCTCCAGGTCCGCGAGGTCCTGGAGGTGGGCCTGATCCGCCGGGTGGCCACGACGGTCACGGAGGCGGAACTGGACCGGCTGGAGGAGGTGGTGACCCGGATGGAGGCCGCCGCCGGCACGGGCGTCGCCGAGGGCGCCGGCGGCGCGGACGGCTCCTTCCCCGATCTCGACCGCGAGTTCCACGAGGTGCTCTACGCCTCGCTCGGCAACGACCTCGTCCCGCAGCTCCTCGCCGCCTTCTGGACGGTCTTCCGGCGGGTCCTGGGCGCCCGCGGCCGGCCCCACGACCCCTCGCCCGGGATCACCGCACGCCGCCACCGCGACATCGTCACCGCGCTGCGCGCCCGGGACGCGGAGGGCGCCCAGCGGGCCATGGCCGTGCACTTCCGGGGCATCGAGGCGCGGGTGGCCCAAGAGCCGCGGGGCGTGGGCTGAATCCGCCGCCCGCGCGGCGCGGCGCGGGGGATGATGGCGGACGTGAGCGACCTGTGGAGCGAGCACGACAACGGCGTCCTGCACCTGCCCTCCGGCCGGTCGGTGCGCGGCCGGGGCCTGCGCCACCCCCTGGATGCCACCGCGCCCCTGCCCTCCTACGGCGTCTACCTGCTGGGCCGCCGGCCGCCCGGGATGCCCTGGGAGGCGGACTGGATCCGCTGGCCCGACTTCCGGCTCCCGGCCGGCCCGGAGGCCGCCCGCGCGGTCCTGGCCCGGGCGTGGGAGCGGGCCGCCGGGGAACGGGTGGAGATCGCCTGCGGGGGCGGACGGGGCCGGACGGGCACGGCCCTGGCCTGCCTCGCGGTCCTGGACGGCGTACCCGCGGCACAGGCCGTGGCCTACGTCCGCCGGCACTACGACCGGCGGGCGGTGGAAACGCCCTGGCAGCGGCGGTACGTACGCCGGTTCGGCCGGGGGTGAGCCCCTCCTGCGGCCCGGCGGATCGTCCCCTGGACGCGCCTGCTCGCACCGACGGCCGCCGAGCCGGACCCGTTCGCCCGGCTCGGCGGCCCCGCACCGCCCCGGCGAGCCCGCCACGGGCCGGCACCGGGAGCCGGCGCAGGCGTTCCACGCGACGGCCCGCCGCCACCGGGCGGCGGGCCACCGCGGACGTCACGCGCAGTACAGGTCGGATCCGGGCCGCTCGCCGGTGGCGAGGAAGCGGGAGACGGTCCGGTCGCCGCAGGCGTTGCCGTTGGCGAGGTAGGCGTCGTGACCCGTGGAGTTCACGGTGACCATGACGGCCCGGTCGCCGAGCGCCTGACGGAGCCTCAGGGCGCCGCTGAGGGGGGTGGCGACGTCCCGCTCGTTCTGCACGAGCAGCACGTTGGACGGCCCGCGCCCGGTGATCCGCACGGCCGGTTCCCTCGGTTCGTACGGCAGGGCGGCGCACGCCATCGGCCCGCGCGGCATGCCCGCCGTGAGCGGGAACCTCACCCGGCTGACGTCGACGTCCCGCTGGTAGACGGCGGCCGAGTCCGGCCAGTCGACGTCGTTGCAGATGGTGCCGACACCGACCGCGGCGACGTTCTGCAGGACCGACTCGGGCGGGGACCCGGGCACGGGCGGCACGGTGCCCTTGCGGGCGGCCAGGATCGTCCGGGCCAGCACCGGATAGTCGTCGGGGTCGTAGAGGCTGGTCAGCATGGTCTGGCGGAGTACGGTGCCGTCCAGTCGCTCCGGACCGGCACCGGGCCAGGGGAGGGGATCGCGGTCCAGCCGCGCGGCGAGACGCAGGAAGCCGGAGCGCACCTCGGCGGCGGTGGAGGCCAGCCGGTACGGGTTCCCCGGCCGCGACGCCCAGGCGGCGAACTCGGGGAAGTTGTCCTCCACGCCCCGCTCGAAGGCGGCGAGCCAGCCGCGGGTCACCCGGGTGGGGTCGGGGTCGTTGTTGCTGTCCAGCACGACGCGGTCGGTGCGGTGCGGGAACAGCTGGCTGTAGACGGCGCCGACGTACGTGCCGTACGAGACGCCCCACGCGGAGATTCTCGGCTCCCCGAGCGCGGCCCGGACGCGGTCGAGGTCGCGGGCCTCGTTGGCGGTGCTGATGTGCCGGATCAGCTCACCGCCGTTGCGGCCGCAGGCCTCGGCCATGCGCCGGGCGGTGGCCATGTTCTCCTCGACGGAACCGTCCGGTGCGGGCCAGGGCAGGAGCTTGGTCCGGCTGAGGTCGGCGGGGTCGAGCTGGCAGTCGACGGCGGTGGAGGGCGCCATGCCGCGCGGCGCGAAGCCGATGAGGTCGTAGGCGTCACGCACCCGTTGCGGCAGCTTCTGCCCCTTGCCGGAGGGATCGGAGAGACTCTCCCCGCCCGGGCCGCCGGGGATGAGTAACAGCGCGCCCCGGCGGGCGGAGGGCTTCTCGCTCGGAATGCGGGAGACGGCGATCTCGACGGTCCGCCCGTCCGGGTCGGAGTAGTCCATCGGCACCTCGACGGTGGCGCACCGCTGTCTGGGGTCGAGGCCGTCGCCCCGGCAGTCGGACCAGGTGAGCGGCTCGGCGGGGCCGGGGGTGACGGCGGACGCGGTCAGCGGGACGGCGAGGGAGAGCAGGACCGCGCAGGCCGCGGCGAGTGAGGCGTGAGGGGTGATTCTCTTCGTGTCCATGGGTCGATCCTGACGCGCCCCCGCGCCACCCCACATCCGGCCAACTCCCGTATTCCGCAGGGGGTTTACCCCCTAGGACCATTCCAGGACGGTCCCGCGCCCCCGTCCGGTCCCACGCGTCTGCGAATTCGTCTCCGCGATTCGATCATGCCCGAACCTCTTTGCGTCGCCCCGCAGTTGTACGACACAGACCCTTCCCGAGTATAGGCGCGGAGAGTCACCGAAAAATTGCGAAGAGTGAAACTCCGAAAGGAAGGGGAGCACGGTGGAGGCACGACACTCGGCGCTTCGCGCCGAAGAAGCGGAGGACGCGGTGAAAGAATTGCGGGCAGAACTCGTCAGGACCGGAATGATCCCGCCGTCGCCGGGAGTCGACCCGGTGAGTTTCGCGCGGAAAGCTCCCTGCCCGCTCACGGAACCGGTCCGGCTTCGCGTCCCGACCGCCCGCCGGACCGCGGCGGTGGCGCGATGAAGCCCCCCGTCGGCGCCTATGTCGTGGACACCCGCAGCGGACGCATCGGCATCGTCATGGGGCATGAGGGGCCCTACGTGCAGTTGCGGCCGTACGGGGGCGGCAAGGAGTGGGACGCCGACCCCGGCGCCGTCCGGCACGCCACCCCGGCCGAGCGGCTGCGCGCGGCGACCGCCTACGCCAACGCCCGCAGCAGGGGCGAGGTCCCTTGACGCGCTGACCCTGCGAGAATGGCGCCATGAGTCTGTTCCGCGACGACGGCATCGTGCTGCGCACCCAGAAGCTGGGTGAGGCGGACCGGATCATCACGCTGCTCACGCGCGGTCACGGCCGGGTACGCGCGGTGGCCCGGGGCGTGCGCCGGACGAAGTCCAAGTTCGGCGCGCGCCTCGAACCCTTCTCCCACGTCGACGTGCAGTTCTTCTCCAAGGGCAGCGAGCTGGTCGGACGCGGGCTGCCGCTGTGCACCCAGAGCGAGACCATCGCGCCCTACGGCGGCGGGATCGTCACCGACTACGCCCGGTACACCGCCGGCACCGCCATGCTGGAGACCGCCGAGCGGTTCACCGACCACGAGGGCGAGCCGGCCGTACAGCAGTACCTGCTGCTCGTCGGCGCCCTGCGCACCCTCGCCCGGGGCGAGCACGCACCGCACCTCGTGCTCGACGCCTTCCTGCTCCGCTCCCTCGCCGTCAACGGCTACGCCCCGACCTTCAGCGACTGCGCGAAATGCGGGATGCCCGGCCCCAACCGGTTCTTCTCGGTCGCCTCGGGCGGCTCCGTCTGCGTGGACTGCCGCGTGCCCGGCAGCGTCGTACCCTCGCCCCAGGCCCTGGAACTCCTCGGTGCGCTGCTTACGGGAGACTGGGAGACCGCCGACGCGTGCGAGGCGCGCCACGTCCGGGAGGGCAGCGGACTGGTGTCCGCCTACCTGCACTGGCACATGGAGCGCGGCCTGCGCTCGCTGCGCTACGTCGAGAAGTAACCGAAGCAAGCACGAGGAGACGAGACACACATGGCCGTACGCGGGATCCTGGGGCGCCAGCGCCGGGAGTACAGGACGCCGGAGCCGCACCCGTCCGGCGCGCGGCCGCCGAAGCTCCCCGGGGAGCTCGTACCGCGGCATGTGGCGATCGTCATGGACGGCAACGGCCGCTGGGCCAAGGACCGCGGCCTGCCCCGCACCGAGGGGCACAAGGTCGGCGCCGAGCGCGTGCTGGACGTGCTGCAGGGCGCCATCGAGATGGGCGTGGGCGCCATCTCCCTGTACGCCTTCTCCACCGAGAACTGGAAGCGCTCGCCCGACGAGGTGCGCTTCCTGATGAACTTCAACCGGGACTTCATCCGCAAGACCCGCGACCAGCTCGACGAACTGGGCGTGCGCGTGCGCTGGGTCGGGCGGATGCCGAAGCTGTGGCGGTCCGTCGCCAAGGAACTCCAGATCGCCCAGGAGCAGACCAAGGGCAACGACCGGCTGACCCTGTACTTCTGCATGAACTACGGGGGCCGGGCCGAGATCGCCGACGCGGCGAAGGCGCTCGCGGAGGACGTGCGCAGCGGCAGGCTCGACCCGTCCAAGGTCAACGAGAAGACCTTCGCCAAGTACCTGTACTACCCGGACATGCCGGAGGTGGACCTGTTTTTGCGCCCGAGCGGCGAGCAGCGCACCTCCAACTACCTGATCTGGCAGAGCGCCTACGCCGAGATGGTCTTCCAGGACGTGCTGTGGCCGGACTTCGACCGGCGGGACCTGTGGCGGGCCTGCCTGGAGTTCGCCTCCCGGGACCGGCGCTTCGGCGGGGCCATCCCGAACGAGGAACTGCTGGCCATGGAGGGCGGCCAGCCGTAGGACTCCCGCCCGGGCCGGCGCCCCGTGCTGCCGGCCGGGGACCGGGCTGTTCGCCGCCGTCTCCGGCGGCGGCACGGCGGCACGGCCCGCAGACCGACGCCGGGCGGACCACGCCGTCATCACGCTCGTCACCCTGGCGACAGGGGGTGCGGACCTCCACCGACATCGGGCAGCGGGCGGGCCCCGCTCGTCGTCGCCGTCGCGGTGCCGCAGCTCGCGGCGTCACATCGGCGTCGCCGGCGCGGGCGGAACCAGCCGGGGGTCCCTGGGACTTCGGGCTGCTGCCCGCCTCACCGCAGCGGTGCTGCCGGCACGGCGGTCGCGTCGGCGCCGCCCGCGCGGACGAACCGGCCGGACGGCGGCTGCCGACGCGACCGGCCGGCTACTTCGCGGCCGCCGCGCACTCCGCGCACGTGCCGAAGATCTCCACCGTGTGGGCCACGTTCACGAAGCCGTGCTCGGCGGCGATGGCCTCCGCCCACTTCTCCACGGCCGGGCCCTCCACCTCGACGGCCTTGCCGCAGCCACGGCACACGAGGTGGTGGTGATGGTCGTCGGTGGAGCAACGGCGGTAGACGGACTCGCCGTCGGCGGTGCGCAGGACGTCGACCTCACCGGCGTCGGCGAGGGACTGCAGGGTGCGGTAGACCGTGGTGAGCCCGACCGAGTCGCCCTTGTGCTTGAGCATGTCGTGCAGTTCCTGCGCGCTGCGGAACTCGTCGACCTCCTGCAGGGCCGCCGCCACAGCGGCCCGCTGCTTGGTGGCGCGGCCCTTCACGGACGGTCCAGCGGTCGTCACCGTTGCCTCCTCACGTCTGCCTTGCCCGGGCCATTGTGCCAGCCCGGTGCGGGGGCGGTCAGACGCCGACCCCGTCGGCCGACTTCCGGCTGCCCGGGATCGCGCACTCGGTGGGGTCGCCCGCGGTGTCCGCGGCGGCCCGGGCCCGGGCGCGGCGGCGGGCCAGCGGGGTGGCGAGGGCCGTCAGCACGATGAACGCGCCGATGGTCAGCAGCACGATCGTCGCGCCGGGCGGCACGTCCTGGTAGTACGAGGTGACCGTGCCGCCGATCGTCACGCTCACGCCGAGGGCGACGGCGACGGCGAAGGTCGCGGCGAAGCTGCGGGTGATCTGCTGGGCGGCCGCGACGGGCACCACCATCAGCGCGCTCACCAGGAGCAGCCCGACCACGCGCATCGCCACGGTCACGGTGACGGCCGCGGTGATCGCCGTCAGCAGGTTCAGGGCGCGCACCGGCAGGCCCGTCACCCGGGCGAACTCCTCGTCCTGGCTCACCGCGAACAACTGGCGGCGCAGGCCCAGGGTGACCAGCACGACGAAGGCGGCAAGGACGCAGATGGCCGTGACGTCCGACTCGGACACCGTCGACAGCGAGCCGAACAGGTACGACGTGAGGTTGGCGTTGGAACCCGTCGGCGCGAGGTTGATGAACATCACACCGCCCGCCATGCCGCCGTAGAAGAGCATCGCGAGGGCGATGTCGCCGCGGGTCTTGCCGTACCAGCGGATCAGCTCCATGAGGACCGCGCCGAGGACGGAGACCAGGGTCGCCATCCACACCGGGGACCAGGACAGCAGGAAGCCCAGGCCGACGCCGGTCATGGCGACGTGACCGATGCCGTCGCCCATCAGGGCCTGGCGGCGCTGCACGAGGTAGATGCCGACGGCCGGGGCGGTGATGCCGACCAGGACGGCGGCGAGCAGGGCCCGCTGCATGAAGGCGTAGTCGAGGAAGTCCATCAGCTCAGCAGTCCCGTGCGGATCGGTTCGGCGCCCGCCGGTGCGTGCGGGTGTACGTGGTCGTGGCCGGGCAGGGCGTGCTGCCCGACGGCCTTCGGCGGCGGGCCGTCGTGGACGACGCAGCCGTCCCGCAGGACGACCGCCCGGTCGATGAGGGGCTCCAGGGGGCCCAGCTCGTGCAGCACGAGCAGGACCGTCGCGCCCTGGGAGACCTGCTCGGTGAGCGTGTGCGCGAGGACCTCCTGGCTGGCCAGGTCGACGCCCGCCATCGGCTCGTCCATGATCAGCAGTTCGGGCTCGGAGGCGAGGGCACGGGCGATCAGGACGCGCTGGTGCTGCCCGCCGGAGAGGGCGTCGACCGGGTCCTTGGCCCGGTCGGCCATGCCGACGAGCTCCAGGGCGCGCCGCACGGCCGTGTGGTCGGCCTTGCGCAGCACGCCGAAGCGGGTCCGGGACAGGCGGCCGGAGGAGACCACCTCGGTCACCGTGGCGGGCACGCCGGACGCGGCCGTGGTGCGCTGCGGGACGTAGCCCACGCGGTGCCAGTCGCGGAACCGCCTGCGGTCCGTGCCGAACAGCCGGATCTCGCCGGCGGCGGTCTGCACCTGGCCGATGACGCTGCGCACGGCCGTCGACTTGCCCGAGCCGTTCGCGCCGAGCAGCGCGACGACCTCACCGTGGCGCACGGTGAGGTCGATGCCGCGCAGCACGGGGCGCGAGCCCAGGTCCGCGCGGACGCCGCGCAGGGATACGACGGGCTCGGTCATGCCGTCCTCCGATGGGTCGATCACTTGGCTCCCAGGGCCTTCTGCAGGGCCTTGAGGTTGGCTTCCATGACCTGGAAGTAGTCGTCGCCGCGGGACTTGTCGGTGATGCCCTCCAGCGGATCGAGGACGTCCGTCTTCAGGTTCGCGTCGCGGGCGAGGGTCTTCGCGGTCTTGTCGGAGACCAGTGTCTCGTAGAAGACGGTGGTGACGCCGTCGGCCTTGGCCTCCTCCTGCAGCTCCCTGACCCGGGCGCCGCTGGGCTCGCTCTCGGGGTCGAGGCCGGAGATGGCCTCCTGGGTGAGGCCGTAGCGCTCGGCGAGGTAGCCGAAGGCGGCGTGGTTGGTGAAGAAGACCTTGGTCTTCGTGTTCTTCAGGCCGTTCTCGAACGTGCTGTTCAGGCCGTTCAGCTTCTCCACCAGGGCCGCGGTGTTCTTCTTGTAGTCGGCCGCGTTGTCCGGGTCGGCCTTCTCGAAGGCCTTGCCGACGCCCTCGGCGACCTCGGCGTACTTCACCGGGTCCAGCCAGACGTGCGGGTCGCGGGCGTGCTCCTCCTCCTCGGCGTGGCCTTCCTCCTCGGCGTGGCCCTCCTCACCCTCGTGGCTGTGGCCGCCGGTGCCGTGGTCCTCGAGCGTGGTGAGCGCGGCCGCGTCGATCTTCGTCTTGATGCCGGTCTGGGCGACCGCCTCGTCGACGGCGGGCTGCAGGCCCTTGAGGAAGAGGGCCGCGTCGGCCTCCTCCAGCTGCGCCCGCTGCTTGGTGCTGATCTCCAGGTCGTGCGGTTCCTGGCCGGGTTCGGTCAGGCTGGAGACGTTCACGTGGTCGCCGCCGATCTGCTCGGCGAGGAACGCCATCGGGTAGAAGGAGGCGACGACGTCGAACTTGTCCGTGTCGCCCGTCGCCGCGCTGTCGCTGGAGCAGGCGGTCAGGGCGCCCAGGCCGAGAGCGGAGGCGAGGGCGGCGGGTATGAGGCGTCGTCGTACGTTCATGACACTCATTTTCAACAAATGTGGAAACCGTTGTCAACAAACGTCCTGACCGGGACCTTGAGGGCGCCGGAGGGGGAGCGATTTGATTGAGGGGGCGCCCCCGCCGGTAATCTGAAGCATTCGCTGGAAGCAACTCGCTTCGCCCGCCCGCCTCCCGACCACCACCCCTCGTCGAGGCGCTTCCGCGCCGCAGTCAGTATTCGTCGTCGTAATGAAGAGAGCACCGTGGCCGCCGACAAGATCGACACCATCGTCAGCCTGAGCAAGCGCCGTGGCTTCGTATTCCCCTGTAGTGAGATCTACGGCGGTCAGCGCGCCGCTTGGGACTACGGCCCGCTCGGTGTCGAGCTCAAGGAGAACCTCAAGCGCCAGTGGTGGCGCTACATGGTGACGTCGCGCGAGGACGTCGTCGGTATCGACTCGTCCGTGATCCTGGCCCCCGAGGTCTGGGTCGCCTCCGGCCACGTCGCCACCTTCACGGACCCGCTGACCGAGTGCACCTCCTGCCACAAGCGGTTCCGCGCGGACCACCTGGAGGAGGCCTACGAGGCCAAGCACAACCGCCTGCCGGAGAACGGCCTGGCCGACGTCAACTGCCCCAACTGCGGCAACAAGGGCCAGTTCACCGAGCCCAAGCAGTTCTCGGGCCTGCTGTCCACCCACCTCGGCCCCACGCAGGACTCCGGCTCCGTCGCCTACCTGCGCCCCGAGACCGCGCAGGGCATCTTCACCAACTTCTCGCAGGTGCAGACCACCTCGCGCCGCAAGCCGCCGTTCGGCATCGCCCAGATGGGCAAGTCCTTCCGCAACGAGATCACGCCCGGCAACTTCATCTTCCGCACCCGCGAGTTCGAGCAGATGGAGATGG